>CAZSDX010000546.1:0-4905 GCA_964605685.1 uncultured Polyangiaceae bacterium
AGGGGGTGGCGGCGGCGGCGAAGGCGCTGGCGAGGCTGGGCGAGACGCTGGGAGGCAAGC
Source organism: uncultured Polyangiaceae bacterium (assembly GCA_964605685.1). Taxonomy (GTDB): domain Bacteria; phylum Myxococcota_A; class Polyangia; order Polyangiales; family Polyangiaceae; genus JANWXX01. The sequence goes on from CAZSDX010000546.1 coordinate 61, forward strand.
GGAGCTGGCGGGCCAAGCTGGAGGCGAGGCGAGCCCGGCGAGCCCTGGAGCGGCTGGGGGGGGTCGATCCGGCGGAGCACGGCGAGCTGGGGGCGGCGCTGGACGGGGTGCTGGCGCGGCTGGGCCGGGGCAAGGGGAAGCTGTCGCTGCTGCGGGCCCTCGACCTGCTGTGGGCCCTGGATGTGCGGGTCTACGAGCGGCAGCTCGCCGCGTGGAGGTCCGCCGAGCAGCCGCCGAAGGAGGTGCTGCTGCTGGCGAGGCTGGCGGAGCAGTTCCCCGAGCCCGAGCTGTCGTTCCGCCTCGGCTGCCTGCTGCTGGATCGCCCGGGGCGGGGCATCAGCGGCAACGAGGCCGGCTGGGGGAGGCTCTGGCGCGAGGTGGCGCCGTACCTCCAGGCGAAGCTCTCCCAGGAAGGGACCACCCTGCGGAAATTTCTCCAGACGATCGACACCGCGGGCGACCCCCCCCTCGCGGCCCGCGTGGCGCGGCTGAAGGAGCACTGAACCATGGAGACGCAACCCATCCAGCTCGACGATCTACGGCGGCTTTTCCAGGGCGAAGCGCCGGATCTCGCCGGGTTGATCCAGGCCTTCCTGGAGCAAGGCGACCCGGATCTCTTCGTCGTCGAGGAGGCCCCCACCGACGAGGAAGGCGAGGAGCGCGACGAGCCCGCCCGCAAGGAGCCCCCGGAGGGGTGGATCGACATCCACAGCCACCAGGGGGCCCTGGCCCGGGCGAGGGTGCAGCGGTCGAGATCCGCCAGGAAGCAGGGCGCCCAGGAGGCCTGGCAGAAGTTCCTGGCCCAGGATCCGGCGCTGCTCCCGCCCCGGTTCCGGCTGGCGGAGCTGATCGAGAAGCTCCACGAGCGGAGGACCCCGACGGCCCGGGCGCTGCTGGTGAGGCTGTGCGACGAGGTGCCGCTGCGGTTCGGCGTCTGGGGGGGGCTGAAGCGGCTCTACAAGCGCGCCGAGGCCGACCTGGACGCGGAGCTCTTCGGCGTGCTTGCGGCGCGCTTCGACCGGGAGCTGAGCGACAGCAGCTCCCGCGATGTGAGCACCGGGACGCTGGCTTACCTGCGGCGGCGGGCGTGGCGGTTCCTCGCCCAGCTCGGCCGGGCGGTCCCCGAGCTTTACCCGACCTTCGCGGCCCAGGTGCTGCGCTACTACCGGCCAGAGAACAGCTTCGGCGACCTCTGGGTGGCGAACCACATCGTGGGCCACGGGACGAAGCACTACGACGCGCGCTCCTTCCACGGGAAGCTACCCCCCGAAGACATGGTGAAGCACCGGGCCTTCAGCGACGCCTGGAAGCGCTCCCCAGACCCGCTGATGTTCGTCCTGGAGGCATGCCAGTGCGACGCGGTGGCGCGCTTCGCCATCCAGGGGCTCCAGAAGGATTTCCCCGAGCGCCTCCGGGGCGCCACCCCCGCCTGGCTGGCCCGCCTGCCCTTCCGCGGCCTGGAGAGCATCGACGAGTTCGTGGTGGACACGCTCAACGGTTCGCCGGAATTCCACCAGGGGAAGCTGAAGGAGCTGGGGCTCCACGAGGCGGCGCTGCGGCTGCTCCAGTCCTCCAGCAAGAAGGCCACCAAGTACGCCGCCGAGTACGCCCGGGCCCACGCCCGCGACCTGGCGAAGGAGCGGCTCTTCGAGCTGCTCTCCTCCGACCACAAGGAGGTGGTCGAGCTGGCCAAGACCCTGCTCATCGCCCGCCCCCCCCGGGAGCTCGGCCACGCGTTCCTGGGCGAGCTGCTCACCCAGAGACCCACCGCCGAGTGGGCCGCCAAGGGGCTCAACGAGGGCTTCGAGCGCAAGGAGATCCCCGCGTCGTTCCTGGCGGACATGCTCTACGGGGAAGAAGAGCAGGCGGAGTGGGCCGCGGGGTACATCGAGAAGAAGTACCCGGGGACGGAGCTTGGCGCCCGCTTCTGGACCGATCTCCTCGGAGACAAGCGCCTCGAAGACAGCTCGGACTGCGCCGACGTCGCCTTCAAGTTCCTGGGAAAGTACACGGCGGAGGAGATCGGCGTCGGCTGGCTCATCGGCGCGCTGACCAGGGACGAGCTGCGGGACGACGCGACGAAGCTGCTCAAGAAGGCGGGTCACCTCCCGGAGGCCGAGGTCGAGCGGCTCAAGGGCATGGTGTTCAACCCCGGCTACCGCCCGTCCGCGCTGGAGCTCCTGGGGTCGCCGAAGCTGGTGAGCGCCAAGGCGCTCGGCCTCCCCTGGCTCCTCGCCCTCGCCAAGCGCCCGGACCCGGACCTCCACGACTTCGCCCACCGCTACCTCCTCGAACACATGAAGCCCGCCGATTTCGCCGACGGCGACGCAAAGGCAGGCACCCGGAGGCTCTTCGACCTCACCACCGGTGACAACGAGCCGGTGCGCGTCTTCGCCCAGACCTACCTCCTCTGCCACCACCCGGCGGTGGGCCCCGAGCAGGAGAAGAGCAAGCAGTTTGGCCTCAAGCCTTTCCTCAAGGAGGTCGATTACGACCCATCCTTGCTCTGGGCCATGCTCTTCGATACCCGGGCGGATGTCCGGCTGTTCGCGCTGCAGATCGTCCGGCCCAACCTCCGCAAGTGGGGCTTCCATACCAGGGTCTACGAGCTGGTCGACCAGGAGCCGAAGGAGATCCGCGGGCTGGCGTACGCGGCGCTGGAGGGGGCAGGCAACGAGATGGCGGACCCGCAGGTGGCGCTCCGGCCCGAGGAGCTGGACGCGGCCGCGATCTTCCAGATGACCGAGAGCCCCCGGAGGCCGACCCGGCAGGTGGCCATGGAGCTGATCCGCAGGCACTACGGTCGGCTGGGCGGCGCGGAGCGGCTGGGGTGGCTGATGCAGAGCGCGGACCGAGAGGTGCGGCTCTTCGCGGTGAGGATGCTCTGGGAGAAGCACCGGCCGCGCTCCTACCCGCAGGGGTGGAAGCCCCGCAAGGCGGCGGACGTCCCGCTGGAGGACGGCGGGCGCTTCGAGGACCGGGAGGCGCTGCGGGGGCTGCTGAGGCGGCTGCTGTTCGGGCTGCCCCCGGGGAGGGCCCCGGCGGGGGACAGCGAGGCGAAGCGGCGCCACGTGTCCGCGAGCGTGATCAAGCGAAACATCGTCGAGCTGGTGCGGGACCTCGGCGCCGAGGACGCGGCGTTCGCGGCGCTGGCGGCCCCGGTGCTCCGGGAGTTCTCCGGCTCGCTGGCGCGAGGCGAGTGGCAGGCCTGCCTCGCCGCCCTGACCCACCTGAACCGAGTGCACCCTGACCTGGAGATCCTGAGGGCGTTATGGCGCAACACAACATCGGCCACTTCGAGAAGATCCGCGCGATGGCCTGCGGGGCGCGGGTGCTGGTGCTGGGCGGGGAGCGCGAGGGCGCCTCCAGCCAGGTGACGTTCTTCGACGTGGTGAGCCACAAGCGGGTGAGCGCCGCGACGATCCCTGCGCACGTCGGCGGGCTGGCGCTGGCGGGGGAGGTCGCCGCAGCGGCCTGCTCCGACGGCAAGCTGCGCCTCTTCAAGGCGGGGACGGGCGAGGCGCTCAGGGCGATCGACGCCCACGAGGGCGCCGTGACCGGCGTGGCGGCGCTGCCGGACGGAAAGCGCCTGGTGAGCGCCGGGGTCGACGGGAAGCTGCGGGTGTTCTCTGCCGCCACCGGGGAGAAGCAGGGGGAGTGGGCCCTGTCCGGGATGCCGCTGCGGGCGGCGGCGGCGGACCCGGGCGGCGAGTTCGTGGCGGGCGCCGGGGACGACGGCGTGGTGCGGGTGGTCACGCTGGCCACCGGAGCCCTCCGGGAGATGCCCGGCCACGACGGCCCGGTGCTCTCGCTGGTGTTCACGCCCCGCGACGGGCGCCTGGTGTCCGGCGGCGACGACGGGCTCCTGCGGATCTGGTTCCTGGTGGGCGACGTGGAGAGCGAGGTCCGTGGCAACGACGACGCCGGGCACAAGGGCCCCGTCCGCGGGGTGTTCTTCCTGCCCCAGCCCAGGCTCAAGGCCGGCGCCGAGGATCCTGGCGATCGCTTTGTCTCCGTCGGCGGCGACGGCAAGGCGAAGCTCTGGCGCCTCGACGACCGCCGCAAGCCGCGCTCCCTCGACGTGCAGGGCGGCAGCCACGGGGCCTTCGCCGTCGCCTTCGCCCGCGTCACCAAGGGCGAGCAGTTCGGCTTGCTGCTGGTGGGCGGCGATCACCGCGCCGTCGATCAGATCTCCATCGACGTCGCCGGGACGCCGGGCGACACCCAGACGCTCGGGCACGGGTTCACCCCGCTGCGGGAGGCGCTCTCCGGCGGCCGCGCTGCCCAGGAGAACGCGGTCCGCGAGCTGGCTCCGCTCGAAGATCCGGAGGCCCTCGACCTGCTCCTCCGGGCGCTGCGCGACACCAGCTTCCCCGAGGTCAAGGCGAGCATCGCCCGCGAGCTGGGCAAGCACCGCCGCGCCAGGGCGCGGGGCGCGCTCCGGGAGGCGCTCAACGACAACCACTCGTCGGCCAGGGGCGCTGCCTACGAGGCGCTCTGCCAGATCGAGGGCGAAGGCTCCCTGGCGGGCCACCGGGCGGCGCTCTCCTCCCGGCATCCGGATCTCCGTATCCAGGCGCTCCAGGGCCTGGCGAAGCTCCACCGCTCCTCGCCGCTGGTGGCGGGGCTGCTGGCGGGCCGCCTCAACGACAGCGCCTCCCTGGTCCGTGTCGCCGCCCTCGACGCCTACGCGGGCCTCTTCGAGGAGGGCTCCGTCGAGCCGCTGCTGGCGGCCTTCGAGCGGGGCCCCGCCGACCTCCGGAGCGAGGCGCTGGTGCGCGCCGCCCTCGCCCGCCAGCTCGCCCACCCCAAGCTGGCCCCGGTGGTGACCCAAACCAACGACGA
>CAZSDX010000547.1:0-4874 GCA_964605685.1 uncultured Polyangiaceae bacterium
CCACGGGCTCGCCCGGGGGCCCGTCCAGCCCTCCAGCCCCCCCGCGGCCAGGTCGCCCGCCAGGACGGCCCCCGCCAGGCCCCCGCCCTCCGGCAAGAGCAAGGGGAAAAAGAAGCGCAAGCGCGGGAGCATCGCCCTCCACGAGCCCACCAGGCGCACGCCTTCCCTCCCCATCCTCCCCACAAGGATCGCCTGCCCCGAAGAGATGGTGGCGGTCGCCGGTCGCTTCTGCATCGACCGCTACGAGGCCACCCTCGTCGAGGCAGAGACCCACCAGCCCCTCTCTCCCCACTACCCGCCGACGCAGAAGCTCACCCTCTGGTCCCTGGAGAAATGGCAGGCCGCCCGGGAAGAGGCGGAGGAAGACTCCCTCGCCCGCACCATGCCGCTCCCTCCGGTCCCGGATTTCCAGCGGCAGCCCTTCCGGATCAAGGCCATGTCGTGGCCCGGCAACCTCCCCAGCGGCTACGTCTCCGGCGAGCTGGCCCAGGAGGCCTGCAAGAACGCAGGCAAGCGCCTCTGCAAGGAAAACGAGTGGGTCACCGCCTGCCGGGGGGCGAAGCAAACCGACTTCCCCTACGGCCCCCGCTACCGCCAGGACGCATGCAACGTCTTCCGCGAGGATCACCCCGCTCATATCCTCCACGGGAGCTTCTCCGCCAACCACTCGGACCCGCGCCTCAACCTCGTCGAGCTGGACGGAAAACCCCTACTACGCGCCACCGGCGACACCCCCTCCTGCGTCAGCCGCTGGGGCGAGGACGAGATCCACGACATGGTCGGAAACCTCGACGAGTGGGTGGACGACCCCAAGGGAACCTTCGCCGGAGGCTTCTACGCCCGCGCCACCCGCGCCGGCTGCGACGCCCGGGTCCGGGCGCACCCCTTTTCCTACTTCGACTACTCGACGGGCGTCCGCTGCTGCAAGGATCCGGGCTGATCCCTCACGGGGCGAGGCCGCGCTCCAGCAGGTCGAGGAATACGCGGACCTTGGCCGGGGTCTGCCGGGCGCTCGGGGTGACCACGCCCACGTCCAGCGAGCGGGTCTTGACCGCCGGGAGCAGGCGGACCAGCCGTCCGCTCGCCAGATCCGGGCCCGCCAGCGAGGCCGGGAGCATCGCCAGCCCCTCGCCGGAGCGGCAAAGCTCCCGGGTGAGCCAGAAGCTGTTGACCACCAGCCTCGGCGTCAGCGCCTTCTCGATGAGCTTGCCGTCGTCCCCGAGGAACCTCCAGTGGAACGCACCTCCCGTCTCGAAGGAGTAGCCCACGATGCTGTGCTGATCGAGGTCCGCGAGGCCGAGGGGCGCGCCACGGCGCTGGAGGTACTCTGGGCTGGCGCAGAGCACCGCGCTGGTCTTGCCCACCCTCCGCAGCACCAGGCTCGAATCGGAGAACCCGGCCGCCACGCGGATCGCCAGGTCGAAGCCCTCGGACACCAGGTCCACCATCCGGTCCGCCAGGACCATGACGAGCTGCACCTCCGGGCACCGGCGCCCGTACTCGGCGATCACGGGGGCCAGGTTGGACTCGGCAAAGAAGGGAGGCGCCGTCACCCGCAGCGTGCCCCGGGGCGAGTTCTGGAGCGCCATCACCGAGTGATCCGCCTCCTCGGCCTCCCGGGAGAGGCGCGCGCAGCGCTCGTAGTAGATCTCCCCGGCGTCGGTCAGCCGGAGCTGGCGGGTGGTGCGCTCCAGCAGCCGCACGCCGAGGCGCTCCTCCAGGGCGGAGACCTTGCGGCTGAGGGTGGAGGCGGGGACGCCCAGCTCGCGGGCCGCCTCGGTGAAGCTCCCCCGGGAGACCACCCGGGCGAAGAGGACCATTTCGTTGAGGTCGATCATAGGATCTCCCCGCCGGACCGCGGGCCGTCAGGACCCGAGCGGCGAGCGCGCAGGGAGGTATAGCCCACCCGGACGGCGGCGGTAACCGGCGACGACGCCGGAGCCGGGACGCCGCGTACCCCACCGCCAGCAGCCCCAGCGCCGCCGTCGCCCCCTCGCCCGCCGGGACCGGCGCCGCGGTGCAGCTCAGCCCCGCCTCGCCGGATGCCTCCGCCTTGCAGGTGTTCCCCTCGCAGCTGGCCGACGAGCTACCGGTGGCGTAGCCGTGGCTCTTGAACCACTCCTTCACCGCGTTCAGGTCGCCGTAGCTCACCACCTGGCCGTTGCACACCAGCGCCCCGCCGGACGACTGGCACTTGCCCTCGCAGTTGGCCTTGAAGTCGGTCTGGCACTGGACCTTCAGCGGGCTCTTGCACCTCAGGTAGCCGTCGCAGGTGGCGCGGGCCTGGGCCTGGGCGTCGCAGCCCCCCTCGCAGGCGGCCTTGCAGGTGCCCTTGCAGTCCGCAGTCCCCTTCGTCCCCTCGCATTTGGCGTCGCAGCTCGCCGATCCTTGCCCCTTGCAGGTCCCCTGGAGCTCGCTCTTGCACGAGCCCTCGCAGCTCGCCTTGTCCGCCTCGCCGGCGCACCTGCTCTGGCAGTTGGCGTCGATCTTCGCCGTGCAGTCCGCCTCCAGCTTCGCCTGGCACTCGCTGGCGCAGGAAAACTTGGGAGGGTTCGCCGAACACTCGGCCTCGCAGCTCGCCGAGCACCCCTGGATGTCGCAGGACGCCGCCGCCTGCACCTCCGCCGAGCACTCCGTCGGGATCTTCCCCGAGCACTCCGGCGGATCCACGTCGCACTGGAAGTACGACGCCGTCGGGTTGCACACCGCCGAGCAGGAGATGCTCGCCTTCCACTCGCACTCGGCGCTCAGCGTCGCGCTGGTCTCCTGCGCCGCCGCCGCCCCCGGAGCCAGCATCGCCAGGCCAAACAAAGCCGCAAGGATCTTCTTCATCATCTTCTATCCCTTCTGTGCCAGGTACGTTCCTCACCGTTTACTTTCCCCTGTCCTCGCCCCGCTGTCCCCCGCTTTTTCCCTCTGACACCGCTGTCATCCCCCCCCGCGTAGCAACCACACCACCCCCGCCGTCGCCACCGCCGCCCCCACCACCGCCCTCCCTGTCACCCGCTCCGTCCCCGCCCACCGCGCCAGCGGCAGCGAGAAGATCGGCGAAAGCGAGATCAGCGCCGACGCCACCCCGCCCGACCGGCTGTACGAAAGCCCCGCCTGCATCAGCGAGAGCCCCAGCACCGTCCCGAAAAACGCCGCCACCGCCACCCGCCCCAGCACCCCCCCCGCCCCGAGCTCCCTCCGCCACGCCCTCCCCTGCCCGCCCGCCAGCCCCACCGCCAGCACCCCCGCCGCCCCCACCGCCAGCCGGAACCACGACGCCGACAGCGCGTCCAGCTTCCCCTGCGTCGCCGCCCTCGACAGCAGGTTCCCCCCCGCCTGCCCCAGCGCCGCCACCAGCCCCCACCCGACCCCCTTCCAGGAAATCACCCCCTCACCGGGCCTCCAGAGCACCACCCCCAGCCCCCCCAGCGCCAGCCCGATCCCCCGGAGCTCCGACAGGGGCGGGAAACGACCCGATCCGGTGGATTCCAGCGCGACGACGAAGATCGGCGCCATCGAGAGCAGCAGCAGCGCCCGGGAGGAGCCCACGGCCTTGAGCGCCGCGAAGAAGGCCGTGTCGCCCACCGCCAGCCCCACCGCCGCGCTGGCCGCCAGCATCCCCAGTTCGGCCCCCGTGACGCCCTCCGGAAGAGCCCGCCCGCGCGCCAGCGCCGTCGCCGCCAGCAGCACCCCGGCGCCCATCGTGCACTTGGCCAGGTTGAGGGCGCCGGCGCTGACGCGATCCTTGCCGACCCGCTCGAAGAGCAGGCTGGCCAGGGCCCAGCACGCGGCGGATCCCAGCGCCGCAAGCTCACCGATCAAGGCAGGGCGCTCACTTCTGCACGCAGCGAAGGCGGTTGTTCTCGTCGGCGCAGCCGGTGAGGGCGCCGGCGAACCAGGTCGGATCCGTGGGGCCGTTGTTGCCGAGGAAGGTCGGGCCGTCGGTGGAGGTCCAGCCAGAGCAGGTGAGCTTGGAGGGCGGGGACTGGGCAGGGCCGCTGTCACCGGTCCAGGCGTTCGCCGTCGTGTAGTCACCGGACGCGGTCACCAGCGGCGGCGCCAGCAGGTCGCCGGAACCGGATCCGGTGAGCTGACCCGCAGCGGCGACCTGGACGCCATCGAGGCGGAACCAGGGTCGGTCGTCCGGGGAGATCCGCGCCGAGGCGGGCTGCTCGTCGGTGGCCAGCAGCGCCACGTACTCCCCCGGGAGCCCCGCGGCGGCGGCGTCCTGGCTGCACCGGGCATCCGCCGCGGCGAGCCCGCCCGCGCCAGGGACGAACGGTTTGTCCGTCACGAAGATCCGCCGACCAGCCGCCGGAATCGGAGGAGCCACCACCTTCGCCGCGTGATCGACCTGGAAGCAGTAGTAGCGCGCCGGCTGGGAGCACCCGGCCTGGTTGCGCTCGGTCCAGAGGGCCGTGCCCGAGGCCGGATCCCCGGAGAAATAATCCTCGTTCTTCTTGGTCCAGTTGCCGCAGTTGAGGTCCGAGGCGGTCCCGTCAGGGAGGGTGCCGGTGGCGACCCGGGTGTTCTGCGGGACGACCTCGCCGTTCTCGTCGATCCGCGGGGGGTAAAGCACCTTGCCTGCCACCAGATCCCCCGCCGAGTCCGCGAACGGGAGGCCATCCACGCGGACCCAACCGCTGGCCCCCGCCAGCTTGTCGATGGCGTCCTTCCCCTTGGTGGAGAGCCACGCGACGTACGTCCCTTCTGGGAGCCCCGCCTGGGCGGCGAGCTGCTCGCACAGCTTGTCCGCCTCCCCTGCGGTCTCCACCGGGTTAAACTCCACCGACGTCACGAACACCAGGTTCGCTGGCTCGCTCCCGCCGCCTGCCCCCGCCGCGCCGCCTTGCCCCGCGTCGCCGCCCGCACCGGCGTCGCCG
>CAZSDX010000548.1:0-4871 GCA_964605685.1 uncultured Polyangiaceae bacterium
GAGGCGCGGCGAACTTGCACCGCCGCACTCGACCCGAAAAAGTGCAAAACTCGAAGTGAGATCCTGCCGGTTGGTGAAGCCAGCCATCCAGTCTTCGTTGGACATGTGCTCTCCTGGGGGAAGGCCTTGCAAGCCTGTGATCGCCCATCAAACGCTAGCGAACACAGGCTTGCACCGTCAACGAATCGACGAGCCGGGGCGCTGTCAGGGGGGTCATCCCCCGCGGAGCAGCCCGCCCAGCAGCGCGACAAAGCGAGGAGGATCCTCGATGTTGGGGCAGTGGCCGACGCCCTCCATGACCTCGTGGCGCGCCCGCAGCGCCGCAGCAACCCGAGTGGGTATTTCAGACCCCAGCAGCACGTCCCTGTCGCCGCTCACCACCGCGGTTGGGAGGGTCAACCCCGAGAGGCGATCGCCCGGGGCCCAGGCGATCAGCGCGTCGAGGTTCCGGAGCGCCGCCTCCAGCCGCTGCTGGTACCCCTCCTCCACCAGCCGCTCCCAGAAGGGTCCACGCTCTGCCGCCGGGGCCAGCAGCGCCAGCGCTCGCCCCAGCAGATTCTTGTCCGCGGCCAGGGCGCGCTGCTGCTCCTTGCTGTGGAAGCGCCGCGGCATGCCGTCGATCCAGGCGGGGGCGACGGCGACCAGCGACCGCAGGCGCTCCGGGTACTGGAGCGCGAACTCCATGGCGACGGCGCTGCCCAGCGAGTGCCCGACCACGTGGAACCGGTCGAGGCCCAGGGCGTCCGCGAGGTCGCGCAGGTCCGCGGCCAGCGAGGGCAGCGTGTAGTCCGAGTCCGGGCCGCGGGTCTGGCCTCGCCCCCGCAGGTCGTAGGCCAGGAAGCGGAAGCCCGGGGGCGTCCGCTCCAGCGTCGGCTCCCACCAGGAGCAGGTGGACCAGTTCCCGTGGATGAACACCACCGGCTCGCCCTCGCCTCGCTCGACCCGGAAGACCTCCAGGTCGCCTGCCTTCACGTGCCCGCCGGGCCTCGCCTGCTCGCTCATGGCTCTCCGTGGTCGCGTCGTAGCGCTGGTTTGTCGATCTTCCCGGCAGCGGTCCGCGGCAAGGCGTCGAGCCACCGGACCTCCTTCGGCACCTTGTAGCGGGCCAGGCGCTCCCGGCAGAATGCCAGCAGCTCGCCGCTGTCCGGGGCGTGGCCTTCCCGCGGGACCACCAGGGCTCGTCCCACTTCCCCCCAGCGCTCGTCCGGGACGCCGATGACGGCGACCTCCGCCACCGACGGGTGGTCCATCAGCACGCCCTCGACCTCCGCCGGGTAGATGTTCTCCCCGCCGGAGATGATGAGATCCTTCGAGCGCCCCACGATCCAGTAGCACCCCTCCCGGTCGCGCCGCGCCAGGTCTCCGGTGCGGAGCCAGCCGCCGTCGAGGGCCTTCGCGGTCTCCTCCGGGCGGCCCCAGTAGCCGCCGAACACGTGGGGGCCCCGGAGCCAGAGCTCCCCCACCTCGTCGTCGCCGCACTCCCGGCCATCGGCCACGATCCGGGTCTCCACCAGGAACAGCGGGAACCCCACGCTCCCGGGCTTCTCCCGCGCCAGCGCCGGGGGCATGCCGAAGTTGTTGGGCCCCGCCTCCGTCAGCCCGTAGCCCGTCTTGAGCCCCACGCCTCGCGCCCAGAACGCCTGGAGGATCGCCTCCGGGCAGGGGGCTCCTCCGCTGATCACCAGCTTCACCCGCGACAGGTCGCTCGACGGCCAGGCGGGGTGCTGGAGCAGCGCCAGAAACATGGTCGGGACGCCGAAGAACGCGGTCACCCCCTCGGCCCGGATCAGCTCGAAGACCTGCCCCGGATCGAAGCCCTCGCACACGATGGACGTGCCCCCCGCCAGCACCAGCGGCGTCGTAAGCACGCTCAGCCCCCCCACGTGGAACAAGGGCGCGTTGAGGATCGCCACGTCGTCCTGGGTCAGCCCCCAGCCGGCCACCGTGTTCACCGCGTTGGCCACCACGCTCCCGTGGGTCAATACCGCCCCCTTGGGGACCCCGGTGCTCCCCCCGGTGTAACAGATGACCCATGGGTCTTCGGGCCGGATTTCCTCGTGGATCGGGGCCTCGTCGTGGGCGATCCGCGCCGCGAGGGAGCGCTCTCCCTCCCCGTCGAGGTCGACGGTCGGCACGACGAGGCCCGAGACGGCGAGGGCCTGGGCCTGCTCCCGGGTGGCGGCGCCGTGGACCAAGAGCGCGGGCGGAGCCGGGGCGAGCAAGGCACGCAGCTCCGCGGGGGTGAGGCGCCAGTTGAGGGTCTGGAGGATGGCCCCGAGCTTGCCGCAGGCGAAGAGGAGGTCGAGGTAGGCGACGCTGTTCTTGGCGAGGATGGCCACCCGGTCGCCGCGCCGGATGCGGTGGACCTCCCGGAGCCAGCGGGCGGTGCGGTTCACCTGACCGTCCCACGCGCGGTAGGAGATCGGGGAGCGGCGCCCGGCCACCGCGTCGAGGAGCGCGACCTTGTCGGGGGTGAGGGCGGCGCGGCGGCCGAGCCAGTCACAGTACACGGTCGCCCTCCTGGCGGGGGCCCCAGCGGACCGCGCTGGCGGACCAGGCGTAGCCGATCCCCGCGGCCACCATCACCATCAGCATCCCATCCCGGAGCCGCCCGGACTCCAGGCCCTTGAGGATAGAAAGCGCCTGGTCCTGTTGGCCGAGGTGGCCGTAGTCGGAGAGGTAGAAGCTCTGCTCCTCGCGGAGCCCCAGCTCGCGGAGCACGAAGTCGTGGGCCGAGCGCTTCATGTGGAGGATGTTCAGGTACCCGATGTCGCTGCGCCGGTGCCCGCTCTCCGCCAGCGCCTCGTCGACGACGGCGAGGAAGTTCTGCATGGACCGGGCGTCGAGCCGGTCCTTCATGCCCTCCGGGTCGGGCACGTCGAAGCGGTAGCGGCGTTGCTCCACGTCGTCGGCGGTGAGCGGTGCCACGGTGCCCCCCACCGGGATGATCACGTCGTGGGAGAAGGACCCGTCCACCCGCACCGAGGTGCCCAGCAGCTCGTTGCTCGGGTGATCGCGCCGGAGCAGCAGGGCCCCGCCCCCCGCGCTCAGGTTGATCAGGAAGCGGGAGCGAGGGTTCCTGTAGTCGACGAAGTCGCCGTTGCGGTAGCCGCCGGCGATCAGCACCGTCCTCAGCCGCTCGTCGGAGAGCATCAGCGCGCGGGCCATCTTCAGCGCCGCCATCGTCGTCGCGCACCGGAGCTGCACGTCCATCGCCCACGCCCGCCTGGCCCCGAGGTCGTGGGCCAGCTTGATCCCCGCGGTCCACAGCGGGTACTCCTTCCACTCCTCCGTGGTGCAGAGCACCAGGTCGATCTCCTCCCCGGAGACGCCGCCCCGCCGCAGCGCGTCCTCCGCCGCCCACAGCGCCATCGCGTTGGTGTGGTCGTCGGGCCCCGGGATCGGCTTCCTGTCCAGGCCGAACTTTTCCCGGAGCACCCCCTCGGGGATGCCCGTCTCCGCGGCGATCTCCGCCGCCGTGATGCAGGTCGAGGGGATGTAGCTCCCTGCGGCCACCACCCCCACCGTCGCCTCGCCTCGCCTCGCCGTCTTCATCGCCCGTCGCGCCTCGCTGTCCTGCCCGGGGCAGTACCATCCTCCATGTTGCGTTGCAACACGGACCGGCATGTCAGGAGCGTGAGTGACTGTTCTTTCCGGGAGAAGACATGGTGCGGCGCACCATCAGGGCGCAGCGCGGGGTGCGGTTCAGTCGGCGACGTCGTCGTCGGAGGGTTTTTCGACGAAGGGCTTGAAGTTGACGCCGGGGGTCTGGACGGCGGTGAGCTTGATGTCGTCGAGGGTCCAGGTGACGGTGGTGCGCTTGCCGATGGTGCGGGATTTGTAGGAGAAGGCGTAGCTGAGGTCGCCCTCGCAGTTGACCATCTTGGTGCCGTTCTGCTGGGACGACGTGACGTGCACGGTGCCCTTGTTCTCGGCGTCCTTCTTGGTGACCTTGACGTTGGAGAGGGTGAGCCCTGGGCGCTGGAAGCCGCACACGGCGCTCGCGGTGTTGGGCGCGTGGCGCAGGAACTTCTTGACCACATCCTGGACGATCTTGTCGGGGACCTGGCGCTTGCAGCCGGCGACGGGCAGCGCGGCGAGCACCAGGAAGGCGAGGCAGAGGCGAGAGGGACGAAGCATGATGGGTTCCAGATATCCCATCCTCCTGCTTTCCACCAGCGGGGATGCCTTCGCTCGCGTTGACGCGGCTCTCGCCGTGGTATCCGAGCGGTTCGCGAGGGGATCCGGGGGCAGCCGGGGTGAGGCTCAGGAGATCCGGACGCGGAAGGTGGCGCCCTTGCCCTCCTGGCTGTCGACCTCGATGGTCCAGCCGTGGTCGTCGACGATACGCTTGACGACGGCGAGGCCGATGCCGACGCCCTGGGTGCGGGTGGTGAAGAAGGCGTCGAAGAGCTGCCCGCGCGTGGCGTCGCTGATCCCCTTGCCCTCGTCCTGGACCTCGAACACCACGTCCGCGCTGCGGCGGAGCACCCGGACGGTCACGGTGGCCCCCGCGGAGCTGGCCTGGATCGCGTTCCGGACCAGGTTCCAGAGCACCTGGCGGAGCTGCGCCGCGTCCGCGTCGATCAGGACGGCCTCCTGCTCTCCGTCGTAGCCGACGCGGACGTCGCTGCCGCGCCCCGACTGGGCCGAGAGGCGGACCACTTCCAGGGCGGTGGAGCGGAGGTCCGTCGGGGCCTTGGCGGGGAGGCGAGGCCGGGCCAGCTCCAGCATGTCGGTGACCAGGTCGTTGAGGCGGTCCGTCTCCCTGCGCACGATCTCGCAGAGGATGCGGTCCTCCTGCTGGAGCGCCGGGGACGTGGCCAGCAGGTCGATGCTGCCGGCGATGGCGCCGAGGGGGTTGCGGACCT
>CAZSDX010000549.1:0-4869 GCA_964605685.1 uncultured Polyangiaceae bacterium
TCGCGGTCATCAAGGTCGGCGCTGCCACCGAGACCGAGATGAAGGAGAAGAAGGCTCGCGTCGAGGACGCCCTCAACGCCACCCGCGCAGCCGTCGAGGAGGGTGTCATCCCCGGCGGGGGCGTCGCCTTCCTCCGGGCGCGCAAGGCCCTCGACGGTCTCAAGCTCAACGACGAGCAATCCTTCGGGCTCCGGCTCCTGGCCCGCGCGCTGGAGGAGCCGCTCCGCCAGATCGCCAAGAACGCCGGCGAAGAGGGGCCCGTGGTGATCGCCAAGGTGCTGGCAGGCGCGGAGGGCTTCGGGTTCAACGCGGCGACCGGTGACTACGAGGATCTCCTCAAAGCCGGGGTCCTGGATCCGACCAAGGTGACCCGCATGGCGCTGGAGAATGCCTCGTCCGTTGCTGGCCTGATGCTCACCACCGAGACCCTCATCGCCGAGAAGCCCAAGAAGGCAGCTCCGGCCGCTCCTGGCGGGGGCGGCATGGGCGGCATGGGCGGCATGGGCGGCATGGGTGGCATGGGCGGCATGGGCGATTTCGACATGGGCTGAAAAAACCTCGTCGATTTTTCCGGGTCCGTCCGGACAAAGGCCCCGTGGGATTTCCCCGGGGCCTTTGTCTTTTTTGGCGGCTTATTTTCCGCGCGGCTGGGGGGGGACCGCGATCGGGGTTGGGGGGGGGGGGGAGGTCTCGATTTTTTGGGTTCGGGGCAATTTTCCCGTGTTTTGTGGCCATTCTGCGGGGGTCAAAAATGAACCTGAACGGACATTTAGCCTGTTTTTCCGTGGGGGTTCTTTTTGACTTCGTGGGCCGGACATCTATATCATTGATCAATGATAGAACAACATAGATTATTGATAAATATCCTCAATAAGGATTATAAAGATGGATTTATCCATGTTATCCATGCGATCAAGCAAGACCACGATGGATCCAAAGGGGCAAAACGGGGCAAAAGTGCGGGGAATTGCGGAAAAACCGGCCCAGGAAGCGAGGGGACGGGGGTGCTTCCAAAAAACGGGGGTGACCCCCTGGGGGCGTCCGATTTTTTGGAAAGGGCCGGCGGGGCTTCTGCGCATAAGATACATTATGTCAACCAATGAGCCCCGTAATCCCCGGGAATTCTCGGGGATTTTGCCGCGCTCCCGGAGGTTCCCTCAGGGCTCCAGGAGCGGACGGACCCCAGGGCTGTCGTCGCCGCCGGGCGCCAGGATCCGGAGGGAGAACAGCGTCCCGCGGTTGCTCACCAGGAACGCTCGCTGGCCGTGGACCGCGGGGGTCATGGCGAAGCCGTTGCCGGTGTCGATGCCGTCGATGACCGAGCCGTCCCGGGGCGACAGCAGGAACAGGCCGTAGCGGGTGGTGGAAAAGAGCAAGGCTCCGGACCAGGGGATCGGCCGGGAGATCCCCCCTTCCGGGAGCGGCTGGCGCCAGAGCGGTCGTCCGTCCTCCAGGGACAGGGCCCAGAGGCCCGTGGTGCCCGAGGAGGCCAGCAAGAGGCGGCGGGCTGGGACGCGGGGGCCGCCGTCGCGGGGGGCGTGGGCGGGCTCTTCCCAGAGGGTCAGCTCGGTGGTGCCCCGGGCCTCCTCGCGGCGCCAGAGGAGGCTCCCTGTCTCGGTGTCGAGGGCGAAGACGCCGCCCTCGTAGCTGGCCACGAACACCGCGAGGGCGTCGCGGGTACGGGCCAGCACCGGGGTCGCGTCGGCGTCGAGGTAGCGCAGGGGCTCGTCGCCCCCGGAGGACTCGGCCTCCGCAGCGAGGTCGTAGGACCAGACCTCCTTGCCGGTGGTGGCCCCGAGCGCCACCACGCGGCCGTCGGAGAAGGCCGTATACACCTTGCCGCCGTGGACGGCGACGCCGGCGTGGCCCGCGATCTCCATGCCGTAGGCGGGGGTGCGGTGGTGGTTCCAGCGCATCTTGCCGGTGGCGGCGTCGGCGGCGATAGCCGTGTCGTTGGCGTTGACGAAGTAGACCACTCCGTCGGCGAGGACGGGGCGCCGGGCGACCTCGGCGTTGGTGCTGAAGCGCCAGAGGAGGGCTCCGTCCTCGGCCTTTACCTTGTAGAGTGCGCCGTCGTTGGAGCCGAAGTAGACCGTGTCTTCGGCGCGATCGTAGAGCGGTTCCGACTGGACGTAGCTGGCGGTCTGGAAGCGCCAGATCGTCGAGAGATCCTCGGCGCGCAGCGCGTAGAGGCCACGGTCGCTGGAGCCCACGAAGAGCCGGCGCCCGTCCGGATCGATGGCGGGCTGGCCTCGCTCGTGGTCCTCGCCCTGGGTCTCGCTCGTGGCCGTCAGGTCGCGGCGCTCGGTCACCTGGATGGCCCAGCCAGGGCGCTGGTACCAGGTGGGCATCTCGGGGAGCGCTCCGCCCCGGGGGGACTTGCAGCCTCCGAGGAGCACCGCGGCGCCGAGGACCGGCAGGAGGCGCTCGCGCATCAGTGTTCGTCCTGGTGGCCGCCGGGTTTGTTCTGCATGCGCTCGACCTCCTGGAGCACCTGCTGCTGGATCTTCTGCAGATCCTCCAGGGAGGCAGGCCCCCCGGGGCCGCCGACGCCGCGCTTGGGGAGCGAGGTCGGGTCGAGCTTGCGCTGGAGATCCTCCAGGACACCCACCAGATACGAGGCGTTGCGGGCTTCTCCGGTGATCTGGAGCCGCTCGCGGGCGTCCTTGGTGAGCTTGAGGGCCTGGTCCTTCTCGCCCTTGGCAGCGAGCAGGCGGGCCTGATGGTACATGCCCAGCTCCTTGTAGGTCTTGATGCCGGTGATGGATTCCAGCTCCTTGTAAGCCTTGAGCGCGGCCTCCGGGTCCCCTTTCCCTTCCAGGGCGAAGCCGATGCCCTCGATGCAGCGCCCTCGCACGTCCGGGTCGGCGGCGGCGAGGGGGCTGGCCTTGACCTCCCGGTAGGCCGCCAGAGCCTCGTCGAAGGCGCGCTGGTCGAGCAGGACGCCGGCCTCCCCGAGGCGCGCCAGCAGCGCGGTGCCGGAGTCGGCGCGGGCCTCGCGGGCCTTGCGGTAGCCGGCAAGCGCGGCAGCGTTACGCTCGGCGCTGGACTTGAAGGTCTGGAAGAGCTCCTCCTCCTCGCCGGTGGAGGCGGGCTTGGGCCCTGCGGGATCGATGCGGGCGCGGTCGGCGTTGACCGCCTGGAGGAGCTCGGAGGATGCCTGCTCGGACTTGCTCGTGGTCTGCCAGGAATAGACCCCGTAGCCAGCACCGCCGAGGATCAAGGCGAGAACGGCGTACTGGAGGATCGTGGCGTTGTTCTTCACCCATTTCCCGAGGCGAGCGGTGCCCCGGGCGAGGGCGTCGTCGATCATCTCGCTGGTGGAGAGCGGCGTCAGCGCTTCGTCCTCAGCCTCCTCGCGTCGGGCCTTCGCCTTGTGCTTGGCCCGGATCCGCGCGTTGCGATCCTTCGGCGTGTCGTCGTTGCCGAGCTTCTTGCGGCGGCGACGTTCATGGCGGTTTGGCCTGGCCTCGGCGCCCTGGGCCTCCTCGCCGTCAGTCCCCTCCTCCCCCTGCCCTTCCTCGTCGCTCTCTTCCGCTTCCTCGTCGCCTTTGGCCTTCGCCTCGGTCGCCTCGTCACCGGCCTCGGCGGCGCGGGCCCGGGCCCGGGCGGCCTTGCGGGCCCGGAGGCGGGCGGCGGCGGCGTCCTGGGTCTCTTCCTGGTCTTCCTTCGGGTCTGCCACGGTGGGCGGAGCCTAGTCGGCTCGGGTTCCGTCGTCGACCAGATCGTCCGACGAGTCCCCCGCGCCAGGGGTCCAGGGCTCGGGGGGGGGCGGCGGGATCTCGTCCGCCAGCGGGACCACCGCCAGGGCCCCGATCTCCGCCTGCTCGCTCTGCCAGAGCGCCAGGGTGGCCCCGGCGCCTTGCTTGAGGCCCAGCTCGGAGGGGAGCTCCAGGGTGAGCTGCCGGGGAGACTCCGCCGGCTCCAGGGCGAACTCGACGACCCGGCGGGGGTCCAGCTCCACCGGGAGCAGCTCATCGTCCCGCAGACGGGGTAGCTCCAGACCCAGGCGGACCGCCGCCGGACTGGCCCCGGCGCTCCGCCCCAGCACCAGCAGCCGCACGCCCTTGCCGTTCCCCTTGGCGGGGACGATGAACTGGACCCTTCGGGTCTTGCCCCGACCCTGACGGACCCGCTCCAGCCCTTCCCGGTCGGGGCCGCCGATGGACGGGAGGAAGCCTCCCTGGAGCGCCAGGGCGAGCCCGTCCGGCATCGGGTCCGGGGTCCCCAAGAAGCGGGCGAGCGGCGGGGCCATCTCGGCGCCAGCCCCGAGGGAGATGAGCGCCCGGGCCAGGGACTGGCGCGCCGGGAGGTAGCGCTCCGAGGCGAAGGCGTCGAGGAGCGCAGGGCGGGCCGCCGGCTCGCGGATCTGCGCCAGGGCCTCCGCCAGGTAGGGCCGGAGCCGCACGTCCCCGAGGGACTTCAGCAGCGGGACCACCGCGCGCCGGGAGCGGATCTTCCCGAGGGCAGCGGCCACCTGGCGCGCTCGCTGGAAATCCAGCTCACCGGACTGCCACCAGGCCACGAGCGTCTCCTCGCCCCGTTCGTCCCCGCTCTCGGCCAGGGCGAGGGCTGCCAGGCGCCGCCAGGCGCGATCCTTGTCCTCGACCAGCTCCAGGGTGCGCCCGGCCCCCTCCCCGAGCCGAGTCAGGGCGAGGGCCGCCCAGCGCCGCACCAGGTCGTCCTCGTCCCGGGTCAGCGCCAGGCGAAGACCTGCGGCGGTCTCCGGGCGGGCGAGCTCAAAGAGCACCTCGGCGGCCTTGCGGCGGTAGGTCCGGTCCGCGTCGTCCAGCAGGGCCGCCACCTCCACGGCGGCGTCCCCGTCCCCGGCCATCCCGCGGCGGATCGCCTCCGGCCACGCGCGCCCCT
>CAZSDX010000550.1:0-4868 GCA_964605685.1 uncultured Polyangiaceae bacterium
GAGGGTCGAAGCACAGGACCGCGCGGAGCGCGAACAGACCGGGCCCGCGGGAGAGGCGGCGCAGGGCCCGACGGCGTACCCCGGGGGAGAGCGCCAGGAGCGGGAGGAGCGGATCGGAGGTCAAAAGGGGATCTCCTCGTCGCTGCCGGGAGAGCCCCACGCGCTCAGCTTCTCGGCCACGTCGTCCGGGAGGGGTCGCTCGCCCGGGGAGGGTCGGTTGGAGCGTGAACGGAGGGCCACGCGCATCGAGCGACGCAGCCGCTCCAGCCCTCGACCCCGGGCCGTGGAGGCCGGCACCCAGTAGTGCAGGCAACGGCGGGCGATCACCACGAAGTCCCGGACGAAGGTCTCCCCTCCGGCCTGCGCCTCGAAGCCCTGGAAGCCGCAGGAGGAGCAGAGGCAGGGGAGGGTCGAGGGCTCGTGGCGGGCGATGTTGCGCGCCAGGATCGACAGCACCTCGACGGCCTCCGAGGGCAGACGCTCCGCGAGGAGATCCCGGGCGAAGGCTTCGATTTGCAGGTCGCGGCGCTCTCCCGGACGACGGGGCTGGGGCTCCCGGGGTACCATGGTGCCAGGGTACCACCGGCCCGGACACCCATGGCCACGACGAACAGCTCCCTCGCTCGCCCCTCGCCGGACGCGCTCCGGGCTCGCGACCCGGAGACCCCCCTGGAGGAGCTGGAGCAGCTCATCCTCCGGGGCCACACCGACGATTTCTTGATGAACCCGGTGCTCCCGGTGCTCCCGGTGATCGACGGAGTGTTCCTCCAAACGCTCTCCATGACGGCGTGGCAGCGGCTGATCTCCTGCCCCTGGCTGCCGGGGTACCTGCTGCGCGAGTTCGCGTTCCACCCGGACGGGAGGATGAATCCGCTCCTCGGGCGGCTCCTGCAGCACCCCCGGACCCCAGCGGAGCATATCCCGGCCATCCTGGAAGGGATCGGCGCCTGGCGGCTCCGCAACCAGAGCCATCCCCCCTTGCAGGCCGCCCTGACGGTGTTGCTGATCCGGCGCTGCGGCTCGTTCCAGGAGCTGACCCGGCTCTCCCCCGGGGCCATCCGGGGGATCTTCCCGGAGGTTCTTCGCTCGCTTGCCGGGGACGAGGACGCCGTGGTGCGCGCCTACGCGGCGGCCCACGAGCTGACCCCCGGCGAACTGCTCGTCAAGCTCTCCCGGGATCCGCAGGCGGGGGTGCGCCAGGCCGCGGCGACCAACCCGGAGACCCCCCCGGAGGTCCGCGCGGAGCTGGCCCGGAGCCAGGACGCCCCGGTGCTGGCGGCGATGGCCCGGGACGCCGAGACGCCGCCGGAGCTCTTCGAAGCCCTCGCGGGGGCGTCGCGGGTGTTCGTGAGGGCCCTGGTGGCGGAGCAGCCGAGGGCCCCCCGCGAGGTCCTGGAGGCGCTCTGCTCGGACCCCTCGCCGCTGGTGCGTCGCGCCCTCTCCTGGAACATCGCTGCGGCCGAATTCTTCCGGTAACCTCCCGGGGTATGCGCTTCCGGAACTGGTTCGCCTTCGCCCTGCTGTGTGGCTCCTTGGCCCAGGTCGCCTGCGACGATGAAGAGCCCCCGGTCAAGTCGCTCGCGGAGGGGACCGTCGAGGTGGGCGGAGGGGAGGCGAGGGTCCGCGTCGCGCTCGATCCGTTCCGGGTCGAGATCCTGGACGCGGCGGGGAGCGTGGTGCTGGAGTCCGCCCCCGCAGGCGGCGAGGAGGCCTACGGCGCGGCGACCGGAACGCTGGACGAGCCCACCTTCGCCCCCCAGGTGCTCCCCGGCTGGGACGGCTACCGCTCGGGAGAGCAGCCCTGGCGCCCCGCCCGCAAGGCCCGCGTCGTCGAGCGCTCCTCCTCGTCCGTCGCGCTGCTCGCGGAGGGCGACGGGGTGCGGATCCGCTACGAGATCGCCGTGGCCGGGGCGCGGGTGTCACTCCGGATGAAGGCCGAGGAGGGCGACGGGGCGGCCCCGGTCAACAAGACCGCGATGGCCTTCCTCTCGCCGCCGGACGAGCGCTTCTTCGGCATGGGGGAGCGCTTCGCGTCGACCAACCACCGGGGGCTCTCCCTCTACTCGTGGGCCGAGGAGGGGGCGCTGGGCAAGGGCGAAGGCGTGCCCGTCGGCCCCACCAACCCGGGGCCCAACGGCCCGTCGATGACCTACTTCCCGGTGCCCTTCTTCCTCTCGACCCGGGGCTACGGTGTCCACCTCGCCACCACCTACCGGACCGAGCTTCACTTCGCCAGTGAGCGCCCCGACGCCTGGCGCGCCGCCGCCAACGCGACCGGCTTCGAGGCGGTGATCTACGTCCACGGGGATCCGCTGGCGACCCTGGACGACTACACCCGCGACACCGGGCGCCCCCTGATCCCCGCGCCCTGGGTCTTCGGGCTCCGGCGCCGCGTCGGGATCTACGCCAAGGTAGGCGATGAGCTGGAACACGTCCGCCTGCGCAAGGAGAAGATCCCGTGTACCGCCATCGACGACGCGATGCACTTCTTGCCGGCGCTCTCCCACGTGGGCAAGGAAGACACGCTGGCCCAGTGGACCAAGGACCTCCACGCCCTCGGCTACAAGGCGATGGCCTACAACAACCCCTACGTGGCCAGCAACGACCCGGCGGCCGCGGCTGACTACGCCTTCGGCAAGGAGCGGGGTTACTTCATCAAGAAGCCCGACGGAGAGCCCGCCCTCACCTTCTTCATCTCCGGAAAACCCCTGGACATCGCCACCATCGACCTGACCAACCCGGCGGCGGTCTCCTGGTTCCAGGACCTCCTGCGGCGCACCCTGGCGCTGGGCTACGACGGGTGGATGCATGACTTTGGCGAGTATGTCCCCCGGGATGCGGTGCTCTTCGACGGGCGCCGCGGCGACGAGGTCCACAACGAGTTCCCGGTGCTATCGGCCAGGGCTGCCCACGAGCTGATGGAGAAGGAACGCCCCGGCGATTACCTGTTCTTCGTCCGCTCCGGGTACTCGGGGACCCAGGCTTACACCCCGGCGGTGTGGGGCGGCGACGCGGAGGCGACCTTCGACGAGGTGCAGGGGATCCCGTCGGCGGTGCGCAGCGGAATCAACCTCTCCGCCAGCGGCGTTCCTTACTGGGGTAGCGACATGACCGGCTTCAAGTGCCTGACCAGCGACCCCCGGGACAAGGACGTGTTCCTCCGGTGGGTCGAGCTTTCGGCGGTCTCACCCATCATGATGGAGCAGAACGCTTGCTCCAACCCGCTGGCGGCGACCAAGCCCACCAAGTGGTCCCTGTGGAACGACCAGGAGACCATCGACGTGTACCGCCGCTGGGCGCTGTTTCACACACGGCTTTCGCCGTACTTCGAGATCCTCGCCCGCCGGGCCCACGAGCGAGGGACGCCGCTGATGCTCCATCCGTTCCTGCTTCACCCCGGCGAGCCTGGCGGTTACGACGTGGACGACTCGTTCTGGCTCGGCCCCGCGCTCTACGCGGCGCCGGTGGTCCGCCGCGCCCGTACCGAGCGCGAGCTGTGGCTACCGCCGGGGCGCTTCCTCGACCTGGACGACGGCCGCGCCTACACCGGAGGTACCCGGATCACCGTCGACGCTCCCCTGGGCAAGCTCCCGGTCTTCCTGGCCGAGGGCCAGATCCTGCCGCTGCTGGACCCGTCCATCGACACCCTCGCCCCGGCCACGAACCCCTCCGTCGTCACCCCGGCCGCGGTGGCGGATCGCCTGGATGCGCAGGTCGCCCTGGCCCCCGGGGGGCGTACCTCCCTGACCCTCGCGGACGGCACCACCCTGGAAGCGGAGCGGCTCGCCGGGGATGGCGGCAACCCGCAGGGGCTGCCCGAGGTCGAGGAGGGGCAGCTCGCCTCCTGCGGCGGGTGCTTCCGCCAGGAGACCCGCCAGGGGTTGCTCCGCGTCCGCGCCACCAGCGCCGTCGCCGCATCGTCCGAGCTACGGATCGGTGCCCTGCGGCTGACCAAGAAGGGCGGACCCCCGCGGCGGATCCGCTGGGACGTGACCCAACTCTGAGCGGCGTCGGGCTCCGGCTGTGGTAGTCCGGGTGGATGCGTGTTGGCAACCTCCCTGCTCCCATCGAACGCGGGCTCGTCGCTGCCTCCCGGGTGATCACCTGCGATCCTCGGCGCCCTGGCCCCCTCGGTGTCGTCGAGGACGGGGCGGTGCTGATCGAGGGAGGGCGCGTCGTCGCGGTGGATCACCTCGGCGCGCTCCGGTCCAGCGGGGCGCCGGTGGTGCTCCGGGGCGAGGGGGTGCTCACCCCGGGCCTGGTCGACGCCCACACCCACGCCGCCTGGGTCGGCTCGCGCCACGACGAGTACCGGATCCGCCTCGCTGGCGGTGACTACGAGGCCATCGCCCGGGCCGGCGGCGGCATCCGCTCCACCATGCAGGCGGTGCGGGAAATGCCGCAGGAAGACCTGGAAAAACAGCTCTGGAGGCGGCTCCATCGCATGCTGTCCCAGGGGGTCACCACCGTCGAGGTCAAGAGCGGCTACGGGCTCGACGAGGCGAACGAGCGGAAGCAGCTGCGGGCGATCCGCTTCGCCGGGGCTGCCCCGGAGCTCCCCCGGGTCGTCCCCACCTACCTGGCGCTCCACGCGGTGCCGCCGGAGTTCGAGGGGCAGCGCCCCGCCTACGCCGCCGCCGTCCTCCCCTGGCTTCGGGCCGTCGCCGCGGAGGGCCTGGCCCGCTTTGTCGACGCCTACGTGGATCGCTCCGCCTTCTCCGTCGACGAGGCGGAGCCAGCGCTGCGCCTGGCTCGGGAGCTGGGCCTGGGCGTCCGGCTCCACGCCGGTCAGTTCGCGGACGTGGGCGCCTGCGAGCTGGCGGCGCGGGTCGGCGCGTCGTCCGCCGATCACCTGGAGCACGCCGGCG
>CAZSDX010000551.1:0-4867 GCA_964605685.1 uncultured Polyangiaceae bacterium
TGGGCCCACGGCTTCCTGGTCGTCGAGGAGACCCGCAAGCAACCGCGCCGGAGCCTTCAGTTCTTCGACGCCCACGGCACCGCCATCCACAAGGTCTACGCCACCGACGAGACCCACGAGGAAGCCTTCCAGGCGCTGATCGAGGCGTACCGCTCCCCCGACCAGCAGCCCTCGATCCGCTTCGACCCGAGGCCCCCCGTCGAGCCCCCTGCCCCGGATGATTCCATCGACCGCGCGGGACTCCGAGAGGCCTGGCTCGCCATGAAGGACACCCACGAGTTCTTCGGGTTGCTCCGTCGCTTCGGCGTCGAGCGACAGCAGGCGCTCCGGCTGGTGGGCGACGCCCTCGCGGTCCCCCTCGACCCGGGGTGCATGGAGACCCTCCTGCGCCGCTCCTCGGAGGGCGAGGTGCCGATCATGGTGTTCGTGGGCAACGGGGGGTTGATCCAGATCCACACCGGCGCTCCCCGGAGGATCGTCGTGATGGACGGGTGGCTCAACGTGATGGATCCGCGCTTCAACCTCCACGTCCGGAGCCCGGAGCTATCTGCCGCCTGGCTGGTCCGCAAGCCGACCGCAGACGGCATCGTCACCGCCGTGGAGTTCTACGACCGCACCGGCGAGCAGGTGGCCCTGTTCAACGGGAAGCGAAAGCCCGGCTCCCCCGAGCTGCCCGCCTGGCGTGCGCTGGCCGACGGGCTCCCTGTGCTCCCTCGCTGAGGCTCACTCCGCCCGGGTGGCGTCGCTGGCCTCGCTCTCCGGGATGCCGAGGGCGCCCGCTGCCTGGAGCACCTCGGTGACCTCGGGCGCCTCGTCCACGTCGTTGTAGAGCGGCTCGTCGGGAGCTTGCTCCTGAGCGTACCCCCAGCAGGAGCTGACGTCGCCCACGTCCGGGTTGTCTCCGTCGTCGAAGGCGGTGTCGTTCTGGTAGGCGGTGCGCTTGCCGTCCTCGTCCCAGCACTCGTGGATCTTCACCCTGGCGTTGTTCTGGGGGCTGACCAGCACCGCGTCGGCGCGCCCGCCCTGGCCCGGGGTCCAGCGCATGCGGAGCGCCAGGGCCTCGTCGCCGGCCAGCTTGGGGACCAGGTCGCCCACGGCGAGGGCCCGGTAGACGCCGCGCACGCCGGATTCTTGCAGGTAGTCGGTGCCGTGGTTGCGAGGCTCCGGGTAGGGGCCGCCGCGGTCCTTGACGTTCCGGTGGAGCAGGCGCCGGGCGATGGTGCCTTCCTGCCGGTTGGACCACCAGAAGTGCACCACGCCGTCGGCGTTCCCGCCGCCGAGGTCCGCCAGGGCGGTGAGGTCGAGGCGCAGGCGGCCCCCGCCCCGGTTGGCGGAGGTCTTGACGAAGAGGCCGGTGAGGATGGGGCGGTAGTCGTCGGGGCTCCCGGGCTTCCTCGCCAGGGTCAGGTAGCGCATCCTCTGGGGAGCGAGCACCGTGACCAGGAGCTTCACCTCGATGCCGTCGGCGGTGCCGCTCCAGACGCCGTAGGGGAGGCCGTTGTAGGTTCCGCGGCGCTCCGGATCCCGGCCAGCGGCGACCTCCTGGAGCCGGAGCAGGATGGGTTTCAGTCGACCCATGCTCACGGTGGACTCTGCGCGAGCGGAGGCGAGGAGCTCCGCCGGGTCGCCGGCCAGGATGGCGCCGGCGGTGGAGCTCTGCCCGACCAGCAGGTCCGTGACGTCGACGATATCCTCCTTGCTGGGGGAGCCCTTCGCGCCCTGGATCTCCGGCTCCTTCTCCTCCTCGCAGGAGGGCGTCAGGACGAGGAGGGCGAGGAGCGGGAGGAGGCGGAGGAGGGCGAGGCGCATGGGGGAGCGTGGGAGAGCGTACAACGGAGAGGATCGCGGGCGCAGCTTCTCCTGGGGGCCCGGGGCCCCTATAGGTGGGCGTCATGGATGCGCTGCTGCTTTCGAGGTTCCAGTTTGCGCTGACGATCATGTTCCACTACCTGTTCCCGCCGCTGACGATCGGGCTGGGGGCGCTGATGGTGATGATCGAGGGGGCGTTCGTCTGGACGGGAGATCCGGTCTACGCGACGATGGCGCGCTTCTGGACGAAGCTGTTCGCGGTGACCTTCGCCATGGGGGTGGCGACGGGGATCGTGATGGAGTTCGAGTTTGGCACGAACTGGGCGACCTACTCGCGCTACGTGGGGGACGTGTTCGGCTCGGCGCTGGCGGCGGAGGGGATCTTCGCGTTCTTCCTGGAGTCGGGCTTCCTGGCGGTGGTGGTGTTCGGCTGGGGGAAGGTGTCGCGGCGCTTCCATTTCTTCGCCACGTGCATGGTGTTCCTCGGGTCGGTTTTCTCGTCGATCTGGATCGTGGTGGCGAACTCGTGGCAGCAGACCCCGGCGGGTTACCACGTGGTGGGCGAGGGGCTGCAGGCGAGGGCGGAGATCACGGATTTCTGGGCGATGGTCTTCAACCCGTCGAGCGTGCCGCGGTTGCTCCATGTCTGGACCGGGTCGTTCTTGCTGGGGGCCTTCTTCATGATGAGCATCTCGTCGTACTACCTGCTCCGGGGTCGCCACGAGGAGGTGGCCCGGCGGAGCCTGAAGCTGGCCCTGCTTTGGGGGCTGGTGATCAGCCTGATCGCCCCGGCGACGGGGCACATCCAGGGGCAGATCGCGGGGCGCCTGCAGCCCGCCAAGCTGGCGGCCTTCGAGGGGCACTTCCGCACCGGGGAGGGGCCGGCGCCGATGTACCTGATCGGCATCCCGGACGAGAAGGAGCAGCGGGTCAAGTACGGCATCGCCCTGCCGGGGATGCTCAGCTTTCTCACCCACGACAACTTCCACACGCCGGTGAAGGGCCTGGAGGAGTTCCCCCCGCAGGATCGCCCGCCGGTGATGATCCCGTTCTTCAGCTTTCACCTGATGGTGGGGCTGGGGTTCACTTTCCTGGGGCTGACGGCGCTGGGAGCGCTGCTGCTCTGGAGGGGCAAGCTGTACGAGGCCCGGTGGCTGCTGAAGGTCTACGTGGTGGCGGTGGTGGGGGTCTTCGTGGCCAACCAGGCGGGGTGGGTGGCGGCGGAGGTGGGGCGCCAGCCGTGGATCGTCTACGGGCTGCTCCGCACCTCGGACGCGCTCTCGAAGGCGGTGAAGGCGGAGCAGGTGCTGGCCTCGCTGATCCTGTTCACGGCGATCTACCTGCTGCTGTTCGCGGTCTGGGTGTACGTGCTCCACACCAAGATCAGCCACGGGCCGGACGACGGCGAGGGGCACGACGATCACGGCGAGGGGGGATCGCTGCTCTCGGCCGCCGCGGGCCTGGCGGACCCCTCCGCGCCCCTGTCGATGACCGAGGCTCGCCGCACGGAGGTGTCGCCGTGAACTGGGACATCCAGACCTTCTGGTTCATCACCCTGGGGATCCTGCTGGCGGGCTACGGGATCCTCGACGGCTTCGACCTGGGCGTCGGCATCCTCCACCTCGGCGCCCGGAACGACCACGAGCGCAGGCTATTTCTCAACTCCATCGGCCCGCTCTGGGACGGGAACGAGGTCTGGCTGGTCACCTTCGGAGGCGCGCTCTTCGCGGCCTTCCCGGTGGCCTATGCGGCGTCCTTCTCTGGGTTCTACATCCCCTTCATGCTGCTGCTGTTCAGCCTGATCTTCCGGGCGGTCTCCATCGAGTTCCGGAGCAAGCGCCCGGAGCCGGGCTGGCGCGCCGCCTGGGACGTGGCCTTCTCCGTCGCCAGCGGCTCGGCGGTGCTGCTCTTCGGCGCGGCGGTGGGCAACGCGATGCAGGGCATGGCCATCGACGGCACCCGGGAGTACGTCGGGGATACCCTGTCGCTGTTCTCGCCCTACCCGCTGCTGGTGGGGGCCTTCGCCGTGGCCACCTGCGCCATGCACGGATCGATCTACCTCTACCTGAAGAACGAGGGCGAGCTACAGCGGCGGATCCACGGCTGGATGTGGCGTACCTTCTTCGTCTTCCTGGCCTTCTACCTGATCACCTCCGCGGTCACGCTGGCCCGCTTCCCCCACGCGCTCTCCAACTTCCGGACGATCCCCGTCGCCTGGGTCGTCGTGGTGCTGAACGTGCTGGCGGTGGCGAACATCCCCCGGGCGATCCACCAGGGGAGGCCCCTCTATGCCTTCGTCTCCTCGTCCTGCACCATCACCGCCCTCACCTTCCTCTTCGGCATGGCGCTCTACCCGAACCTCCTGGACTCCAGCCTGGGCGAGGAGTTCAACCTCACCATCTACAACGCCAGCTCCTCCCTCAAGACCCTCAAGATCATGCGGATCATCGCCCTCATCGGCATGCCCTTTGTCCTCGCCTACACCGGCATCGTCTACTGGGTCTTCCGCGGCAAGGTGAAGCTGGGCGACAACAGCTATTGAGCAGGGGCAGCTCGTTGCGGCCGTCAGTCGAAGACCTCGTCGGCGCTCGCGGCGGTGATGGCGAGGTCGAGCCAGTGCTCCAGCGTATCGAGGTCGTCGCAGGCAGTGATCTGAGCCGCCTGCGCCTCGCTGACCGCCAGCCCCCGGCGACGTAGCACCCGCTCCACCGCCTTGCGGGCCTCCTCCACCTTGCCGGCTTTCGTCCCCTCGTCGATACCGAGTTTCTTGCCCTCGTCGAGGCCATCGTTCCTGGCCTCGGCGATCAGCTGGTCGCGGAGCTTGGGGAACACCTTGACCAACCCTTGAAGGATCTGCTGCCGGTTCTCCAGCACCTCCGGGTCATCCGTCGGCGGGAAGTACCTCAGCAACTCTTCGCGCTGCACCTGCGTCATCGGCACGTACTGTAGCATGCGCAACACCCACGCCACTGGACGCCTTTGCAACGCCCACGCACAAAAATCGGCCTTGTTCACAAGACCGTCCACACGGGTGCGGCTCTCGCCGACGAGGCCGCCG
>CAZSDX010000552.1:0-4864 GCA_964605685.1 uncultured Polyangiaceae bacterium
CGTCGCCGGGGTCCACGAGGGCGGCGACACGGCCGGGGTGGGCACCGGCGTCGCCGGCACGGGCAAGGCTGCCCCTGCGCCCGCCCCCACGCCGACGCCCACGCCGACCCCCTCGGCGGCGCCGCCTCCTCCGCCAAAGGTGGTCACCATCAGCGAGGACACGGAGCCGCCGGTGCCTATCTCCCAGGGGCGCCCCAGGCCACCGGCGGATTTCGTCGCCGCCGGGGAGGACGCGGTGGTGGTGGTGAAGTTCGAGGTCACCGAGAGCGGTGACGTGAGCAACGTCCGCATCGTCAAGGGGCACCCGCTGCTGGACGCGGTGGTGCTGGCGGCGGTGCGCGGCTGGAAGTTCAAGCCCGCGATGTCCCAGGGACGGCCGGTGGCCTACCCGAAGACCGTGAAGATCCCGTTCCGCATCCGCACGTGAGGAGACCATGCATCTGTCGCTGTCGGCCATGTGGGCCACCATGGGTTTGCTGTCCAAGATCATCGCCGTCTTCCTCCTGGGGATGGGGGTGGTCAGCCTGGGGGTGATGATCGAGCGCCTGGTCTTCCTGGCGCTGGCGTCGTCCCAGTCGCAGCGCTTCGCGCCGGAGGCGTCGAAGCTGCTGACCGAAGGCAAGCTGGAGGAGCTGGCGGAGCTGGCCGCACGCTACCCCCGCAGCCAGCTCGCGGCGCTGCTCCGGGCCGGCGCCCGCCGCTTCCTCGCCTTCTCGGGCCACGCCCAGGCCGGCGAGGAGGGTCTGCCTCCGGTGGAAGCGGCCAAGCGGGAGATGGCCCGGCGCTCCGAGCTGCTGTCGGCGGAGCTCCGCTCCGGCATGGGCGTGCTGGCCTCGGTGGGCTCCATCGCCCCCTTCGTCGGCCTCTTCGGCACCGTCGTCGGCATCATCACCGCCTTCGAGGGCATCGCCAAGACCGGCTCCGGCGGCCTCGGGGCGGTCTCCGCTGGCATCGCCGAGGCCCTCATCGAGACCGCCTTCGGGCTGATGGTCGCCATCCCCGCGGTGCTCTCCTTCAACTTCCTCTCGTCAAAGATCGACGCGACGGAGCTGGCCATCAGCACCGCGGCCTCCGAGTTCGTCGACGGCCTGGAGCACCTCCATGGGCATGGCCACTGAGCAGGCTCCCCGGAAGAAGGGCGGCGCCACGCCGGAGATCAACGTCACCCCGCTGGTGGACGTGGTGCTGGTGCTGCTCATCATCTTCATGGTGGTCACGCCCCAGCTCGAAGCCGGCGAGTCCGTCGAGCTGCCGGTGATCACCAACCCAGACCCGAAGGTCAAATCCAAGCTGGACCCGGTGACTGTGACCTACACCCTCTCCGGCCGCTACCTGCTGGAAAAAGAGGAGCTGACCGAGGCGGACCTCCACGCGCGCTTGAAGAAGATCCACGAGGATACGCCGGACCGGAGGCTGCTGCTCAAGGGCGACCGGGCGCTGAAGTTCGGGAAGATGCGGGCGCTGTTCCAGGCCTGCAAGGCCATCGGCTTCCAGGGGGTCTCGCTGGTGGTCGGCGAGAAGGAAGGGAAGGGGGCGTGACGTGGGCATCTCCATCGAGGCCGGCAAGAAGAAGGGCGCCAGGCCCTCCATCAACATCACCCCGCTGGTGGACGTGGTGCTGGTGCTGCTCATCATCTTCATGGTGGTCACCCCGCTGCTGACCCGGCAGTTCTGGGTCAGCGTCCCCAAGAGCGAGGAGAGCGCCGCACCCGCCCGCCCCGGCGACGAGCCGGTGGTGCTGGCCATCACCCCCACCGGGGCCATCAAGATCAACCACGAGGAGGTCGCCCGCGCCGCCCTCGTGCCCCGGCTCCAGCGGGTCTTCGCCGCCCGGAGCGACCACGCCCTCTACGTGGCCATCGACGACGAGGCCCCCTACGGCGCCGCCCTGGAGGCCATGGATCTCGCCCGCGCCGCCGGCGCCACCCCCATCGCCCTCATCACCGACAGGCTCTGACCTTGGCCTCTCCCCGATCGCTCCTGCGCCAGCGCGCCGCCTGGCTCGCTACCCTTGCGCTCTCCGTCGCCCCCGCCTCCGCCCTCGCCTCTCCCCAGGAAGACGCGGAGGAGCTCGCTGAGGAGCCGGAGGACGAAGGCCCCAAACCAGACAGGACCTCCGGCGTCCTCTCCGGCCAGGTCATCGACGCCGAGACCAGGGAGGAGGTTGCGGACGCCCAGGTGCTCGTCGTCGGTACCAAGTACCGCGCTAGCGCCGACTTCGAGGGGAAATGGGCCATCAAGCTCCCTCCCGGCACCTACACGCTGCGGATCTTCTACCCGGGCCTCAAGGCGCAGCGCCTGGAGAACATCGCGGTGAAGGCCGGCGAGCGCACCCGCGTCGATGTCAAGCTGGAGGCAGACAAAAAAGTCGCCAAGGTCGACGTGGTGGAGGTCGAGGTGGAGCCGGACCGCTCCAGGGCGGCGGCGCAGCTCCTGGTGCGGCGCAAGCTGGCCAACGCCAGCGACGCCATCAGCGCCCAGGATGTCGCCAAGTCGCCGGATCGCAACGCCGCCGACGCCGTGCGCCGCGTCGTCGGTGTCACCGTCCAGCAGAACCGCTTCGTCTACGTCCGTGGCCTCGGCGACCGCTACACCAACTCGCTGCTCAACGGCTCGCCCCTGCCCAGCCCCGAGCCGGACGTGCAGGCCATCCCCCTCGACATCTTCCCCGTCGGCGTCCTCGCCAACCTGACGGTGCTCAAGACCTACACCCCGGATCTCCCCGCGGACTTCACCGGCGGCTCGGTGCGCCTCAACACCCGCCAGCTCCCCTCGAAGTTCGTCTTCTCCGTGTCGGGCATCGCCGGCTTCAACAGTCAGGCCACCTTCCGCGACCGGGACGGCTACCCCGGAGGCACCCGCGACTGGACAGGAGTGGACGACGGCTCCCGGCGGCTCCCCCGGGTCATCGGCAGCACCCGGGTGGACAATCGCGACCCGGCCGCCAACAAGCTCAAGGCGGAGGCGATGTCCCAGCGAGGACGCACCCTCTCTCCGGAGCTGAGCCCCCCCAACCACACCCTGTCCTTCGTCACCGGAAACCGCCACGAGATCGCCGGCAGGCCCCTCGGCTGGCTTCTGGCCGGCTCCTTTGGTCGACGCTTCGATTTCCGCGACGAAAAACAGGCTCTCTACAGCCTCGACGGCGGCCAGCTCACGCCGGATTTTCTCTTCACCGGTCGCCGCTCCACCGCCACCACCACCACCTCGCTCCTCGGCACCACCAGCTACCAGATCGCCCAGGGCCACCGCGTCGCCTTCACCGGGCTGCTGGCGCGCCGCACCGACGACGAGGTCTTCCGCCTCTCCGGCTACGAGGACGAGCGGCAGAGCAACCAGTCCCTCTCCACCGCCCGCTGGATCGAGCGCTCCCTCCTCTTCGGCCAGCTCACCGGCGAGCACCGGGCCGGCGACGGCGAGCTGCGCTGGCAGCTCTTCTCCGGGGAGGCCAGGCGCAGCGAACCCAACTTCCTCCAGACGGTCTACGAGCAGCGCGACGACCAGCCCTTCGCCCTTCGCCTCGACGACGGCACCACCCACTTCTACTCCAGCCAGAAGGAGGACATCCGCGGCGGCGGCTTCGACTTCGAGCAGCCCCTCGACGCGGACAAGAACGCCAAGCTCAAGGTCGGCGCCCTCGGCCAGTGGAAGGACCGCACCTTCGGCGCTCGACGCTTCCGCTACCAGCAGCTCCGGGGCCCGGGCTGCGCCGATCTCCTCCTCCTCCCCGCCGAGCGCGCCCTCGCCCCCTCCAACCTCGGCTCCTGCCTCTTCCTCGACGAGGCCACCGCCGCCACCGACGGCTACACCGCCGACCAGCGGGTCCTCGCTGGCTACCTCATGGCCGACCTCAAGCCGACCCAGAGCGTCCGCCTCGTGGTGGGCACTCGCCTCGAAGACGGCCGCCTCACCCTCACCACCCGCGACCCCTTCAACTCCGGAGGGAGCCCCATCTCCGGCGGCTACCACCACGTCGACATGCTGCCGTCGGCCAACCTGGTGCTCGCCGCCGGCAGCCGCACCAACCTCCGGCTCGCGGCGACCCGCACCGTCGCGCGTCCCCAGCTCCGCGAGGTCTCTCCCTTCGGCTTCCAGGACTTCTTCAACGCAGTGAGGGTCTCCGGGAACCCCGCCCTCGACCGCTCCAAGATCACCAACCTGGACGCCCGCCTCGAGCACTTCCCCACGCCGGAGGAGGTGCTCGCCGTCAGCCTGTTCTACAAGCACTTCGACCACCCCATCGAGACGACCTTCCGGCCGGCGACCAACCCGATCCGCACGCTGACCAACGCGAAGACCGCGCGCAACCTCGGCCTGGAGCTGGAGGCGCGGCGCTCGCTGGCGGCGCTGGCGGAGGCGCTGCGGGGCTTCTCCCTGGTGGGGAACCTGAGCCTCATCTACTCGCGGGTGGAGCTGGACGAGAAGAGCAAGCTGCTGGAGGGGGGCGACGCTCGACCCCTCCAGGGACAGGC
The DNA here is from genome assembly GCA_964605685.1 of uncultured Polyangiaceae bacterium. Taxonomy (GTDB): domain Bacteria; phylum Myxococcota_A; class Polyangia; order Polyangiales; family Polyangiaceae; genus JANWXX01. The sequence continues at coordinate 4,473 of CAZSDX010000552.1, forward strand.
GCCCTGGGTGGTGAACCTGGCGCTGGACTGGCAGTCCCCCTCCGAGGCCACCCGGGCCCGCCTCGCCTACAACGTGCTGGGGCGGCGCATCGACGTGGTGGGTTACGACATCCTCCCCGATGTCTACGAGCAGCCCCGCCACGTCGTCGACCTGTCGGTGGCCCAGGCCATCGGCTCGCACCTCGACCTGAAGCTCGCCCTGGAGAACCTCCTGAACGCCCCCTTCCTCTTCACGCAGGGCGACCAGGAGACCGCTCGCTGGACGGTCGGCTCCACCGCCTGGCTCACCCTCACCGTCGCCACGGAGCGCTGAGGCAAGGAGTTACCTCGGGGGCTGCCCGTGGGGCCCCGCCGCCTGCTTTGCCCACGAGTAGACCTGGATCGGCGGACGA
>CAZSDX010000553.1:0-4806 GCA_964605685.1 uncultured Polyangiaceae bacterium
CGACAGCGCGGGGGCAGGCGGCGCGGGCCAGGGCGGCGCGAACGCCGGAGGACAGGGAGGCGGCGAGACCTGCCAGCCCGGCGAGCGCTCGTGCCTCGGGGATCTGCTGCGGCAGTGCACCGAACAGGGGCAATGGGCCCCCAAGGAGGCCTGCGGGACCAAGCTGTGCAGCGCCGAGCAGGGGAAATGCATGGCCTGCGCCCCCGGGTCGGTGGGAGGCTGCTCCTCCGCGGAGGAGAGGAGCGTGTGCGTGGAGGACGGGAGCGGATACGCCCCGGTGACCTGCCCGGAGGAGTTCCCCTACTGCGGCCAGGGGGAGTGCGTGGCCTGCCTGGAGGCGAGCGTGTGCCCGGCGCCCAAGTCGCCGTGCTTGCAGGCGACGTGCGTCTCCGGCAAGTGCGGGGTCAAGCCACACCCCAAGGGTTACACCCCCGCAGAGCAGATCCTGGGGGATTGTCACCGGGAGGAGTGCGACGGCAAGGGCGAGGTCGAGCTTGTGGTTGACGACGCGGATCCGCCCTCCAGCGGGTCGAAGTGCTACAGCTACGTCTGCCAGGAAGGAGGGGAGGTCGGCACCGTCAACACTCCTGCGGGGACTCCCTGCGGGGAGGGGTGCTACTGCAACGGGAAGGGGAATTACGGGAAGTGCATCCCCGGGGAGCGATGGTGCGACCCGAAAGAGGGCGTTCTCGTGGAGTGCGACGAGTACGGATACCTGGTGAAGACCCTCTGCCAGGAAAAGCTCCCTGCGTGCAGCGAGGGGGCGTGCCGGGGCGTGGTGCAGGTCGCCGCGGGAGGGGACCACGCCTGCGTCGTGCTCACCAACCAGCGCGCCCACTGCTGGGGGAGAAACCACGTGGGGCAGCTCGGGCTCGGCACCAACAACCCGACCCAGCCGCAGTACGGAGCCGTGGTGGAGCTCACCGACGTGGAGTCCATCGCCGCAGGCGACCACCATACCTGCGCGATCGCCAAGGGCGGCAAGGTCTTCTGCTGGGGGGACAACGAGTTCGGGCAGGTGGGCGCGGGCGTCGGCTCCCTCGGGTATTACACCACCCCCACGGAGGTGAAGGGGCTCTCGGGCGTGATCCAGCTCAGCCTGGGGTACGGCTTCTCCTGCGCGCTGACCAAGGCCGGTGAGGTCTTCTGCTGGGGGAAGAACGACTGGTCGCAGATCGTCCTCGACTGGTCCTACAAGAACGTCTTCTCTCCCACGCTCCTCCCCCTGGAGCCCACAGCCCAGATCACCACAGGAAGAGCCCACGCCTGCGCGCTGACCAAGGCCGGACAGGTCTTCTGCTGGGGCTCCTGCGAGTTCTCCCAGGCATCCTGCGGGGGGGGCCAGACCTCAAAGCTCGTCGAGGGGCTGCTCCCCGGTGTCACCGAGGTCCAGGCCGGCAGCGATCACACCTGCGCCCTGTCCCCCGGCGGGGTGCAGTGCTGGGGCCGCAACGACAAGGGACAGCTCGGGATCAAGAAATCCTCCTATGCGGAGCCCCCCACGCTCACGGCGTTCCCCAAGCCAAGCAAGGAGGGATTCCTGGCGCTGGGCAAGGACCACACCTGTCTGCTGGCGGACGGCAGCGTATCCTGCGTCGGGTGGAACAAGCTGGGGCAACTGGGGAGGGATTACCTCCCGACCCCCGGGATCCACCCGGAGTTCGAGGTGCTCCCGGGGGCCGTCAAGCAGCAGGGCAAAAACAGCCCGGCGCTCTCCGGCGCCACCCAGATCAGCGCCGGGACCGATTTCTCCCTCGTGCTCAAGGCCGACGGCAACCTCCTCGGCTGGGGCAACGGTCAGTACGGAAAGACCATCGGCGGCGGCACCGCGCTGGAGCCCGCCCCCTACTCGATCGCGGTCTACATCCTGTACGTGAACTGACCCCGATCAGGTCAGTCCGCGATGGTTGCGAGGGGAGCTCACCCCCCCCGGCCCCCTCTCCGTCTCCCGCGGAGAGGGGGAGACTCCCGGCAGAGGGAAAGGGCGCAACAGAGAAAGAATCCTTCCCACCAGGCCCCCGGAAAGGACGAACTCGCCCACAGGCGAAGAGCCTCCCTTCTCCCTTCCCCCTTCCCCCTTCCCCCTTCCCCCTTCTCCCTTTTTTCGATCTGCTGAGGATCTCCCCCTCTCCGCGGGAGACGGAGAGGGGGCCAGGGGGGTGAGGTCCCCGCTCCAGCGAAGCACGGCGGTGCGTCGCGGGGAACTCCTGGGGTAGTATCAGGGGGTGATGATGCGCCGCGGCCTGCTCGTCCTGGGGTTGATGTTGCTGCCGTGGGGGTGCGAGGAGAACTTCAACGACGTTTACCTGGGCCCCCTGGGAGGGAACGCCGGAGAAGCGGGCGCGGTCGGAGGAGGCGCCGGAGGAGCCGCCGGACAGGCGACCCAGGGAGGAGCCGCCGGACAGGCCGGCGACAGCGGCGCAGGCGGCGACAAGGCCGGAACAGGCGGGGACGGCGGCGCAGGGGGAGACGCAGGCACGGGAGCAGGCGGAGATGGCGGCGACGGGGGGAACGGGGGCGTCGCGGGCACGGCAGGTGAGGCAGGCGCGGGGGGCACCTCGACAGCCTGCGAGGCAGGAGAGAAACGCTGCACCAAAGACACCGTGGAGAACTGCACGCAAGGGCAATGGAAGGCAGAGCCGACGCCGTGCCGGTGGGGGTGCCAGGCGGGGGCTTGCGAGGTTCCGGTGGAGATCCACGCGGGGCGGGCCACCAGCTACGCCCGGATGTCGGGGGGGTCCGTCTGGTCCTGGGGAGAGAACAACGCGGGACAGCTCGGCCAGGGGGTCACCGGAGGGAGCAGCTCGAAGCCCGCCAGGATCGAGGCGCTGGCGGGGGTGACGCAGGTGGCGACCCACAGCGATCACGCCTGCGCGGTGGGCTCCGGCGGGGTCTGGTGCTGGGGGCGCAACGAGGGAGGCTGGATCGCCCCGGGAGGCGCCTCGCTCGCCACGCCCACGCCGATCACCGGGCTGAGCAAGGCGGTCGAGGTGGCGGTGGGAGGACGCCACGCCTGCGCCCGGCAGGCGACCGGAGAAGTGCTGTGCTGGGGCGAGGGGAAGCGAGGACAGCTCGGCCAGGGAAAGCGGGAGGACTCCGCGGCGCCGATCCAGGTGGCGGGGCTGGGGAAGACCACCCGGCTGGCGCTGTGGCGGGCCCGGAGCTGCGCGCTGCTGGAGCAAGGCGGCGCGGTGTGCTGGGGCCTCCGGGGAGCGGACGAGGGAGCCGGCCCGGAGGAGGACGAACTGGCGCCCACGCCGATCACCGACACGCAGGGGGCCACGGAGATCCTGGGGGGAGATTTCTTCGGGTGCGTGCGCTCGGTGGGGCTCCGTTGCTGGGGGGCCAACGACCGGAAGCAGATCGGGACGGCGGCGATCTTCGAGGTGGCGGCGAAGAACCTGACCGGGCTCTCCGGGCTCTCCCGGGTGGCACTGGGATGGAGGCACGGCTGTGCGGCGCTGAGCAACGGCCTGGTGAAGTGCTGGGGAGCGAGCGACGACGGGCAGACCGGGAAGACCGGCGTCGACCTGTACCCCCCGGATACGGTGCCCACGCTCTTCGACGCGGCGCAGGTGGGCGCGGGGGAGGGGCACAGCTGCGCGCTGCTGTCCTCGGGGGAGGCCTGGTGCTGGGGGCGCAACGACCGGGGACAGCTCGGGCAGGGAAACCAGGATCCAGCCCCGGGGCCTGTCCAGGTGGTCTGGTGAGGAAAGCCCCCCCGGGCGCCGGGGATCGTGCTAGGGAGTGGCCCTCGCCTCGACCATGGCCCACTCCTCTCCTTCCGAGACCATCCTGTACCAAGGCACCACCCTCCGCGGCCGTCTGACCGGCGAAGGAGACGCCCGCATCTACGGCGTGGTCCAGGGCGAGGTGGTGCTGCGGGGCACCCTGGCGGTGGGGGAAGGCGGGGCCGTGCAAGGCGGGGTCGTCGAGGCCACCGAGATCACCGTGGAGGGAGAGCTGACCGGAGAGGTCAGCGCCACCCACGGGCTCGTGGTGTTCCCTTCGGGGACGCTCCGGGGGAAGGTCCGAGGAGGGACGCTCCGGATCCACGAGGGAGCGACCCTGGCCTGCGATTTCGACGGCGATTTCGAGCTACCCGAAGGGCTGCGGGATACACCCCCGCGGCGCTTAAGCAAGAGGGGTTTCATGGCCATCACTGTCATTGCATCCGGCATCACCATCGAAGGCGAGCTGACCTCCGACGATGAGGTCGAGGTCGCGGGCGTCCTCAAGGGGCGGCTCCAGGCCCAGCGTCCCGTCGTCATCAGCCAGGGGGCGCTGATCGAGGCGGAGGTGAGCGCGCCCACGGTCAGCGTGGCGGGGCAGCTCACCGGCAACGTCTCCGCCACCGAGCGGGTCGACCTCCAGGCCGGCGCCCGGCTCGTGGGCGACGTGCGGGCCGCCCGCCTCACCATCGCGGACGGTGCCAGCTTCAAGGGCAACGTCGACATGGATGTGTGAGAGGACACCATGGCAGAACGCACCCTCATCGGTGAAAGTACGTTCCTGCGCGGCCTGATCCGCGGCGACGGCGACCTGGAAATCGCCGGCCGCGTCGAGGGAGAGATCGAGGTCTCCGGCGAGATCCTGATCCAGCCCACCGCCGCCCTCAAGGCCAACCTCCGCGGCCACCGGATCGTCGTCCGTGGCTCCGTCGCCGGCGATCTGGTCGCCCTCCAGGCGATCCACCTGGAGGCCGGCGCCCGGGTGGTCGGTTCGCTCCAGGCCCCCGCCATCGCCATCGGCGAGGGCGCCCTCATCCGGGGCCGCGTCGAGACCGGACCCGCCGAGGGCCCCGCC
>CAZSDX010000554.1:0-4777 GCA_964605685.1 uncultured Polyangiaceae bacterium
GGCGGCAGCCCCGCAGGCAACGGCGGCTCCGGCGGAAGCGACGCGGGAAGCGGCGGCTCCGACGCGGGGCAAGGCGGCAGCGCCGGGGCGCCGGTGGCCAGCGTGACCTTCGTCTCCCCCCAGGAGGGACAGACCTTCCTGCAAGCCGGCTCGCCCGCCGAGGCGCTGATCCCCTTCGAGGTCCAGGTGTCCCAGGGGATCTCCCGGGTCGAGTACCGGATCGAGAGCGGCGAGCTGATGGCGGACAAGACCAACGCACCCAGCTTCGCCCACACCCACCCCTTCAAGATCGCGGGGCAGCGCTGGGTCGAGGCCCGGGGCTTCGACGGCGCCGGCTCCCTGCTGGCGAGCGCCAAGGTGAACTTCACCGTCCAGGCGCCGGTCCTCAACGGATGCCTCGACGAGCTGAAGGCCCTCGGAGTGCCCTTCACCACCACCAAGGCCAAGGGCGTCGTCGACGCGGTGAAGCTCCAGGGACCGGTCAACGGCGTCTTCTACACCAGCGGCCTCAAGGAGACCCCCACCAACGACCCCATCGCCTGCGAGTTCGTCAAGACCCTCTGGGCCTTCGCGGACGTCGTCAAGGCGCAGGGGTACGTCCGGGTCGGTACCCTCGGCTCCTACTGCTACCGCTGCTGCTGCTCCTGGAGCGAGACCAACTACTGCCGCGGCCCCGATGACCCCGAGCCGGACTGCGGCTCCAGCGGCTACTCGAACCACTCCTGGGGGCGCGCCGTCGACGTCCGCTACCTCGTCAAGGCCGACGGGACCACCCACGACATCAACAACCCCGCCCACTTCGTCGCCTACGGCGGCACGGATACCTGCGGCGCCGGCATCGCCCAGCAGTCGGGCACCAGCCTCGCGCTCTACAAGATCGTCTGCGACGCCCATAAACAGAAGATCTTCAGCACCATCCTGACCCCCAACTACAACGCCGCCCACCGCAACCACTTCCACATGGATACCGGCAAGAGCGGCCAGGCCACCGGCGGTGTCGCCAAGATCGCCCCCGACTTCTCCTGGCTCGTCGACGCCGGCGACCACGAGGATCACTGCGGCCCCTGATGCGCGTCCTCGTCGCCGGCTGCGGCTACGTCGGCGCCGCCCTCGCCGCCCGGCTCGCCCGCGAAGGCGCCGTCGTCTGGGGCGCCCGTCGCTTCCCCGCCGACCTCCCCTCCGGCGTGCTCCCCTGGTCCCTCGACCTCTCCGACCCAGGACTGCCCGTCCCTCCTGGGGTGACCCACCTCGTCTTCTGTGCCGCCCCGGACGAGGGCTCCGAGGAGGCGTACCGCCGTGTTTACCTCCACGGGCTCCGCAACGTCCTCGGCGCCCTCCGTGGCTCCGGTGCCCCCCTTGCCCGCGTGATCTTCGTCTCCAGCACCAGCGTCTTCGCCGAGCAGTCCGGCGGCGACGTGGACGAGGACTCTCCCGTGGTGGATTCTGGCAAGGGCGCCATCCTGCTCGAAGCCGAGCGCCTGGCCCTCGCCCTCCCGGGAGGCCTCGTCGCTCGCCTCGCCGGGATCTACGGCCCTGGCCGTGAGCGCCTGATCCGCATGGTCCGCGACGGCACCGCGCGCTGTTCCCTGCCCTCGCCCATCGGCAACCGCATCCACCGGGACGACGCCGTCGGCATGCTCCTCCACCTGCTCCGCCTGCCCCACTCCCATCGGTGTTACCTGGGGGTCGACGACGACCCCGCTCCTCTCTCCGAGGTCTACACCTGGATCGCCCGGCAGCTTGGGGTCCCTCCTCCGCCGGTCTCCACCGAGCCGGACCCACGGGGCCGCGGCGCCTTCAAGCGTTGCCTCAACGCTCGCCTCCGGGCCAGCGGTTACTCCTTTCTGTTTCCCACCTACCGCGAGGGCTACGGCGCCTTGCTCGCTCGCGCCTCCTCGTAGAGCAGACGCCGAGCAGGGCGTCACCCCTTGCACAGGCGCTCCAGCCTCCTGGCGGCGGCTTCCATGTGGGCGGGGACGGTTCGTTTCCCGTCGCTCAGCGGCTTCATGGCGTTCATCTGGAGCTTGATCAGCGTGTCGGTGCATCGATCAGGCGGTGTCGTCTGCACCAGGTGCTCGCTGAAGCTGGCCTCCCACCGGGCCAGGATGGGGAGCGCGTCGTCCGCCTCCCTGGAGAAGAACAGCCCCGAGAGCACCAGGTCCAGGTAGGCCCCGGCGGCCAGCGGGGCGGCCTCCGGGGGGGGAGCAGGGCGCGGCGGGGCAGGGGAGCCCGGCCCGGTGGGCGCGCTGGACGGCGGGGATGGCAGGGTAGGGGTCACCGGGACGTCGATCAGCTCCACGTCCGTGAAGGAGAGGGGCGCCTGCGCGGGCAAGGGGGCTCCCTGGTCTCCGCCCACCAGCGCCACCCGGGACGGGTCGCCCAGGGCCTGGGCCAGCTCCTTGACCTGGGCGCTGGGGAACCTCGGGACCAGGAACGACAGCAGCAGGCGCCGCCGCGAGCGGTCCATCGCGCTCAGCCCCCGCACGAACACCCCCGGGCGCCGGGCGAGGTCGGCGGTGAAGGCGCGCACGCCCTCGCCGACCTGCCTCAGCCCGGGGAGGTGCAGTTCCAGCTCGCCGGCCACCAGGGTGTTGCCCCGGTTCCGGTCCACCGCCACCTCGGTCAGCGCCACGATCTTCTCGATCTTCTCGATCCGGGTCAGCCGCTCGGCCAGCTCCGCCTCCGGAAGCCCGGCGAGCTGTTCCACGGCGGGGAGCGCGGGGGGCCCCGGGGTCAGCTCTTTCTCCAGGCGTTCCCTGGCGAGCTGGAGCAGCCACCTCCTCCGTTCGATCTGGGTGGTGAGCCCCAGGTAGTGTTGCGCCTGCTCCGGATGGCGGAAGACCAGCGTCGCGTTGATCAGAAAGAACGGGCTGTCCACCGCGTCCATGGCGAAGAGCTGCAAGGGGTCCTGATCCCGGAGGAATTCTTCCCGCCAGGTGGCCTCCTTGTCGTTCCCGGAAGGCGGAGGGTCCGACGGGCGCCTCGGGACCGGCAGCGGCAGCTCCGCGCGCTGCTGGGGGGGGCCCTCGGCGAAGCGGTTGACCGCCGCCGGGAGCTTCATCGTCGAGGTGGTGAAGAAGGCCCAGCCCTTGCGGAGCGCCGTGGGCCTCGGCCCCCGGAGCAGCAGCAGCTTCCGCTCCGGGATCGGCGGCTTCAGCCCGAGCCCCCGCAGGTACGCCGCGAGCAGCACCGCCGGGTGGTAAACGTCGGAGCGGGGTTTCGCGTCCTCCTCGCCGGTCATCAGGTTCCAGAGGACCCCTCGCCTCCGGTCCACCAGCACGGCCTGTACGTGGTCCTGGAACACCTCGACCGCCAGCTCCTTGCCGTCCGGCGGCGCCATCGTCGACGCCCGGAGCGCCGACACGAGGAGCTTGGTCTGGGCCTCGCAATTTCCCCCGGCTTCTTCCTGGAAGTAGCCGCTCATCCGGGCCTCTTCCAGGCGATATTTCCCCAGGTGTGCCTCCCGGAAGAGCAGCAGCATCATCTTCCCGATTCCTTCCTGGGCGTGGCGTGCTCCGAGGGGGCCCACCTGCTCCCGGAGCGCGGAGGCCAGGGATCTCCAGCGGCGCTCCGTGTTTGCTCCGGCGGCCCCCTCCGCGTGGAGGAAGAAGCCTCCGTAGTCGAGCCCCTGGTCCCCCCCGAGGAGCGCCTGCCGGGCGATGGCGGCCAGGGCCCGTTCCCCTGGCGTCAGGGGCCTCAGCGTGCTCCGGAGCAGCGGCAGGTGGAGCAGCAGCGCCGCCGCCAGCAGCAGCCCCCAGCGCCCCCAGCGCCTCCACCGCCCGTCCGCCGTGGGAGCCTCCTCGACCATGATCCTGGAGAGAGAGCCTACCCCCGCCCGGGGTTCCCGTCTTCAGCAAGCGAGGTTCCCCTCCCCATGCCCGAGCCCACCGCGGCTCTGCGTTCCCGGAGCGGTTGTTCCCTCGACCTCAACGCATTGCCCTTGGACCTGATCCGGATCAACTCGAACTCCAATGCATTGCCCTTGGACCTGATCCGGATCAGCCGGACCCCCCAATGCAATGACCTTGTGCCTGATCTGGATCAGCCCGGACCCCAGTGCATTGCCTTCGGGCCTGATCCGGATCAGCCAAATCCCCGTGTTGTACCTGCTCTTCCCCCTCTTCGTACAGGAGAGGGGGCCGGGGGGTGAGGCCCCCTCTGGGACTGCTGGAAATCTCCCCCCTCGCCCTTCAGGGAGAGGGGGGCCGGGGGGGTGAGGTCCCCTCGCCCTCGCTTCAGACTTCTGCTAGATCGTCTTTCCTCATGGCTGCGGAACCTGCCCGCTCTCTTTCCCACACTCCTTCCCCGGAGCCGGTTCGCTGGCCCCCTTGGCCTGAAGTCGCTTATCCCGTCTGGCCCGACGATCTCTCCCGCTGGTATCTTCCCGAGGACGACGACATGACCTGGGCGACGCTGCTGACCGCCTTGCAGCGCCACTTGCTCGCTTGCCTTCGCAAGCTCCTGGAAGAGCAGAACCGTGACTGGTTCGTCAACTACGAGCAAAAGATGAACCTGGATCCCCACGACCAGCGCATCGGGGTGCTTCCCGACCTCTACGTGCTCCCTTGCCAGCCGGAGGATCCGAACTTTTCCGAGTGGCCGGCCTACGATCCGGACGTCCCGAAGCCCGTGTTTGCGCTGGAGGTGGTGTCGCCCTCGAACTGGGCCAAGGATTACGTGGAGTCGCCGCAGAAGTACGCGAAGCTTGGGGTGGAAGAGCTGCTGCTGTTCGATGAACTCGCGTTGGAAGGGAGAAGCCCCGCGTCGGAGCCGTACG
>CAZSDX010000555.1:0-4764 GCA_964605685.1 uncultured Polyangiaceae bacterium
CTCCCCCGGCTCGCGCCTCCCCGGGGGGTCGTCGGGGACGCCCGGCGGAGGGCCCGGAGCATGCTCACCGCCGCCCGGAGTTTTGCGGAGAACCGGCGGAGGGCCCGGGCAGGTCGAGAGGATCTCCTGCCGCTCTACTTCATCTGGACGACCCACCGGGGGTGCAATTTCCTGTGCTCGTACTGCGATGATCACCGGGGGCGGCGCTACCCGGAGCTACCGCCGGAGGGCGCGCTGGACACCGCCGGAGGGCGCCGGCTGCTGTCGGTGATGCGGACCCGGGCGTCCAGCGTCTACTTCGCGGGCGGCGAGCCCACGCTCCGCAAGGATCTCCCGGAGCTGACCCGCCTCGCCAGGGATCTCGATTATTTCCCGATCATCGTCAACACCAACGGGAGCGCCCTGGGGCGCCAGCTCGCCTTGCCGTCCTGGGGGACCTTCCTGGCGGACGTGGACATCCTGGTGGTGAGCCTCGACGGCCTGGACCTCCCCTGGCTTGCTCGCACCTGGGGCTACGACCGCCCGGAGGAGGTCACCGAGGCCTTGCTGCTGCTCCGGGAGCTGGCGGGGCCGATGCGCTTCAAGCTGGTGGTGAACACGGTGATCCAGCCGGGGGCCATCGAGCAGGCCCGCGACGTGCTGGATCTGGCCTGCGACCTCGGCATCTGGTTCTCCCCGGTGCCGCAGAACGAGGGGCCCGGCGTGGTGGGCGGGCTCCAGGGGGATCTCGCCTACCAGGCGCTCTCCCGGCTGATCCTTCGGCGTAAGGCCGAGGGGCACCGGATCAACGGATCGAGCCGCCTCAACCGCCGCCTGCTCGGCTCCGAGCCCCTGGCCTGCCGCAACACCCTCAAGCCCCACGTCGATCACGACGGCTCCCTGTTCTGGCCCTGCAAGGCCGCGGCGGCCGCCGAGCCTCTCCGGGTGGATGTCCTCGCCTTCGATCACGTCGACGACCTGTGGGACCACTGCGCCCGCCAGGTCGACCCCCGGGGGTTCTCGGAGCGCTGCGGCGCCCGGTGCAACTGGGCCCAGAACTACTCCACGGACGCCTACGCCCACGGGCTGCTCCACCCCCTCTCGCTGCTGGGCGAGGTCGCCGAATTCCTGGGGGGCTCGTGAGCTCGGACCGGGCCGTGGCCATCGACGCCGCCGCGGTGGCCCTGGTGGGCGCGGCGGCCTGCTCGGGCCTCCGGGAGCCCTCGATGATGGGCGCGGTGGTCGCCCTCGCCTGGGCGCTCCGCTCCGGGTTCTGGGCGCGGCTGTCCCGCCAGGAGCGCCCCCTTCCCCTGCCCGCGGAGCTGGCCTTCCTCGCCGCCTGCGCCCTGATCGGAGGATTCAACGACTGGAACACCGTGGTGCGGCACCGGGTCTACTCCTACGGCGTCCCTAGCGACCTCGATCCGTTCTCCTCGATCCCCGCCTGGATGCTCGCCTACTGGGGGCTCATCCTGCGCCTGGTCGCCACCCTGGGGCTCTGGCCTCGCCTCGGCCCTCCGGGGCCTGCCGGTGAGCTCCGTGGCGCCGGGCGCCGCCCTCTCCTTCGCCTGGCTCTCCTCCTCGCCCTCGCCCTCGCCACCCGGCAGACCATCTACCGCTTCTGGGACGATCCCTGGCTCTCCTGGCTCCCCTTCGCCGCCGCCCTCGCCCTCCACGCGGCGCTCTTCCCCTGGGGCCCCCGCGAGCGCAACCTCGCCCTGATCGCCGCCGCCCTCGGTCCCCTCGCGGAGGCCGCCCTCATCCAGATCGGAGGGCTCCATCGCTACGCTCTCGGCTGGCTCCTCGGTGTCCCCCTCTGGATCGCCCTCTGGTGGGTGCTGGCCGCCCTGATATGGTCGGAACTGACCCGCCTCGCTCTCGCCTCTCTTCCGGGCTCTCGCCTCCGTTGCCCCTGTGCTACCGAGCGACCCCGATGCGCCTGATCCTCCCCGCCTTGCTCCTCTCGACGGCCTCCTTGCTCGCTGCCTGCGACCGGAAGGCCGACCCGCCGACCCCGGTGGCCGACACCACCAAGGTCCCTCCGGTCGTGGCCTCCGCGCCGCCGGCCGCGACCTCCGCGGAGCCCACCGCCGAGCCCGCCTCGACCCCCGGCGCCATGGCCCGCAAGGAACCCGCGGATCTCCCCGCTCCTGCCGACGTCGCCGCCCCGCCCGCCGACGCGCAAAAAACCCCCTCCGGGCTGGCGTCGAAGGTGCTCACCAAGGGCACCGGCAAGGACAAACCCGGACCCAACGACTCGGTGAAGGTCCACTACACGGGCTGGACCGCGGACGGGAAGATGTTCGACTCCAGCGTGGTCAGGAATGACCCTGCCAGCTTCCGGCTCGACCAGGTGATCCCGGGGTGGACCGAGGGGCTGCAGCTGATGGTCACCGGGGAGCAGCGGCGCTTCTGGATCCCGGGGAAGCTCGCCTACGGCGACCACGCCCGCCCTGGCATGCCCTCCGGGCAGCTCACCTTCGACGTGACGCTCCTGGAGTTCACCCCGGCGCCCAAGCCCCCTCCGGTCCCCGAGGACGTGAAGGCCGCCCCCGCCTCCGCGAAGAAGACCAAGAGCGGCCTGGCCTACCGGGTACTGAAGCCTGGCAAGGGCGACTCTCCCTCGGCGACCGACGTGGTGACGGTGCACTATTCCGGCTGGACCCCGGACGGGAAGATGTTCGACTCCAGCATCGTCCGCGGCGAGCCCACCAGCTTCCCGCTCAACCGGGTCATCCCCGGGTGGACCGAGGGGGTTCAGCTCATGAAGGTTGGGGAAAAGACCCGCTTCTGGATCCCTTCTGACCTGGCCTACGGCGACAAACCCAGGCGCCCAGGCGCCCCCGCCGGTCCCCTCGTCTTCGACATCGAACTGATCTCCATCCAGAAGCATTGATGAGCGTATCCTGGGGAGGATGCGCCACCTCCTCTCGACCCTCCTCTTTCTCGGGCTCCTCCACTGCGGCGACGACAGCGGCGACCAGGCCGGCGGCAATGTATCCGGAAGTTCCGGACAAGGCGGCTCCGGGGCAGGCAGCGGGGCAGGGGGGAGCGGGACGGGCGGCGGTGGGACGAGCGGTGGTGGGACGAGCTCCGGCGAGTCCGGTGCGGGCGGGACAAACACGGGCGGGACCAGCGCAGGTGGAACGAGCGGCGGAGGCGGGGGGGCGAGCGGCGGAGGCGGGTCGCCGGTCGTGGGGAGCGAGGGGTGGCAGCGAGCCTTCTCGAAGGGGGGAGAGGGGCTCTCCTGCGAGATGAGCTTCGAGCAGATGAGCGGGTCGAAGGCGCCGCGGCTGACCTTCGGGGAGGCGACGATGTTCGTGGGGTTCCGCCAGGTGGGGCAGAACCAGGATCCGGTGGTCGCCCGCTTCGACAAGGGGCAGGCGACTTTTTGCCAGTACCACGAGACGCAGGGGCCCGACAGCCGGGCCCACGGGCTGACCTGGGACGGCGGGGCGAAGGCCTACGTGGTCTACACGACGGTGGGGGGCGGGACGGATCTGGAGAAGGCGGCGAAGGGGCAGTGGCTGGATCGCTACGGGGACGGGGGAGGATCGTCGAAGGTGTCGGTGCTGGGGGAAGTGGACACGGCGACCGGAGCGCTGAACCGGGCCACCTTCCTCATCGCCAAGAAGAAGGACGGCAAGACCAACAGCCACGGGCCCGTGGACGCGCCGACGGTGCTGGAAGATGGGACGATCCTGTTCCTGGGGGCCTCGGCGTTCCAGCCGATGAACCCGGATCGCACCATCATGGAGTGCACCGATTACCCCTTCGATACCCGGTACATCTTCTCCGCGGACCTGAAGACCCTGCTCTGCTCCTCCTCGACCAACTGCGTATCCAAGGCGCCCTGTCCCTGATCGATCACAGCTTCATCTTGACCTTCCCCATGCGGATCCGGTGCGGTGGCCGGTCCGGAGGCGCTGCGGAGCAGGGCTCCGGAGGCTGGTAGGGGACGACCTCGATGGAGGCGCCGGTCCAGGCGGGGACCGGGGCCGGAGGTTCCGGAGGGACCGAGGGCATGGGCGGGCGAGGACGGTGGCCGGCGAAGAGGAGCACGGCCCCGGTGAGGGTGCCGAAGGCGAGGGCGGAGAAGGCGACCCAGCGGCGGCGGCGGGCTCCGATGGGGCAGTCGGCGGTCATCAGGGTGCCGTCGGCGCGCTGGTAGAGCCGGACGCAGGGGGCGGAGCCCGGGGCCCCGACGAGGGCGTGGATCTCGTCGCGGGTCATGGCGGCGAGGTCGTAGACGTAGCGGTTGCAGTGGCCGCAGAGCCGCCTGCGGTCGTCGCCGACCATCTCGCTCCAGGTTGCCTCGCAGGGGCTCGCGATGGCGAGGTTGTCGAGCACCGGGACGGCGCGGCGGCGCTCATGGATCTGGAGGCCCCGCTCCAGCTCCAGGGCCTCGTCCTCCAGGGAGCGCTGCTGGAGCGCGAGCGCCTCCAGCTCTTCCGTCTTCTTCCGGACGGTGTTCAGCTCGTCGCGAACCGCGCGGAGCCGCCGCCGCAGGTGCTCGGTGTCGTCGCGGTACGCCATGCTCCGGGAAAGATACCCCGGAGCGCGCGGGGCGGCGAGGTCTGTCTGCCATCCTTCGGGGGCTCTGGCAAGGTCAACCCAGACATCAGCCCCACGGGCGGACCAAACGATGGGCAAGGCCGGTATATCTACTTCTCCCAACCTCAGTCTCCCGATTTTTCGGGCTTTTGGCACTCCCCTGAACGGTCCCCGACTAAGAGGTTGTCTGGGACAGAAAAATGTGCTAGAAAAGGAAGAATCATGCAGGTC
>CAZSDX010000556.1:0-4757 GCA_964605685.1 uncultured Polyangiaceae bacterium
CATCGCCCTCTGGCTCCAGACGCTGGAGCGCGAGCTGGGGGTCCGCCCTGACGGCACCGCGGCGCGCCTCCTCGACAGCGTGGAGCAGGGGCCTCGCTGGTCCGGACGCCTCGCCGCCTGGGCCAGCGGCAAGCTCTCGGACCAGGCGCTCACCGCCGCCGCCCGCACCCCGGGCCAGCGCACCGAGGCGCTCTTTTACCGGGCCCTGGCCCAGCGCGCCGCCGGGAAGGTCGGCGACGCGGAGGCCGGGCTTCGGGAGGTCATCCGGGCGCCCACCCTCGACCTGATGGAGGCGCAGATCGCCCGCGACCTCCTCGCCGGCAACGACCGCAAGCTCCCGGGGCCGCTCCCTTCGGCGGCTCCCTGAGCGGACGACGGGAGCGCCTCGCTCCTTGGAAGGGTACCGAGCGTGGGGTAGCATCGGGTGCCCCAACCTGAAGCCTGCCCCGCCCTCCGGAGGTCCCGTGAAGCGCTCGTTCCGCCTGCTCTCTGCCTGCCTGCCCGCTGTCCTCTCGCTGTCGTTGCTCGCCCACTGCGGCGACGAGGACAAGCCTGCCGAAACCTCCGCCGCGGGAGGGCAGGGCGGCGAGGGTGGCGAGAGCGGGGCCGCGGGGGGGACCACCGACCCGGAGAACTGGGGGCGGAACAAGACCCGCAAGGACGAGGCGGTCCCGGCGGGGGCGGGTCCGCTGCAGGCGGGCGTCGCGCTGCGCTACCTCGACGGGCCGACCGGCGTGTCCATGGCGGGCTACGGGGGGCGCGCCGACGGGCGCAAGACCCACTGGTCCGACACCCTCAAGGGCACCGCCGGCTTCTACGGCATGCAGACCATCAAGGTGGTGGCGCTGGAGGTGGGCTCGCAGCGCATGGCGCTGGTCAAGAGCCCCCAGATGTCCTCCGAGTCCTACCTCACCGACGCCATCGCCCGGCACCTGAAGGAGAAGCACAGCCTCGACTTCGAGGGCCGCGTCATCACCATGGCCGGCCACAGCCACCACACCACCGCCCGCTACTGGCCTGTCCCTGATTCCCTCGGCAACGTGGGCGTCGACACCTTCGACGCGGAGGTCGCCGAGACCACCGCCGCCCTCTACGCCGACGCCATCGCCGAGGCCTGGTCGAAGCGCGAGCCGGCGGAGTGGGGCCACGCCTCCCAGGACGACTGGGACCCCCAGGACGAGGTGTACCGGGACCGACGCGGCGAGAACAACCCCACCTACGGCAAGGATCCTCGCCTCGACGTGATCGGCTTCCGCCGTAAATCCGACGGCAAGCCCATGGCGACGCTCCTCCACTTCGCCATCCACGGCACCGTGTTCGGCGGCGACAACGACATGTTCACCGAGGATGCCCCGGGCTACGTCGAGCACAAGTTCGAGGAGGCCTTCTTCGCCAGGGAGGGGGCCCCCGTCTTCGGCATGTTCGCCCAGTCCTCCGGGGGCGACGCCTCCCCCGCCGGCGACAGCCTCGATCACCCCCCCCTCGCCCGCCTGGAGCGCCTCGGCGAGGCCGCCGCCCCCAAGATGCTCGCCGTCTACGACCAGATCAAGTGGTCCTCCGACACGGAGCTGGCCATCCGAAGCGAGCGCATCGAGCTGATCCACGAGCGCATCTACGCCGGAAGACCCTGGGCTGAGGAGTTCTCCAACGGCGACAAGACGCCCTACACCTGGGGCGGCTGGCAGTGCAAGGTCGCGGGCCTCAAGCCCGGCGAGACCATGGAGGGCAAGCCCAAGCTCTGCGCCGACATCAAGAAGCTCCTCGGGCTCCTCAAGACCGACGTCCCTCATACCGCCGTCCACGAGGCCTACCTCACCGCCGCGCGCCTCGGTGACCTCTGGATGATCACCATGCCCGGCGAGCCCACCTGGTCCGTCGTCAAGTACGCCCGCGAGACCGCCGCCAAGAAGACCTGGAACGGCTCCCCCCTCAAGCTCATGGTCCTCGGTTACTCCCAGGATCACATGCTCTACCTCTCCGCTCCGGACGACTGGTACACCGGCGGCTACGAGGCCGAGATGAGCCTCTGGGGGCCCGGCGCCGGAATCTTCTTCGCCGACGAGGGGCTCTCCATGATCGACGCCATGATGGCGGGGAACAACGGACCCCCTCTCCACGCGGATTCTCCCCCGCTCCCTCCTGTCCCCACCTGGACCCCCCGCGCCCGGGAGAAATCCATCAACCCCGGCGTCGTCTCCGTCCAGCCTGCGGCCCAGATCGCCCGCACCCAGACCGTGGAGTTCGCCGCCAACTGCGGCGACCCGGCGCTTGGATCTCCGCTGGTCGAGGTCCACCGGGAGGACAAGGGCGCCTTCGCCGCCATCCCCGCGCGCCACGGCTGGGAGGGCTTCCACTACGACAACAGCCGTTACGAGATGATCTCGGTCTACGACCCGGACCCTCCCCCCACCGGCCACGCCAGCGTCCCCGAGCGCACCCACCTCTGGCGCTTCTACTGGCAGGTCCCCTCGGACTGGCCCACCGGGACGTACCGCCTCCACCTCCAGTGCAAGTCCCTCGACGATGGAGGATCGCCCAAGCCCATCGTCGTCGATTCCACTCCCTTCACCGTCGAGGCAGCCCCGGGGACTTCCCTTGCCGCCAAGCTCGCCGGCAACGACCTCTCCCTGGAGATGCGCGTTCCCGGTGTGGCGCAGACCGAGAGCGGATCCGCCGCCCCCGGCAAGGGCAAGTGGATCAGCGGCGGTTACCGCCTCCTCGACCGCGACGTGAAGCACACCGAGGCCGCCCTCGTCCGTGCTGCCCTCACCGTCGAGATCCTCGACGCCCAGGGCGCTGTCGTCGCCACCCTCCCGGCCCCCTTCGACCCCGCTTCCAAGAGCAACGTGGCCAAGCTCACCGCCGCTCCTCCCTCCGGCAACTGGTCGGTCCGCGCGTGGATCAGCGGGGATACCACGCCGGCCAAGGTCACGACCGCGATGCCTCCGGCCCCCTGATCCCGGACCCCTCACCGCGTGACGAGGCGCGGGCCTGGGCTGGCGTCCTCACCAGAGGAAGGCGAGGCGCGTCTGCACGGTCCAGAGGGTATCGGCGCCCTTGGCCAGCCGCGGGGCGAGGGCCTCGCCGGCCTTCATGACGCCGAACTCGTTGCTCCAGTTCATGCGGTAGCGGTCGTTGGGGCCGGCGCCGGGTAGATCGTCGGAGGGGAGCCACTTGATCTTGACGGCGACGTCCGCCTCCCAGCCGAGGGCGCAGGCGGCGTCGAAGGACGTGCAGGTGTTCTTCGCCCAGGGGTCGGAGGCGTTCCGGGGCGCGTAGTAGTCGGCGATGAAGCCCAGCACCTCGCCGCCGTTGAGGGTGTCGGCCCAGCCGAGGAGGCCCTGGCCGATCAGCTCGACCTGGTAGCCTTCCCGCAGGAAGCGGTAGCGCGCCTTGGGATTGATGTAGGTCGAGTTGAAGACGCCGCCTCCGCTGTTGAGGGCGTCGGAGGCGCGGCCCGCGGCGGTGTTGTAGGAGCGAGCCCAGAGGGCCACCGGGTACATGAGGAGGCCCATGCGGTAGTCCTCGTGCATCGGGAACATCTTGAAGCGGCGGTCGCCGCCGATGAGCTGCTCGTCGCCGGAGCTGTGGCCGTACTCGACCAGCCCGTCCCAGTGGCGCGAGGTGAGCCCGAGGCGCGCCACGTAGTTGAGGATGTCTCCCTTGAGGGCGTTCTCCGCGAGCCCGGTCTTGTCGTCGAAGAGCCCGCCGGGCAGGAGCTTCAGCCCCTTCGTGCTCCCCCGGATCACCACGACCTCGCCCTCGGTGAGCAGCGACGGACCCGTGCGCGACAGGCCGATCTGGAGCTTCCAGAAGCCGTCGAGGATGTGCAGGTTGCTCTGGTTGAAGTCCTGGGTACGGTTGACGTACACGGCGCCGAGCTGGAGCTCGTCGGTCTTCTGGACCACGTTCCAGGCGGTGTCCTTCCAGACCAGGGCGGTCAGCCACTGGCTCACGTCGTTGTCGCACTTGCGGGTGAGCCCCTGGCCGTCGGGGTTGGCCGAGGTTCCGCAGGTCGGGTTGGTCAAGAATCCGAAGGGCCCGCCGTTGCGCCGCGTGCTCGGGTCCGCCGCGTTGCTGCCGAAGCCGAGGCTGTCCTCCACCAGCCAGTCGTGCCCCACCAGGAAGATCAGCGGCGTCTCGCTCCGGTCGCCGCGCCGGAGCGCGTTGTAGACCGTGAGGGGCCGGGTGGCGAACACCACGCGGTCGAAGGTCGTCCCCCCGTTGGCGTCGCCGAAATCGTTGCGGAACCCGTTGCCGTCGTTGAACAGGATGCCGAGCCCCCCGTGGGACGCCTGCCGCCCCAGGCGCAGCACGCCCACCGGGAGCGCCACCTCCATCCAGAGCCTCCGGACGAACAGGAAGGGGCGCTCGTCCCCGTAGATCCCCGTGGTCGACGGGTTCTCCGCGAACAGCGGCACGCTGGCCTGCCGCGCGTTGTCCCCCCACACCACGTTGTCCAGCACGTCGATCTGCGCGTTCAGCGCCACCTTTGGTAGCACTCCTGCCGCCGGGTCGCCGCCCCAGCGCAGCGTCGGCTCCAGCCGCAGCCGGCTGTGGACAAAGTGCCCGTTGGAGGCGTCGTCGCGGCCCGTGTGGGCCTCGGACGCCAGCGTCCCGGCGCTGTCTAGCCTCCCCACCGGGACCCGCCGGATGTTCACGTAGCGCGCCCGGAAGTAGCCATGCACGCCCAAGTGCAGGCGCCCCGAGGCGCCCGGGGCTGCCGCGGGCGCCTCGGGGGCAGGGGAGCCCGGCGC
>CAZSDX010000557.1:0-4749 GCA_964605685.1 uncultured Polyangiaceae bacterium
GCTGCTGGCCCTGGCGCTCCTCGGCGGGGCCTGGGGCGCCGCGGCCAGGACGCCCCCCATCGCCCCGACACCGCCCGCCCCCCTGCCCTCGCCCCTCGCAGCCGTCGGGACGCCGTCCTCCGCCCCGGAACTCCCCGCGGAGCTTCCTGCCGCGCCTGTCCCCACCCCGTCGGCCCTCCCCGCGGCGCTGGTAGCTCTTCCCGCAGCAGCTCCGTCGTCCGCACTGGTGGAGGACGACGCCCCGGGGCCCATCGGTGAGGCCACGCCCCTGGAGAGCGAGCAGATCGGGCGGCTCCTGGGGGAAGCTCACCGGCAGCTCTACGGGGTCTACCCGGGGCCGGAGCGCTGGCTGGTGGCCTGGGCCCACGTGGCGCACGAGGTCTCCCGGGGGGCGACCTGCATCGAGAACAACCTGAGCAACGCGGTCATCTCCCGGAAATGGCGCGGAGCCTGGCACCTGCGCCGGGTCCGGGAGCGCAACCTCCGGGGGGACGAGCGGTGGGTGGTGCAGCGGGTCCGCTTCCGCAGCTACCCGACCCCGCTGGACGGCGCCCTTGACTACTGGCGCATCCTCACCGGCCACTTCGGCTCGGCCCTCCCGGCTTTCGACGGCGGCGACCCGGCGCAGGCGGGGCTGATCCTCTGCGAGCGGGGCTACAGCACCGCCGCCTGCGACGCCTACGGGGCCGGGCTCCGGGGCCTCTACGCCGAGCTACGCGCCCGCCACGGGCTCCCTCGCCGCACCCTGCTGCGCCCCTGGGAGCCCCAGGCGCTCCCGGACGGATCCGTGCCGGAGCAACCCCACGGCGACGTGTGCGGAGATCGCTCCGAGGCGCCTCTCCGTTGAACGAAACGCCGGGACGTCACCCCCGGGTGCTCCTCTCCCGGTCGAGGGGGGCTTGCGCCTTCACCCAGGCCAGCGTTTCTGTGTCTTGAGGGAAGCACGGAGCGTCCGCAAGGCGGCGAGGTCGAGGGCCTGGATCTGCGCACGCTGCTCGCCGGTCAGCGCGATGGACAGAAGCTCGCACAGGTCGGAGACGGCTTCTCGGGCTTCCGCGAGTGCTTGTTCCTCCGCGAGACGCTTCTCTGTCTCTGCTTCCTTGCGTGCGTCTGCTTCGGCCTTCGCCTTCTCTTCCGCCTCCTTCGCCTTCTTTTCCGCGGTGCGCCTTGCCTCCTCCGCCTCCTTGCGGGCTTTCTCCTCTTCCTTCGCCTTCTCCTCCGCTGATCGCCGTGCCTTGATAGCTTCTTTTGACTTCTGCGCCTCCTTCGTCGCCTTCTCTTCCGCTTTCTTGCGGGCTTTCTCCTCTTCCTTCGCCTTCTCCTGGGCGACTCGCGTCTTCCCTGCTTCCGCTTCTTCCTTCGTCGGCACGACCTCCTTTCCTTCCCGGTCCCTTGTCAGCACAATCTCTCCCCCCTGTTCCCTCCACCACACCCCCATCACCTCGCTATACACGGGTCCAGGGCCTGCATAAACGCGCTCCAGCTTCCCTCCTCCTCCCATCCGGTACGCCTGGAACACCTCCGCCCCCTTCGCCCGGCTCTCGCCTCGCGCGGCCAGAAGGTCCACCAGCACAAGCTCTTCCACGCCCAGCGCCGTGTACTTCTCCGGCGCTTCCTCGTAGTCTTTCTTCCAGTTCGAGGGCGAAACGAACTCCACCGCGAGCACGGGCACGGGCATCCCTTCCTTGTACGCGGGCCACCGCTCGAAGGACAGGTCTTCCGGGATGCAGGGAAGCAGGTAAGCATCGGGGCGCACGCCCACGCGCTGGTCATCCTCGCGCAGCAGCATGTCCTGCTCGGAGCCCACTAGCCACGCTTTTCCTTCCTCCTTGACCCACTGCTCCATCGACGAGAGCAACGCCCGGAGCACCAAGAGCGTTTGATAGGAGATACCCACTTCGTCGTCTTCCTCGGGGAGATACCAGCGCGAAAGGTCCGCGGGCCAAAGAGAAGAAGAGGCCGCTGGAGGGATCGTGGACTCCGGAGCAGGAGAGGTAACAGGAGAGACCGCCGGAGAGGCCATGAAGGAAAAAACCTAGCGGGAGCAGGGAAGGGCGTCAAGCAAGCCCGGACCAGGGGGAAGCATCCAGATCAAAGGTAACCCTGCGCCTGGAGGCGGAAGAGGCGGGCGTAGCGGCCGCCGAGGGCCATGAGCTGCTCGTGGTTGCCGCTCTCGGCGACCTGGCCCTGCTCCAGCACCACGATCCGGTTGGCGCCCCGCACCGTGGGGAACCGGTGGGAGATCAGGATCGTCGTGCGTCCTGCGGCCAGCTCCCGGAAGCGCTGGTAGACCACGGCCTCCGCCTCGGCGTCCAGGGCGGCGGTGGGCTCGTCCAGGATCAGGATGTCCGCCTGCTCGCGCATGTAGGCCCGCGCCAGCGCCACCCGCTGCCACTGGCCCCCGGATAGCTCGACCCCGCGGCTGTGGAACCAGCGCCCGAGGTCCGTGGAGAGCCCCTGCTCCAGCCCCTGGAGCACGTCCTCGGCGCCAGCCCGGACGATGGCCTGCTGCACCCGGACCTCGTCCTCGACGTGCGGAAAGCTCCCGACGCCGACGTTCTCCCGGAGGGTGAACTGGTAACGGTTGAAGTCCTGGAAGATGACGCCGATGCGCCCCCGCAGCTCGTCCTCGGGCCACGTCCGGAGGTCACGCCCGTCGAGGAGCACGCGCCCCTCGGTGGGTTGATAAAGACCTACAATCAACTTGATCAACGTGGTCTTTCCCGAGCCATTCTGGCCGACGAGGGCGAGGCTTTCGCCCGGGGGAACGTGGAGGTTGATGCCGCGGAGGGTCCAGTGCTCCTGGCCCGGGTACCGGAACCCCACGCCCTCCAGCCGGAGCCCGTCGCTGCCCCTCTCCTCGCCTCTTTGCGAGAGACGGAGAGGGGCCGGGGGAGAGGAGTCCTCCGGGGGGAGCGCCAGGAATTCGAAGAGGTTGCTCATGTAGAGGTTGTCCTCGTACATGCCGCCGAGGGCGTTGAGGATGGCCTGGAAGGATTGCTGGCCCTGGCGGAAGGCGGCGGCGTACATGACGAGGTCACCGAGGGAGAGGCGCCCCCGGATGGCGCCGAGGGCGAGGGCGGCGTAGCAGCCGTAGAAGGCGAGGACCGAGAGGAGGGAGAGGAGGTAGCCCGAGAGGCCGCGGCGCAGGCCCAGCGCGGTGTCCTCGCGGAAGATCTTCTCAGCGAGGGCGCGGTAGCGGTCCAGAAGGGGTGGGCCGAGGCCGAAGAGCTTGACCTCCTTGGCGTGGGCGTCGTTGGCGAGGACGTACTCGAGGTAACTGAGCTTGCGGCTCTCCGGGGCGCGGCGGTTGCGGAGGCGGAACTGCTGGTTGGAGAAGCGGACCTCGGCCACGGTGGCGGGCACGGAGGCGAGGACCATCCCGAGGATGGCCCAGGGGCCGAGGGCGGCGAGCAGGGCCACGTAGCCGACGAGGGAGAGGGCGCTCTGGGCGATGAGGAACACGTCGCTGACGACGCCGATGGGGCGGGAGGAGGCCTCGCGGCGGGCGCGGGTCATCCGGTCGTAAAATTCCGGGTCCTCGAAGCGGGGGAGGCCGAGGGAGATGGCCTTTTCCAGGATGCGGGTGTTGATGTCGACGCCCAGGCGCCCTCCGAGGATGGAGCGGAGCAGCCCCTGGCCCCGGAGCACCAGCGCCACCAGCGCCACCAGCGCGCCCTCGGTGGCCACCCACCGGAGCGCCTGGTGCTGGTCCCGGGCCACCACCGCGTCGAGGATCCGCTTGCCTCCGTAGGCGACGCCCAGCGGAGCGCCGGCCCCGAGCAGCGTCAGCGCCACGTAGCCCAGTAGCCCCCGTGGCCCCGAGGACCACACCAGCCCCAGGGTCGGCCCGAGGTGGCCGAACGCCTTGCGGAGCCGCTCGATCAACGGGGCAACCTCGCCCGGAGCGCGTCGAGGGGCTGGGCCTGCTTGCCCTCCAACTTCATCGCCTCGCCCTCCCGGACGCCCTGCTCCAGCGCCGCCCGGGCTGCCGCGCCGTCGCCGCGCTTCTCCAGGATCCTCGCCTTGAGGTCGAACAGCCGCAGCCGCCGGGGCCCGTAGGCCAGCGCCAGCGCCCGGTCGATGGCGGCCAGCGCCTCGCCGGTGCGCCCCGCGGTCAGGTGGATCTTCGCCAGCCGCGCCGGGTGGTTGTAGTCCTCCGGCTGCTCCCGGGCGCTCTGCTCCACCAGGGCGAGGGCCTGCTCCGGCCGCTCCAGCTCCAGGAAGGCCACCATCCGGTGGGCGTCGAACACCCGCCGCTCCTCGGGGGTGCGGGCCTTGGCGGCCTGCTCCTCCAGGTAAGCGGACCACGCCGCCGCCTGCGCCCGCGACCCCTCCCGGTCGCCCTGCTCCTTCCGGAGAAACACCAGCTCCTCGTGGAGGCTGGAGCGGTCGTCTGGCAGCAGCTCCCGGGAAGGATCGCGGGCGATCTGCTCCACCGCCCTTGCTGCCTCGTCGATCCGGGGGCGGTCGCCGAGCTTCCTGGCGCAGAGCAGGCCGAGGAGGGCCACGTTGGCCGCGGAGGTGCCTCGCCCCGCCCGGGGCAGCTCCTCCTTTGAGGCGGCGGCGCACTCGTCGTATTTCTTCGCCTCCCGGAGCGCCGTCACCAGCCCGTCCGAGGCGCGAGGGCGGAGGCCCCAGCCCTCCGGGGCTGCGGCGATGGCCTCCCGGAAGCCCCGGATGGCCTCCTCCGCCTTGCCCTCGGCGGCGGCGCGCTCCGCGAGGAGCAGCGCGGCGGCGGCCTGCCCC
>CAZSDX010000558.1:0-4747 GCA_964605685.1 uncultured Polyangiaceae bacterium
TCAGGAAACACGATATCTCCTGGGATTGTTTCTCCATCGTTCAGATGTCCATTCTGGGAGTGGACGTCGTGGGGGGGGTTGTTCTGGTTGTGTCGTTGCTGACCCTCACTGTGACCGGTAGTCACAGTCACCGTGCGATGCGGTTCGATCCAGGGACCGGTGTGCAAGTTGGTGCCGCACCCCATCGTCACCCCTCCGATCCCCGCGCTCATCAAGGATATCCAACACCGCATGAACGTTCCTACTGCAAAAGACATTCCAGGCATCTACGGTGAGGGAAGGCCTTGCTTCCAGGTCTGTGTTTAGCCCTGCGCGTCGATGGCCTCCTTGACGAGGCGGTCGAGGGTCTCGCGGGGGACCTGGAGGGCCGCGGAGGCGTCGCGCAGGGCCTTGTGCTCGTCGGCGGTGACCCGGCCGCTGGCCGCGGCCAGCAGCACGCCCATCTTGATCAGGTGCTCCCGGTAGTCGGCGGGGTGGCCCTGGAAGGGCTGGACGATCTCGCCGGCGCTGCGGAAGCGGGTCTCGACCTCCAGGTCGTCGAGATCCTTGCTGGTGACGTCGTGACCGGTCTCCATCAGGCTGGCCCGGGCGAAGGCCCGCTCGGTCTCGTCGAAGCGACCGTCCACCTGGCCGATCTTCACCAAGAAGCGGAGCACGTCCCGGGCCTCCGGGGTGAGGGGGGTCAGCTCCGGGCGGTGGGAGAGGAGCTGCTCCAGGGAGCCCCCACCCAGCAGCAGCGCGTCGAGCTTTCGCTCCGGGGAGAGGGAGGGGATCATCTTGTGGAGCAAGCCCCGGAAGGAGGTGGCCAGGCCGCCCTTCTTGGTGGCCTCGGCCTGCTCCCAGCCGGCGCGGTAGACCGCCGCCACGCGCTCGCAGCGCAGCGCCTCGAAGGCCTGGAGCGCCTCGGGGACGGTGGCGGAGCGATCCATCGCGATCTGGAGGGCGCGGGCGTCCTCGATGCTCATGGCGGCGCCTTGCCCCAGGGTGGGGTGGAGGGCGTGGGCGGCGCTCCCCAGGAGCACGGCGGCACCCCGGGACCAGGGGCTCGCCAGCCCCTCGATCAGCGGCGTCTTCTGGAAGGACTCGGGGATCAGGCCGGCGAGGAGCAGCGCGCCGGCGGGGCCGAGGGCTTCCCGCAGGGAGGTCGGGTCCGCGTCGCCCTCTGCGACCACCACGGAGACAGCGCGCTCGGAGGCAGAGATCGGGTAGTGGGCGGCGAGGGCGCCGTTGCCCAGGATACGGACGCGCCGGGGGGCACCAGAGGCCTGGGTGACGAAGCGGACCAGCGTGGAGGAGGTGGCGCGGAAAGGCGCGTCGGCCACCCAGCGGCGGCGCATCCCGGATCCGGGACCGTCCGCAAGCACCAGCAGGTCATGGTCGCCGAGGCTGGATCGGACTCCATCCTCACGTATCTCCAGGACGCTCACGCTGGTCACCTCGTCCACGCCGTCGGCGCGCAGGCTCGCCTCGATGGCGCCGCGGGGCAGACCGACGGGGCCACCTCCGCCGGCGTGGGCGTCCCGGTAATCCTCGGTGGAGACCACCTCACCCCGGTGATCGCGGACCTCCAGGCTCTCGACAGGGATGCCCCGGGCGAGCACCCCCGGATCGAGCGCCGCCAGCACCCGCGCGCCGTTGGCGGCGAGGTACACCCCCGCATGGGGGCCGGAACCTCCGGAGTGCAGGGCCACCGCATGGCCCGACTGACGGAGGTACGCCGCCGCCGCCCTCCCGCCGATCCCTCCCCCGATCACCAGCACCCGGAAGCTCCGCTTGGTCATGGGGAAAAGTAGTTCCTAACCCGGGGTTTCCTGCAATCGAATAGCGCAAGCGCGCTCTTGTTCCCCGGGGGGGGGTAGCCTACCGTGGGCCCATGGGGAAGCCCTCCCGACGTATCCTGGTGGTCCACGCCATCGTCCTTCTCTTCGTGCTCCTGGTGGTGGGTCAGGCTTGCTCCCGGAAGGCGACCTCCTTCTCCGACGAGCAAGATTTCTCGTCCCCTCCTCGCGCCGCCGAGCCCGGGACGCCCCCGGCGGCGAGCCAGGCCTCTCCGGCGACCCCAACCCCGACCGCGACCCCGACCCCCAGGGCGCCACCTCCGGCCGCGACAGTCGCCCCCGCGGGTCCTCGCGGCGTCGCCTCCGTGGGGCTGGCGCGCGGGGCGCCGATCGTGGCCGGGTGCGTGTCGTCCGCACCCGCAGGGGAAGAACCTAGCAAGGAAGCCAAGGAGTCGGAGGAGCCCGAACCCGTCGACCTGGCCGTCGCACCCCAGGGAGGTGTCCCTTATCACCCGGAAGGAACCCGCTACCGCTCGCCCTTCGCCAAGCCCAACGCGAAGCCGCTGGTGGTGAAGGTGGGGACGATGATCAACTCGATCGACGAGTACGACATCAAGACGGGAAAATTCACGGCGGATTTTTACCTGAGCCTGACCAGCGCGGAGCCAATGCCCAAGATCGGGTTGCACTGCGCCAACGGGGTCATCGAGACCCAGGCGGAGCTGGCGAACCGGCCGACGTTCAAGCTCTACCGGATGCACGGGACGTTCAAGTCGCCGCCGGATCTGAGAAAATACCCCTTCGACGCCCAGAGCCTGAAGATCATCCTGGAGGATGACTCCCAGGGGATCGACCAGCTTCATTTCGAGGTGGATCGGGAGCGGACGACGCTGGCGCACGGGTTTCACCTGGTAGGGTGGCACCTGGCCCACATCGAGGCCCGCGCGCTGAGCTTCAACTACGGGGATCGCTTCGAGAACGACGATCTCTACTACGAGCGGCTGGTGATCCGCGTGGGGGTGGAGCGGCATGCGAACAACGCGGTCTTCGCGGTCTTCGTGCCGGCGATCGTGATCGTGCTGATCTCGCTGATGGGGATGTGGGTGCCGCCGGAGGAGATGGAGGTGCGGAGCAACGCGGGGGCGCCGATGCTGGCGGCGGCGGTGCTGTTCCACTACGCGCTGATCCAGGAGCTCCCGGCGACCAGCTACTTCATGCGCTCGGACAAGCTGATGCTGGGGGTATACATCTCGTTGCTGCTGGGGATGCTGTCCACCTGGGCCATGTTTGTCGTGCCGCAGAAGCGTGTGGACCAGGTGTTTCGCGTGGCGCGGGTGGTGGTGCCGGTGGCGTCGGTGGTGGTGATGGTACTGGCCTGCGTCCTGTGATCAGTAGGTCCTGAGCCAGGGGCACTTGGCGAGGGTCTGGTCAGGGAGGTGGTGGTGGCACCGGACGCCGACGACGCTGCCGGACGCCTTGATCTCCTTGCACTCCTCGACGGACTCGTAGTTGGCCTCGTCCCGGAGGTCGACCTGGATGGGGCAGGCCCCGAGCTTGGTCACGTCACTCTGGTACTCGTCCAGATCTTCGAGGTAGACGAGCTTGACCTCGGCGGGGATCTTGTCGCCCACCTTCCATCCCTTGCTGCACTGGGCGAACGACTTGTCACCCCGGACGAGCTGCTTCGAGTTCCCCGGGCACTCGGAGTAGGCAAACTCGACGGCGGTCATGGTGGGCGCCTGGAGGTCGCTGCCGAAGGGGTGGACGTGGAGCAGGGTCACCGTGGTCTTGTAGGTCGGGGCTCTATCCCCGCATCCGGCAGGGACGATGCAGGCGGCGACGCAGAGCGCGCGGAGGAGGCCAGGGCTCATGGGGAGGCAGGGTACACCGTCCGGGGCCTGGTAGCTCGCCCCGCGCTCAGCGGTGCGGGGCGATGGGGGCCAGCCGCAGGGGCACGCCGAAGCTGGCCGCCCCCGGGGCGGAGGCGGGGGGTGCAGGGTTCCCCTCGACGGGGTATTTTCGCCGCTGCCACTCGAGGATGCCCTCGTCGATGATCGCCGTGTGCTTGTAGCCCCGGCGCCGTAGCTCGTCGACCACCACCCCGGAGGCGTGGTGGGGGCAGGCGCAGTAGGCCAGCACCCAGGTCCGGTCGTCGTTGGGCACGTCGTCCAGGCGGCTGAAGCCATAGTAAGGTACCGAGATCGCCCCGGGGATGTGCGTCTGGTGCCAGTCGGAGGTGGCCCGGGCGTCGATGATCACCAGCCGGTTCTTCGCATCGAGCGCCTTCTTCACCTGCTCGGCAGGCACGTAGCGGTCCTCCCGCAGGGTGAACTTCGGCGTCGCGCCGCCGGGGTTGATCACCACCGGCCCCCTGGGGATCTCCGGGTGCTGGAGCGTCGGGCGCGTCGGGGGCGCTCCGCTCCAGCTCTTGAGCAGCGCCAGCAGGTCGTCGATCTCCCCGGCGGACAGGGTGCCGATGAAGGAGGGCATCGCCGTGCCGGGGCGCCCCAGGGTGATCGCGTGGTGCAGGAACTCATCGGAGGCCACCGCGAGGAAATTCGGATGCCAGAGCTGCACCGCAAAGCCCCGCTGAGCACGGGTGCCGTGGCAAGGGACGCAGGTGCGGTCGTAGACCTCCTGCCCCCGGGTCGCGTCGCCGCTCGATCGGTGAGGAGGGAGCCGCAGCGGCGCTGGCCCCTGGCTCCGCAGGTAGGCGATGATCTCCCCGACCTGCCGGTCGTCCAGAGGACCGCCGAACTGCCTGGCGTAGCCCGCCATGGCGGTCCCCTGGCGCCCCTCCCGGATGCTCCGGGTCAGGAAGACGTCGCTCACGCTCTCCAGGAACGTCGGGCTGACGAGGGAGGGGGCGTTGTCCGCGGCGTAGCCCCTGCCGTCGGCCCCGTGGCAGAGCGCGCAGTACTTCTGGTAAGCGGCGGCGCCGGCGACCACCTGGGGGCTGGCGTCCGGCG
>CAZSDX010000559.1:0-4700 GCA_964605685.1 uncultured Polyangiaceae bacterium
CTGAGCGGTTTGATCAGTGGCGAGGCCCCGTTTTCCTGGGGAAATAGCGCCCTTGTGCAGACCGTTTTGCAACCCGCTCTAGGAGGGAATCCATCCTGGTTCTTGTTGTTTCACCAGGAGAGCGCGCAAGGTAGACACCCGCACACGCGCCGTTTGCGCACCCCGCTGGCGAGACGGTCCCCTCAGGCCAGGACCTGCTGTTCCAGGGGCAAGGCGCGGGGGAAGAGGACGTTGTTTTCGAGGTGGATGTGCTGGTGGAGGTCGCGCTCCAGGTCGGCGAAGCTGGCGTAGAGGGCGCGGAAGGTGGGGCAGGCGTCGGTGGGGGGGGTGTAGCCGCCGGTGAGGTCGCGGAGGCGCTGGAGGAAGATGCCGGCGGCGTCGTGCTCCTGGAGCATGACGCGGATGGGGTTGAGGGCGCTCTGGAAGGCGGGGCGTCCGAGGGAGACGCGGGCCTGGGCGGCGGCGTCGAGGGCGCGGAGGTAAGGGAAGAGGATCCGCTCCTCCTTCTGCATGTGGACGGCGAGCTCCTGGGAGAGGCCCTCGAAGGTCTGGGCGATCTCGGCCAGCTCGGGGTGACGAGCGCCGTGGGCGGCGAGGACTTTTTGCAGCAGGCGCTCGGCGCGCTCCAGCTCGTCGCGGGTGAAGGTGTGGTGCTTTCGTTCGAGGTGATCGAGGAGGGCAGCGACGCTCATCTGAACGATGGCGCGGGCCTCCGGGTCGGCGGGGGCCTGCTGCTGCTGCTGGAGCCTGGCGAGCACGTCCTCGACGGGGATGGCGGCGCGTGCGCAAGCTTCCGTGAGGGTGGCCTTGCCGCCGCAGCAGTAGTCGACCCCCAGCGCTTCGAAGACGCGGGCGGTCTCGGGGTGGGCGACGACGATCTCGCCCACCCGGGTCTGGGAGGTGATATCCATGGGGGATCTCCTTGGGGGTGGAGGGTGGTTTTCCCCGTGGAAAGGCGCCATGATGGATGTCATCCTGGGCCACTGGGGGCGCGAGTGACCCGCGAGAGACGGGGAGTTCGCGGCGCCCGGCGGGCGGTGTAGAGTCGGCGCCGATGGAACCACTGGTGATCGCCGGGGTCGCCGGGCTCGCGGCGCTCGGCGGGCTGGCGGGCGTGGCCGTGCTGGATCGCCTCCAGAAGAAACACACGATCAAGAGCAATTTCCCTGTTGTGGGGCGCTTCCGGTACTGGGCCGAGACGGTGGGTCCGCCGCTGCGCCAGTACATCGTCACCGGCAACGACGAGGAGCGGCCGTTCTCCCGGGACCAGCGCCGGTGGGTGTACGCCTCGGCCAAGAAGGAGAACAACTACTTCGGCTTCGGCACCGACAACGACCTGGAGCTGACGCCGGACTACCTGATCATCCGCCAGGCGGCGTTCCCCCTGCTGACGCCGCACAAGGGCGATCCGGGCTACGACCCCGGCTACGCCTGCCCGGGGGCGAAGGTGCTGGGGGGGTGGCGCGGCAGGAAGAAGGCGTTCCGGCCGCCGTCCCTCGTCAACGTGAGCGCCATGAGCTACGGCTCGCTCTCGAGCGCCGCGGTGCAGTCCATCAACCTGGGGGTCAAGATCGCCGGGGCCCTGCACAACACCGGGGAGGGCGGCATCTCCGACCACCACCGCAAGGGCGGCGACCTGATCTGGCAGCTCGGCACCGGGTACTTCGGTTGCCGGGACGAGCGAGGCCGCTTCAGCCTGGAGCGGCTGCTGGCGAACGTCGAGACGGCTCCGGTGAGGGCCATCGAGATCAAGCTGTCGCAGGGGGCCAAGCCGGGGCTGGGCGGGGTGCTACCGGCGGCGAAGATCACCCCGGAGATCGCGAAGATCCGGCTGATCCCCATGGGACAAGATTGCATCTCGCCGGAGGCCCACACGGCCTTCCGGGACGTGGACTCGATGCTGGACTTCATCGAGAAGATCGCCGATGCGACCGGGCTGCCGGTGGGTATCAAGAGCGCCGTGGGCGAGCTCTCCTTCTGGGAGGAGCTGGCCCGGCAGATCGAGGCCACCGGTCGCGCCCCGGACTTCATCACCATCGATGGCGGCGAGGGAGGCACCGGCGCCGCCCCCCTGGTCTTCTCCGACCACGTCTCCATGCCCTTCAAGCTCGGCTTCTCCTCCGTCTTCCGCATCTTCGCCGAGCGGGGCCTGGACCACCGGATCGTCTTCGTCGGCTCCGGCAAGCTCGGCTTCCCTCACCAGGCGATGCTGGCCCTGGCGATGGGCTGCGACATGGTCCACGTCGCCCGGGAGGCCATGCTGGCCATCGGGTGCATCCAGGCCCAGGAGTGCCACACCGGGAAATGTCCCACCGGCATCGCCACCCAGAACAAATGGCTCGTCGGTGGCCTCGACCCCCGGGACAAATCGGCGCGCCTCGCCAACTACCTGATCACCCTCCGCAAGGAGCTGCTGTCGCTGGCGCGGGCCTGCGGACAGCCCCACCCGGCCCTGGTCTCCCTGGACCACTTCGCCCTGGTCAACGGCTTCACCTCCCGCTCGGCGGTCGAGGTCTTCGGCTACCAGCCGGGGTGGGGGCTGCCTGCGGACGAGGACCAGCAGGCCCTCCGGCGCTGGGCCGAGCGCCCCGGCGCCTGACCTCCGCGCGACCGGGACATGAGCGATGTCATGACCGACCTCTGGCCGCTCCGCTAACGACAGGGCGTGCCGGAGAGGCCGGCGGACAGCGGAGCACTCCATGACCCAAACGCGACGTTCCTGGGCAGAACCCTTCAAGATCAAGGTCGTCGAGCGGCTGAGGACGACCACCCGCGAGGAGCGAGAGGAGGCGATCCGGGCGGCGGGCTACAACACCTTCCTGCTTCGCTCCCGGGATGTGTACATCGACCTGCTCACCGACAGCGGCACCAACGCCATGAGCGACCGGCAGTGGGCCGGCATGATGCTGGGGGACGAGGCCTACGCCGGCAGCGAGAACTACTACCACCTGGAGGAGGCGGTGCGGAGGTTCTACGGCTACCAGCACGTCATCCCGACCCACCAGGGGCGCGGGGCCGAGCACCTGCTCTCCCGCTGCCTGATCAGGCCCGGCCAGGTCATCCCGGGCAACATGTACTTCACCACCACCAGGCTCCACCAGGAGCTGGCCGGCGGGAGCTTCGTCGACGTGATCATCGACGAGGCCCACGACCCCTACAGCCTCCACCCCTTCAAGGGCAACGTCGACCTCGACAAGCTGGAGGCACTCATCGCCCGGGAAGGGCCGGAGCGCATCCCCTACGTGTGCGTGGCCGCCACGGTGAACATGGCCGGAGGTCAACCGATCTCCCTGGCGAATCTTCGGGCGGTGCGCGAGCTCTGCGCCCGGCACCGCATTCCGATCATGCTCGACGCCACCCGGGCCATCGAGAACGCCTACTTCATCCAGCAGCGAGAGCCGGGCCAGTCCGGCAAGAGCATCCCCCAGATCCTCCGCGAGTTCTGCGACCTCACCGACGGATGCACCATGAGCGCCAAAAAAGATCTCCTGGTCAACATCGGGGGCTTCCTCGCCTGCAACGACGACGCCCTCTTCGAGGAGGCTCGCAACATGGTCGTCATCTTCGAGGGGCTCCACACCTACGGGGGCCTCGCCGGCCGCGACATGGAGGCCATGGCCCGCGGCATCGAGGAGGCCGTCGAGTACAGCTCCATCCGCGCCCGCATCGGCCAGGTCGAGTACGTGGCCGACCGGCTCAAGGACGCCGGGATCCCCGTCGTCCAGCCCACCGGAGGCCACGCGGTCTTCCTCGACGCCCGTGCCTTTCTCCCTCACCTGCCCCAGACCTCCTTCCCCGCCCAGGCGCTGGCCGCCGAGCTCTACGTCGAGTCCGGCGTCCGGGCCATGGAGCGCGGCATCGTCTCCGCGGGCCGCGACGCCGTCACCGGCGAGCACCACGCCCCCAGGCTGGAGCTGGTGCGCCTCACCTTCCCTCGCCGCGTCTACACCCAGGCCCACTGCGACGTCGTCTGCGAGGGCGTGTTCGAGCTGTTCCGCCGCCGCGAGCAGATCCGAGGTCTACGCCTCACCTACGAGCCCCGCTACCTCCGCTTCTTCCAGGCTCGCTTCGAGCCTGTAGGGTAAAGATGACCCCATCCGGCCCTCGCCGCGCCGTGGGGCTATGGTTCCTCGGTTGCGCTGCCCTGGTCTTCGCCATGGTTGTCGTCGGTGGCGTCACCCGGCTGACCCACGCGGGCCTCTCCATCACCCAGTGGAAGCCAATCACCGGCGTCCTGCCGCCCCTCGGGGAGGCTGCGTGGCTCGACGAGTTCGCCCGCTACCAGGCTTCCCCCGAGTATCGCCTGGTCAACCTGGGCATGACGCTCCCCCAGTTCCAGCGGATCTACCTGATCGAGTACGGGCACCGGCTGCTGGGGCGCCTCGCGGGGGCGGCCTTCCTGCTGCCGATGCTCTGGTTCCTGTGGCGGAAGGCGCTGACCGGCCCCCGGGCCTCCTTCGCCCTCGCCCTGCTGGCGCTGGGGGGGTTCCAGGGGGGCCTGGGCTGGTTCATGGTCAGGAGCGGCCTCGTCGACGTGCCCCGGGTCAGCCCGTACCGGCTGGCGGCGCACCTCGGCGTGGCGCTGGTGCTCCTGGTGCTCCTGGTCTGGGCGGGCGCCCGGGAGCTGGCGCCGGGCCCGCGGCGCCCCGGGCCGCTCTGGGGCCTGTCCCTGGGGGTCCTCGGGCTAACCGCCCTCTGGG
>CAZSDX010000560.1:0-4699 GCA_964605685.1 uncultured Polyangiaceae bacterium
CTCCCAGGAGGAAAGCCGATAGGAGACTCCCTCGGCCTCCCGCACCAGGAGGGCTCCGCTGGTCGGGTCCAGCAGCAGCAGGGCGCCGATGGATCCCTGCGGCGCGGAGCACCCCGCCAGCGCCAGCGCCAGCCCCGCGGCCAGCCGGGCGCAGGAAGGGCCTGCGGGGGGGGGCGGCTTGGTGCTAGCTTGCTGGGTACGCATGTCGCTCAAGATCGATCAGGACCACCATCGCTTCCGGCAGATCGTGCGAGGCAAGATCCGCCAGAACCTCCGGCGCTACATTTCCAACGGCGAGATCATGGGGCGCAAGGGGAAGGATCTGGTGTCGATCCCCATCCCGCAGATCGACATCCCTCGCTTCCGCTTCGGCGACAAGCAGCAGGGGGGCGTCGGCCAGGGCGACGGCGATCCGGGTGACCCGGTGGGCGGCGAGGAGGGCGAGGGCGAGGGCAGCGGCAAGGGCAAGGCCGGCAAGGACGCCGGCGAGCATGCCTTGGAGGTCGACGTCACCCTGGACGAGCTGGCGGAGATCCTGGGGGAAGAGCTGGCCCTGCCGGACATCCAGAACCGGGGCAAGAGCCGCCTGGAGAACACTCGCGACCGCTACGTGGGCATCCGCCGCGTGGGCCCCGACTCGCTCCTGCACTTCAAGCGCACCTACCGCGAGGCGCTCAAGCGGATGATCGCCAGCAAGTCCTTCGTCCCCGGCGCCCCCACCATCGTCCCCATCCCCGAGGACAAGCGCTTCCGTAGCTGGAAGACCCAGACCGAGCCTGCGGCCAACGCGGTCATCATCTACATGATGGACGTCAGCGGAAGCATGGGCGACGAGCAGAAGGAGATCGTCCGCATCGAGTCGTTCTGGATCGATACCTGGCTGAGCAAGCAATACAAGGGCCTGGAGAGCCGCTACATCATCCACGACGCCACCGCCCGCGAGGTCGACCGGGAGACCTTCTTCCACACCCGCGAGTCCGGCGGCACCATGATCTCCAGCGCCTACAAGCTGTGCTCCAAGATCATCGACGACCACTTCCCCCCCGAGGAGTGGAACATCTACCCCTTCCACTTCTCCGACGGGGACAACTGGTCCATGGACGACACCCTCCTCTGCATCGACCTGCTCAGGAACAAACTGCTGCCCCGGGTCAACATGTTCGCCTACGGCCAGGTGGAGAGCCCCTACGGCTCCGGCCAGTTCATCAAGGACCTCCGCGAGCACCTGGGCAAGGACGACCGGGTGGTCACCAGCGAGATCCGGGACAAGGACGCCATCATCAACAGCATCAAGGATTTCCTGGGCAAGGGGAAGTTATGAGCAAGTTCGCCCTCAAGACCACGCTCCCGAACTACCTCCGCGAGGAGCAAAATCGCATCGAGAAGATCGCCCAGGACTACGGGCTCGACTTCTTCCCCACGGTCTTCGAGATGCTCTCCTACGACCAGATGAACGAGGTCGCCGCCTACGGGGGGTTCCCCAACCGCTACCCCCACTGGCGCTTCGGCATGGAGTACGAGCAGCTCTCCAAGAGCTACGAGTATGGCCTCTCCAAGATCTACGAGATGGTCATCAACAACAACCCCTCCTTCGCCTACCTCCTCGAAGGCAACAGCCTCACCGAGCAGCGCCTCGTCATGGCCCACGTCTACGGCCACGTCGACTTCTTCAAGAACAACTTCTCCTTCCGCGCCACCGACCTCGACGCCCAGGGCAACCTCGCCGACCCCATCCGCCGCGTCGAGCCCTTCAACCCCCAGCGCAAGTGGGTCGACAAGATGGCCAACCACGGCCAGCGCGTCCGCCGCATCATGGACCGCCACGGCGTCTCCAAGGTCGAGGAATTCATCGACTTCTGCCTGTCCCTGGAGAACCTCATCGACCCCTGGCGCCCCTTCACCCCCCAGCGCCCCCGCGACAGCGAGCCCGAGCCCGTCGACGCTCCCCCCGAGGTCCCGCGCCTCCGCGCCGAGCGCAGCTACATGGAGAAGTACATCAACCCCGACGAGTACATCGAGGAGCAACGCCGCAAGCTCCAGGCCGAGGCGGACAAACCTCGCCGCTTCCCCGAATCCCCACAGCGCGACGTCCTCGCCTTCCTCCTCGAAAACGCTCCCATGGATCGCTGGGAGCGCGATATCCTGGAAATCATCCGGGAAGAAGCCTACTATTTTACCCCTCAAATCCAGACAAAGGTGGCTAACGAAGGATGGGCTTGCCTCGGGGGGAACACGATGGTTTTCACGAATCATGGCGTGATGACCATGGAATGCTTGGTAAAGGGTGAGGCAAATGTCGTCTCGGATGGCCTGGACGACAGGAGGGTTTATGATCGGAACATCCTCCGCGATCACCCCACCGTGACCATCAAGACGCGCCGCGGGTTGACCCTCCTGGGCTCGAACAACCACCGGATCATGGGCGCCGATGGACGCTGGGTCCGGCTGGACGAGCTGTCCGTGGGCAGCAAGGTGCAGATCACCGGAGGACGGAACCTGTGGGCCCAGCAAGAGGTTCCGATCCGGTGGACGCCGCGGCCCCGACGCATCACCCTGGCCGACGTGGCCGAGCGGGCCGGCGTCTCTCCGACGACGGTGGCTCGCTACCGCCGGGGCGAGTGCGAAGGGAACGCGGCGCTGGTCCAGTGGATCCAGCACTACGAGAGCCCCGAGAACGACAACGCCATCGCCCAGCCCGCCCGCCGCAAGGAAGTCCGCTTGCCGACGGTGATGACCAGGGAACTGTCCGCCTTCGTCGGGTACCTGGTCGGAGACGGGCACATCAGCCGCGTCAAGCGCAACCTCGGGCTCACCACCGGGGACGAGCACTCCGTGGCCACCTTCGTTGACCTGGCACGCCAGCTCTTCGAGATCGAATGCGTGGTCAAGCGGGAGGGGAACAAGTACCGCGTGCTCATCCACTCAGAAACGCTGGCCGACTTCCTCACGGAGGGGCTCGGACTGACCAGCGGCCCCAGCGCCCGCGACAAGCGCATCCCCGACCTCATCCTGCGCTCGCCGGACTACGTGGTGCGCGACTTCCTCCAGACCTACTTTGATTGCGACGGATACGCCGGGCCCCAGGGGGTCATCCTGAGCACGACGAGCGACGCGCTGGCCGAGCAGGTGCAGCTCTTGCTGCTCAACTTCGGTGTCCTGAGCCGCAAGCGTCGGCAGAAGGATGGCTGCTGGCACGTGACCATTCAGGGACGCTCCGTCGAGGTCTTTGCCGCTTGTGTGGGCTTCTCCCTTGTGCGCAAGAAGGAAAAGGTCGAGGCTTATCTCCTGAACCATCGCTGGTTCAAGGATGAATCCTGGTCCGACGAGGTGGTGGAGATCTCCCACGGCCGCGGGGATGTATTCGATATCTCGGTGGAGGAGACCCACCGTTATGCAGCCGGCGGCTTCCTCAACCATAATTCGTTCTGGCACAGCAAGATGATGACGGAGAAGATCGCCGACGCGAACGACATCATCGAGTACGCCGACCGGAACGCCGGTGTGCTGGCCACCAGCGGCGGACGCCTCAACCCCTACAAGCTCGGGGTCGAGATCCTCCGCAGCATCGAGGACCGCTGGAACAAGGGCCAGTTCGGTCGCGACTGGGAGGAGTGCGACGACTACGACGAGAAGGCCCACTGGGACCTCCGCCTCGGCCTCGGCCGCCAGAAGCTCTTCGAGGTCCGCCGCCTCTACAACGACGTCACCCTCCTCGACGAGTTCCTCACCATCGACCTCGCCCGGGACCTCAAGCTCTTCACCTTCACCTACTCCGGACGCAACGAGCGCTTCGAGATCGAGTCCCGCGAGTTCAAGAAGGTCAAGGACAAGCTCCTCTTCCAGCTCACCAACGCCGGGAACCCCGTCATCCAGGTGCTCGACGCCAACTTCGAGAACCGCGGCGAGCTCCTCCTCCGCCACGAACACGCCGGCCTCGACCTCCGCCTCGACTACGCCAAGGAGGTGCTCAAGGCCCTCCACCGCGTCTGGCGCCGCCCCGTCGCCGTCGCCACCGTCGTCGAGCAGAAACCTACCCTGCTCCGCTACGACGGCATCGAGCACTCCAGCAGGCCCTACAAGGCGTGAGCTGCCCCATGGACAAGGACCCCGCTCACTGGCTCTACCGCCTCTCCGCTCGCGAGTGGATCCAGGCCTCCCTCGCCGAGCTCCAGCGCGCCGAGGTCGCCTACCGCGACCACAACCCCAAGGCCGGCCACGCCGGCGCTCGCCGCGCCGCCGGCATGGCCCTCAACGCCGCCCTCATCTACGAGCCTCGCCCCGCCTGGGGACGCAGCTACATGGACCACCTCGCTGCCCTCCCCGACGACGACGACGTTCCTCCCCCGGTCCGCGACGCCGCTCGCCTGCTCCTCGAAACCCCCGCCCCCGGCGCCCCTCTCGTCGCCCTCCGCAGCAAGAGCGGCGACGAGCGCCTCCTGGAGGCCGCCCGCACCGTCATGGCCCACGGCTACGCCGTCGTCACCCGCCACGAAGGCGCCGAGACCCAGCCCGCCCCGGAGGTCGAGGAGATCCCGCCCTCTCCCCCGGACGAGGAAGAGGGTTCCTGATGACCCTGCTCCGGATCGCTCCCTGGGCGGCCCTGGGGCTGCTGGCCTGCTCGGCCACCGCGCCGCCCCCGGCCTCTCCTCCGGCTCCCCGGCCCGCGGTGGCGACGACGCCGCCGCCGTTCCCTCCGCCG
>CAZSDX010000561.1:0-4698 GCA_964605685.1 uncultured Polyangiaceae bacterium
CAAGCAACGAGCCCGCAGGCCCCCAGAGATACCAGCAACAACAGGGAAGAAGTCCGGATAAGCGTGAGGGTGCGCATGGGTAACTCCTTGCGGGCGAGTATACCACCAGGAGCCCATTGTTCCCGGCTTTTTTCTCGACAATCCGGCGCGATTCAGGAGGGGGGGGTGGTGCGCCGGGGCACCACCGAACGCGCGGGCAGGGGCGTGGCCCCCGGGGAGGTCGACGGGGCCGGGGCAGCGGACGCGCTCGGAGCAGCCGGGGCGCTCGCCTGCGCCTCGGGGCGGAGGCTCGCGTGGATGATGATGCTGAGGCCCAGCAAGATCGAGAACAGGATGACGCTCACCGCGTCGTTGCGCTTTCCGCTGATGGCGGTCTTCAGCGAGAACGGCAGGACTTTCTCCAGGAAGAGAGGCACCGGGACCAGGAGCAACAGCCCGATGGCCACGGCGAGCAGAATCTCGATCGCAGAAGCCTGGAGCGAGGAGAGATCCATAAGGGAGTCCTAGTCGATTCCTTGGCGCAACGGAAGCCGATGCCGTGGCTGAGGGTCCTGGGCGGGTACTGGAAGCGGAAGGAGGGGCGCACCCAGACCATGTGGCCGGCGTTCCACGCGCCGCCGCGGATGACCCGCTCCTTGCCGTCCGGGGGGCCCTTGGGGTTGGTCTTGGGATCCTTGGTGTAGGGGCCGTCCCAGTCGTGGACCCACTCCATGACGTTGCCGATCACGTCGTCGAGCCCGTAGCGAGAGCGCCCCTTGGGGAAGGAGCCGACCGGGGCGGTGGTGGGGAAGCTGTCGTCCTGGTCGTGCATCGCCGTCAGCTCGGCGGCGACGCCGTTCTTCTTGCCCCACTCGATGCACTCGGAGCCGCAGGCGTTGAGGTGGTTGGCGTCCGGCGGATCGTTGCCCCAGGGGTAGGTGCGACCATCCGGTCCCCGGACGGCGAACTCCCACTCGGCGCTGGTCGGGAGCCGCTTGCCCTGGCGCTCGCAGTAGTTGGAGGCCATCTCCCAGTTGACGCAGTTGATCGGGTGCCGATCGCGGCCCGGGTTGTTGATGTTGCAGAGGGTGGAGTAGAGCTTCTTCTGCTTGGGGGTCATGCCGGGGAAGTCGACGGTCGTGGCGGCAGGAAGGCACTTGCCGTCGTCGGAGCAGGCCCGGTACTGCTCCACGGTGACCTCGGTGACGTCGATGCAGAAGGGGTCAAGCTTGACCGGATGCGCGGGGCCCTCGGATTCCGTGGCCCCCTCCCCCTCGTAGCCCATGTAGAAGTCACCGCCCTTGATGGGAACCATCCCCTCGGGGCAAGCCGGCGCGGGCGGAGGCGCGGAGATCGCGGCGGAGGCGGGAGGCTGGGCGACGGAGGCTGCGGGGGTGGCCGAGGCAGCCGGGGTGGCAGGTCCGCCGCTCGACCGGAGCAGGAAGCCGACCCCCGCGAGGAGCACCGCCCCGGCCACGACGGCGGCGACGATCACCCCGGTGCGCGAGGGCGCGGGGGCGGAAGGTTGAGGGTTGGTGTTGCCGAAGCCGGGGATGGTGGAGGACGGCTGCGGATTGGCCACGGTGACCAGCGTATCGGCACGGGCGATGCTCTCGACAGAGGCACCGCCAGAGAGCGCCGCCAGGAGCGAGACCCTCCCCGCCTCCGAGGGGAGCGCGGTGCTGTAGGTGGGGCTATCCAGGAACTGGACCGCCCCGGCGGCCTGGCAGAGATCGTTCCAGAAGGGGCCGGCGGTGGGGTAGCGGTCCTCGGGTTTGACGGCCAGCGCCTTGAGGAAGACCGCCTCCACCGCGTCGGACAGCTCGACACCCCGCTGGCGCGGCGAGGGGCGCTCGGCGGGGTTGACGCTCTGGAGGGAGAGCTGCACCACGTCGTCGCCGTCGAGGGGCGAGCGGAGCGAGAGCATCTCGACCATGACGAGGGCGAGGGCGAAGACGTCGGTCCAGGGGCCCGTGGCGCCGTAGCGCTTGCTGAACTGCTCCGGGGCGCCGTACCAGGGGGTGAAGGAGGAGATCGCCGTGCCGGTCTTGGCCTTGGCGGCGGACATCTCGGCCATGTCCCCCAGCACCTTGGCGATGCCGAAGTCGAGCACCTTCACGAAGGACTCGTCGCTGTGGGGATCGCCGATGACGAACAGGTTGGCGGGCTTGATGTCCCGGTGGGCGATCCCCTTGCGGTGGACCACCTCCAGGGCCTTGGCGGCGGGCTCCAGGCAGTGGAGCACCTGGGGCAAGGTCAGCGGAGGTACGCGGTTCTCCCGCATCTCGTCGAGGATCTGATCCAGGGGCTTGCCGTCGAGCCACTCGAGGATGAGGTACGGGTACCACTCGCCCGAAGAGCTGACCCAGGTGCCCACGTCGTGGGCCTGGAGGATGCTCGCGGTGCGGCTGGAGAGCTGGCGGAGCAGCTGGCCTTCCTGGAGGAAGCCGTCGAGGAGCTCCTGGCGCTGGCCAGGGGGTGCCGAGGCCATGGCCTTGAGGAACTTGACGGCCACCGGCTGCTTCCAGACCCTGTGCTGGGCCCGGTAGAGCAGCGAGAAGCCTCCCTCCGCGACGAAGCGCTCGATCTCGTACTTTTCGGCGAGGAGGGTGCCCACGATGCCGAGCGGATCGGAGGTAAGATCAGGAGTGGTCACGGTTTTTGGCAGGGCAAGAAGGTTGGGTGATCCGGGTTCGCCTCGGTCATCTCACCACGAGGTACGGTCCTTGGTACAGATAGGTTTCGTGCTTTGGTTTTGGCTGCTGGTTTCCCTGGGGATCCTGGGGTCCGGTTGCTCCCCCGAGATCACCAGCACCGGCGCCCAGACCGCCAACGACACCATCGGCGCCTACTGCGACGAGCTGCTCCCTGCCTTCTGCTCCTACGCGGTGGACACCTGCGGCGCCGACGGCCCCGTCGCTCGCTGCGTCGACAACAACCGCCCCACCTGCTGCCAGGGGGCCTGCTCCCGGCCCGCGCGGCTCCTCAAGGATCTCGACGCCTGCAAGGCCACCTACGTCGAGCGCCCCTGCAGCGAGGTGCTGGCGGGCCTGTCCCCGGAGCCCTGCCGCGATGTCGTCGAGCTGCTCCATCAACCCCCTGTCGAAGGAGCGCGGTAACCGTGCTAGGCCTCGCCCCCATGAGCAGGTCGGCCCGGACCATGGGGCTCGCGCTGGCGGCGATCTTGCTGGGGGCTCCGGCTCCCTCCACCGGGGCGCCTCCTCGCCCCGCCCCTTCCGCCCAGAAACGCCCCAAGAAGCGCCCCCGCCCCGCGCCTTCACCCCACCCCCTCCCGCCCCCTCGCTCCGCTCCCCGACCTCCCCCCTCCTTCCGCGCCCCTCCCCTGGCCATCGAGCGTTTCTCCCTCGACAACGGGCTCCGGGTCGTCCTCTGCCCCACCCCCGGCGCGACCGTCGTCGTGGTCGCCTTGCTCTACGACGCAGGCTCCCACCGGGAGCAGCGCGGCGCAGCCGGCCTCGCCGGCCTCGTCCGGGCCTCCATGGGCCTCGGCAGCGCCAACCTACTCCGCGGCGAGCATGACCGGCTCCTGGCCGCTCGCGGCGCCCGGGGCTGGAGCGAGCTCTCCAGCGAGCGCGTCGCCTACCTTGGCGTGCTCCCCCCGGGCGAGCTCCCCTTGGGGCTGTGGCTGGAGGCGGATCGGCTCAAATCCCTCCAGCTCCCCCCCGATGGTGTCCAGGCCCAGCGGGAACTCCTCCTCCTCGAGCTCCAGCAGCGCGCCGCCGCCCCCAGGAACGCTGGCCTGGACAGGCTCCGCGCCCTCGTCTTCCAGTCCGTCTGGCCCCTGGAACACCCGGTCGCCGGGACCGTCGCCGACCTGGCCGCTCTCCGCCCCGAGGCTGCCCAGTCCTTCTACGAGACCCACTACACGGCGAGCAACGCCATCCTGGTGGTGACCGGAGCCATCGAGGTCGAGGCGGCAAGCCAGCTCGTCCACCGCTTCTTCGAGACCGCTCGCCGCCAGGAGCGGCCCGCCCCTCCGCCCCTCCTGATCCCCGAGCAAACCAGCCAGCGCACCGCCCTCCTCCTGGCCCCGCGCCTCCGGGCTCCCGTGCTGCTCCACGGCTGGGCTACCCCTGGCCGCAGGACCGACGATGCCCTCGCCGTCGAGGCGGCCCTCCATGTCCTCGCTCGCCAGCGGCTCCCGGCTAGGCTCCAGCAGGAACGGGGGCTTGCCGCCCGCATCACCACCGCCCTCGAAGAGCAACGCTCCGCGTCCCTGGCCAGGGTAGAAATAGACCTTGCCGACGGCGCGGCCCGGGCCGAGGTCGAGCGGATCGTCGACGCGGAGCTGGAGTCCCTCGCCCTCAAGGGGCCCACGGAGGCCGAGCTGGGCGCCTTCCTGGCGGACATGGAGGCCCGGAGCTGGCGCGTTGCGTCCGAGCCTCACCAGCTCGCCCTGCGCCTGGGGGATACGGAGCTCCTTCACGGGGACGCGGGGCTTCTCGCGGGGGAGCTCCCTCGCGCCGCGGCCCTCGGGCGGGAGCAGGTC
Organism: uncultured Polyangiaceae bacterium; assembly: GCA_964605685.1. Classification (GTDB taxonomy): domain Bacteria; phylum Myxococcota_A; class Polyangia; order Polyangiales; family Polyangiaceae; genus JANWXX01. The sequence goes on from CAZSDX010000561.1 coordinate 4,490, forward strand.
AGCGCCGCGGCTGCGCGCTACCTCAGCCTGGCGCGTCGATCCCGGGTGATCCTGGATGTCCCTGGTGCAGCGCCCCTGCCATCTTCACCCCTGCCGAGCGCGCAGCCTCCGCGGGGCAAGCCGCCCCGCCCCGCCCCCCGGCGCCCTCACCGCCCCCGCCCAGCCCGATGAGGTCGCCTCCCCTGCTCTTGCTGGTGTCGCTGGCCGCG
>CAZSDX010000562.1:0-4679 GCA_964605685.1 uncultured Polyangiaceae bacterium
AGGGAGGCCAGCGCCAGGGCGAGGGCGCCGAGGGGGGCGGGGCGGCCGACCTGGGCGCAGCCGCAGCCGCTGTCGGCCTCGGGGTCGGTCCCCCGGACGGTGATGCTCTGCTTGGGCGCGCCGTCGCCGGGGGCAGGATCGCCATCGTTCGGGTCGGCGGCGGGGTCTCCCTCGGGGGGCTCCTTGTCCGGATCGACGGGGCTCCCGTCGGGGGAGTCGCAGGCATCGCCCTTCCCGTCGCCATCCGAGTCTTCCTGGTCGACGTTGAGGAGGTCGGGGCAGTTGTCCTGGCCGTTGGGGATGCCGTCGCCATCCCGGTCGTCGTCGCAGACGTCCCCCTTCCCGTCGCTGTCGGTGTCCTTCTGGTTGGGGCTGGGGAGGTCTGGGCAGTTATCCTTGTCGTTGGGGACGCCGTCGCCATCCCGGTCGAGGTCGCAGACGTCGCCGATCTTGTCCCCATCGCTGTCCGCCTGGTCTGCGTTCTCCGCGGTGGGGCAGTTGTCGAGGTCGTCGGGGATCCCGTCCTTGTCCGTGTCGCTCTCGCAGGCGTCGCCGACCTTGTCCCCGTCGGTGTCCTCTTGGTTGGGGTTGGCGACCAGCGGGCAATTGTCGCTGCTGTCCGGGACGCCATCGCCATCCGAATCGCCCTCGCAGGCGTCGCCCTTCCCGTCCCCGTTGCTGTCCTTCTGGTCAGTGTTTGCCACCAGCGAGCAGTTGTCGGAGGCGTCCGGGACGCCATCCCCGTCGTCATCGCTGTCGCAGGCGTCTCCCTGGCCATCGCCGTCGTTGTCGAGCTGGTTGGTGTTCTTCACCGCGGGACAGTTGTCGGAGGCGTCCGGGACGCCATCCCCGTCGTTATCCTTATCGCAAGCGTCGCCCTGGCCATCGCCGTCCGAGTCCTTCTGGTCAGGGTTGGGGACCAGCGGGCAGTTGTCGGCGCCGTCCGCGATGCCGTCGCTGTCGTCGTCGGTGTCGCAGGCGTCGCCCTTCCCGTCGCCGTCCGTATCCTTCTGGTCAGCGTTCTTGGCGGCGGGGCAATTGTCCTTGCTGTTCGGGATGCCATCCCCGTCGTCGTCGGACAGGTCACCGCACTCGACGGTCTTGGCAAACCCCTCCGCGGGCGACTTCTTCAGCCGGGCCTCGGTCTGGGGGCCATACGCCCCGTCCTCTGCGATCTTGTCCCCAGGGTTGTTGAGGTTCCAGAGCTTCTGGAAGGCCAGGATCTCCGTCGAGAGCAGGCTCACCGTCCCCCCCCCGTTGTAGTCAAAATGCACTGGATCCCCGGAGCCAAACCACTTGAAGCCGTTGCCCCCCAGGGTGCTCTGCCACGAGCTGTAGTTGCTCATGTCGATGGCGAGCCCCGACTCGTGGTTGCTCTTGCCCACCGGCGCCGCCAGACCGATGCCGCACTTCCCCTGCTGGTACCAGCTGTAGAGCAGGAACTGCGACGCGATGGTCCGCAGCATGCTCGTCACCGCCATGGAGGTGCCCGGCTTCGCGTCCAGCGCCTTCACCAGCGCGTCCACGCCCGGCTTCTGCATGTACGGGATCACCGCGGACCCCGCCTGGAAATTGGGCCGGCTCGGCACCTTCACCAGGATGTTTGGCTTCAGGCAGTTCGACACCTGGATGATCTGGAGCGACAGCCCCATCACCGAGGTCGTCGAGCACGACGAGGAGACCGCACCGCTCACCGTCAGCGGCTCCGAACGCTCTGCCAGCTCCAGCTCGTCGCCCTCGCCCCCGCAGGAGAGAAAGAGCGCAGGAACCAACGCAAGAAAAAGCCGGGTACGCATCCCCTCCAGGATACCATTCCGGCGCCCCGCGGGGGCGGGGTCTTCTCAGCGGAACTGCCGGCACTCGTGGATGGGGCCTCGTTTGGCCTTCTCGACGCAGGTCGCGAACACCTCCTTGGCCTCGGCGCGCTTGCCCGTGCTCATCAGCGCGGTCCCCCAGTAAAGGTAGGAGTTCGCATCCTCCGGATCGTGAGCGATGGCCTGCTTGGCCGCCTCGATGCTGTCGGCGTACTTCCCCATCTCCAGGGCCCGGAGCGACTTGCCCACGTATTCCTTGGCCTTGGCAGGGTCAGGAGTGACCTCTCCGGCGGCCCCGGCAGCCCCGGCGCCTTCCCCTGCCCCAGCGGCTCCGCCCACGCCGGCGGCTCCGCTCGCGCCGCCTGCACCTGCACCGCCTGCGCCAGCGGCCTCCCCTGCCCCCGCAGCGCCCGCGGCCTCGCCCGGCAAGGAGTTCGTTCCCGTCCCCGTGCTCGTTCCCGTGCCCGTCCCCGTGCTCGTTCCCGTCCCCGTGCCCGTCCTCGTGCTCGTTCCCGTCCCCGTGCTCGTGGCCGTGGCCGTGGACGTGCTCGTGGCCGTGGCCGTGGCCGTGCTCGTCGTGGTGGTGGCCGGGGGAGCTGGCATCGGGTCTTCGCCCCTGAGCTTCTGGCTGACCAAGCCGAGGACGCCGATCAGGGCAGCGCCGCCCACGGCGAAGAGGACGACGGAGGACATCTTCTTGCGGCGTTGCTCGCGTTCCAGGAGAGCTGCGGCATCAACGGGCTCGTGGTCATCGCGAGAATCTTCGAGGGAAACGCGCTGGTGTCTGGCGACCTCCTCGGCGAGGCGATCTCCGTCGGAGAAGAAGGAGCCGGAGATGTTGGAGGGGTCCTCCTGTCCGGCGCGGGGCTCCGGAGGGTGAAGACGGCGGGAGCTGGGGGGAGCCGGCTCGGGGGAGCTTTCCGTCCTGGTCTGGGGCTCCGGGGTGGGCTCCGGGGCGGGTTCGACGGCCACCGGGAGAGGAGAGGCACGATCCGCGGCGGGTGCCTTGAGGGAGCCTCCGGCGAGGGCAGCGGCGGCGCTCAGCTCGCTGGAGCTGGGCATGGTCCGGACAGGGACGCGGCGCGGCTCCGCCAGGGGCAAGGGGGCGTCGGAGTCGAGGATCCGACCGGAGGGGGTGGCCTTGCGCACCAGGTCGATGGCAGGCTCCTCGGGGTGGGCAGGCGGGGGCGCGGGGGGGGGTGGCTCGTCGAAGAGCTGCTTGGCGAGGGGGGTCTCCGAGGCGGTGGAGGGCGGCTCCTCGGGGGCCTCGTGGAGCTTCTTGGCGAGAGGCGTTTCGTCGGCGGTGGAGGGCGGATCGGCGGTGGGCGGAGGAGAGGGATCGGAGCGGGTCTCGGCGACACGCTTGGCGGCGGGGGTCTCGTGGAGGGTGTCGGGGCCGCTGTCCGGGGAAGGCCGGGGAGGTTCCTCGGGGGACACGCGGGGGATGCGGGAAGGGGCGCTGGTGAGGAGATCCGGGTCCGCGTTCCAGGAGAAGTGCTCGCCCCCGGCGCTGGGCGGGAGCGAAGGGAGCGGGGCGGGCGGGGGCGGCGGGTGGCCGTCGTGGGGATCATCGAGGCTGGGGACCATGGAGTCTGGTCCGGTAGCCTCCGGATGCCCCTCGCGGATCGAGAGAAGTCCCTCGAAGAAGAGCTTGGTGATGGTGGAGAGGGTGGAGAGATCCTCGAAGGGAGAGGCATCGACCACCTGCATCAACGTGCGGCGCCCGTCGAAGAGGCGAAGGATGCCGTTCAGCTCGTCCGGGATCTCGTTGAGGCGCTCCAGCAGCAGGGAGTGGTCGACCTCGAAGGTGGTGCTCAGGGGGGGGAGCTGCTCCAGCAGCCGGTGCCACTCATCGACGCGGCGCATCCCTTCCATGAGGAGCCCCTGGGTGGAGCCGTCGATGGAGTCCTCGTTGGGGATGGCGCCGAAGTGCACCTCGAACTGGCCGCTGGTCCAGAGCAGGGTGCGGTAGACCGCCTCCTCCCCCCGGAGCCGCCCCAGCTCCGCGTCGATGACCTTGCCCTCCCGGAAGAAGATCTTGGCGCCCTGGGCGTCGTGGGTCAGGAGCAACACCCCGGTCTTCCTGCTGACCTCGAAGGTCTGGAGCAGGTCGATGACGGCCATGTCCTCGAGGTTCCCGGCGAAGCGGGTGCGCCCGGAGGCGCCGCGGTTGGCCAGGGACTCGGCGGTGCGCCGGGAGAGGAGGAGGCTGATGCGAGCCAGCAGGTCGCGGACGAGGATGGGCTTGGTCAGGTAGTCATCGACCCCCAGCTCCAGGCACCGGATCTTGTCCTCGATGGAGCGCTGGCTGGAGAGGAAGACCACGGGGATGGTGGCCCACTCGGGGCGCTCCTTGAGGCGACGGACGAGGGCGTAGCCGTCGAGGTTGGGCAGCTTCGTGTCGCTGAGGACGAGGGCGGGAGGAGAGACCTCCAGCTTGGCGAGGGCGTCGAGGCCGTCGGAGGCGGTGGTGACGATGAAGCCGGCGCCGCGAAGGCTGACTTCGAGGACACGCACGCTCCTGGGATCGGCGTCGACGAGGAGAACCGAGAGCTTTGCCACGGTGGCGGGTAGTAAACCGGCCCTCGCGCCCCGACGCAACTTGCGGGTACGCTTCGCCCCCGTGAGCGACAAAAGCGAGGAGCCTACCCCGAGGCGCCTGGCCCGCGCCATCGAGCAGGGGGACGTGCCGGTGAGCCCTGCGCTGGTCTCGGGGGGGGCGTTCCTCGGGGCGGCGCTGGTCTTGCCTTCCGCGGCCCGGGTGCTGGCGGAGCGAGGGGGGCTGCTGCTGCGCCGAGCGCCGGAGCTGTCCGTCGAAGGGCTGGCGGCGGAGGCGCTGGCGGCGGGGGCGCTGGCGGCGCTGCC
>CAZSDX010000563.1:0-948 GCA_964605685.1 uncultured Polyangiaceae bacterium
CCCCGCCCCCGGAGCCACCCGCGCCGGAGCTGCCCCCAGCGTTCTCGTTGAACCCCGTGTCCACGCTCGTCTCGGACCCGCAGCCGAGGAGAGCCACCGCGACCACCAGCCAACCAAGGGAAAAAGTCTTCATGGCGCCGTCCTTCTGATGCAGGAACGTAGCAGGAAGTTTCACTTCCTAAATATCGATGGCCAAAGCTTTTTTCTGGCTGTGATTTTCCGCCGTGGCAGGACGACGCAAGCAAGCGCATCCGGGGACGTGGTCTGGTAGAGAGCAGGGCATGAAAGGCGGCAACATCGCGGGGGCGCTGGGCGAGATGACGAGGCGCCAGCCGGGGGCGACGGCGGTGCACATCCCGCTGGGGAAGGCAGGCGATCCGGAGCTTCGCTACCGGCACCTGAGCTACCGAGAGCTGGACGAGGACAGCACGCGGATCGCCCGGGGGCTGCGCCGGATGGGGCTGAGCCAGGGGAGCCGGGTGGCGGTGCTGGTGAGGCCCGGAGGGGAGCTGTTCGCGCTGACCTTCGGGCTGTTCAAGGCGGGGGCGGTGCCGGTGCTGATCGATCCGGGGATCGGCCCGCAGCGGATGGGCGGGTGCCTGGCGGAAGCGGAGCCGGAGGCGTTCCTCGGCGTGCCGGAGGCGCACCTGGCGAGGCTGGTGCTGGGCTGGGCGAGGTCGGCGCGGCTGCGGGTGACGGTGGGGCCGGTGGCGCCGTGGGGCGGGGTGACCCTGGACGACGTGCGGGCGTCGGGGGCCGGGGCGGGCGGGGCGCTGCCGGAGGTCCGGCAGGAAGATACGGCGGCGATCCTGTTCACCAGCGGGAGCACCGGGGCGCCGAAGGGCGCGGTGTACACCCACGGGAACTTCGCGGCGCAGGTGGAGCTGCTGCGGCGCACGTTCCGCATCGAGCCGGGAGAGGTCGACCTGCCGACCTTCCCGCTGTTCG
>CAZSDX010000563.1:958-4671 GCA_964605685.1 uncultured Polyangiaceae bacterium
CCGGCGCTCGGCATGTCCACGGTGCTGCCCCGGATGGACCCCACGCGCCCGGCGCGGGTCGACCCGCGGGAGATCCTGGAGCCAATCCGGAGGCTTCGGATCACCAACCTCTTCGGCTCTCCGGCGCTGCTCGACCGGGTCGGTCGGAGCCCGGAGGCGCTGGGGGCCGAGCTGCCCTCGCTGCGCCGGGTGTTCTCCGCCGGCGCCCCGGTGCCCGCGGCCACCCTGGAGCGGATCGGGCGCCTGCTCCCCCCCGGCGCCCAGGTGTTCACGCCCTACGGCGCCACGGAGGCGTTGCCGGTGGCGGTGATCGGGAGCGACGAGGTGCTGCGGGAGACCCGGCACGCCACCGAGCAGGGCGCCGGGACCTGCGTGGGGAAGGTGGTGGACGGGGTCCGGGTGGAGATCATCCGGATCCTGGACGAGCCGATCCCGACCTGGAGCGACGACCTGCGCGCGGCGCCAGGAGAGGTGGGCGAGATCGTGGTGAGCGGCCCCCAGGTGACCGCCTCTTACTTCCGGCGAGCGGACGCCACGGGGCTGGCGAAGATCCGCGGCCCCGGGGGCGAGGTGATGCACCGGATGGGCGACCTGGGGGTGCTCGACGAGGCAGGACGGCTGTGGTTCCAGGGGAGGAAATCCCAGCGGGTCATCGCGGGAGGGAAGACCTACTTCACCGAGCCCTGCGAGGGCGTGTTCAATGCGCACCCGGAGGTGTTCCGGACGGCGCTGGTGGGGGCGAGGCGGCGAGGCGAGGTGGTCCCGGTGCTGTGCGTGGAGCTGGACAGCGCCACCCGGGGAGCCTCCCGGGAGCGGGTGCGAGCCGAGCTACTGGCCATGGGCGCGCGGTTCGCCCACACCCGGGGCATCCAGGAGGTGCTTTTCCACGAGGGATTCCCCGTGGACATCCGGCACAACTCGAAAATTTTCCGCGAAAAACTCGCGGAGTGGGCCAGCAGGTAGACCGCCTGCGGAGCGACGGTCAAGGAATGTCTCCCCCTTGGCGATGACGCTGCCGGTGGCGGACCGGCTCGCGCTAGGTTGCCCGGCAGGAGAGACAAGCGATGAACAACCCGCACCCGACGACCCCCCGTGGAACCGACTTCTCCTTCATCAAGATGCTGATCTCCCACGGGGAAAACTACCAACCGAGGCCTGGAGACGTGGTGGACATCGCGTGCTCCTACTTCGAGAACGAGGAGGACGACGCCAGGGATCTACCGGAGAAAGGGCTGGCGCGGGTGATCGCCAGCGACGAGGAGACGCTGACGCTCCAGCTCCAGGGAGCGAAGGAAAAGCCCAGAAATTATCGTCTGCGGAGGGGGGTGCACAGCTACAACGTGGAGGAGTCCCCCGCGATCCTGGGCGACAGGGACGCCCACTACCAGCGCCCCGATCCGGACGGCGTGGTGTACCAGGACGATTGCATCCCGGAGGATCTGCGGAACCGCCTTCGCGCCCATGTGCAGCGGCTGATCGAGCTGGAGCCGGTCGACTACCACCCCGGCTCGGGGACGCGGGTGCGCGACCTGGTGCACCCCTCCCTCTACCCGTACATCGAGGGTCGCTCCCCGATGACCGCCAAGCCCCCACCCCCCAGCCCCAACATGGTGGAGCGCTTCGGTCGGCCCTTCGAGGGTTCCCGCTACCAGTGGCTCCCGACGCCCTTCCAGGTGGCCGAGGATGGCTCGGTCACCATCGCCTCGTACATCAACAACCTGGATCGAGGGCGCCACCCGGAGCTCTACAGCGACCTGGCCGAGCTGTTTTCCCTGGCGCTGCCGATGATCGAGGGCGTGCTCGGCTACGTGGAGCAGCTCACCTACCTGGACGACGACGAGAACGAGGCCGAGCTCCCTGACGGCCGCGACCTGGAGCCGGTCGAGATCACGCCGCGCCCGCTGCGAGGCCGGGAGCTCCAGGTCATCCCGAAGATCGTCGAGTACCGGCTGGAGGCCGGAGAGGTCCACGAGGGGGTCTGGCACGTGGAGGGGATGAGCCACGAGCACATCGTCGCCACCTGCGTGGTCATCCTGGACAGAGACGAGGCGCTGGAGGGAGGCTCCCTCAGCTTCAAGCGGTCCTACACCCGGGAAGAAGCCGGGATGCTCTTCTGGAACATCGACCAGTGCCGCCCGATGCCCGTCATGGACATCGTCGAGGAGGGCACGATCCCCCTGGGCACCGTGGAGACCCCCTCGGGCCGGGTGCTGGTGTTCCCCAACTCGCACATCCACCGGCTGAACGCGCTGCGGCTACGCCCCGGCGTGGCCGAAGGACGTCGGCGCGTGATCGTGTTCTGGATCGTCGACCCGGACGTGTACATCCCCTCCACCCGGGAAGTCCCTCCCCAGCAAGGCATCCTCCCCCACGAGGAGGCACTGGCGGTCCGGCTGGAGCTGATGGAAGAGCGACGCCTGCACAAGACCTCCTTCAACCCCCGCGCCGTCAACCTCTGCGAGCACTGAGCGCCCCCTCCTCGTGCGTCCTGCTGGTGAGCGCCCTTTGGCGGGAGTAAAGAGATCCCTCCATGGCAGAGCGGGTGCTGGTGACCGGCGGCGGCGGGTTCCTCGGGGCAGCGATCTGCCGCCAGCTTGTGGCCCGGGGAGACCAGGTGCGGAGCCTGGCGCGGGGGGACTACCCGGCGCTGCGGGCCCTGGGGGTCGAGGCGATCCGGGGAGACGCCGCGGACCCGGAAGCCGCCGAGCGCGCTGTGGCCGGCTGCGATCTGGTGATCCACGCGGCGGCGAAGGCCGGGGTGTGGGGCGACGAGGCGGAGTACCACCGCGCCAACGTGCTGGCCACCCAGGCCATCCTCGGCGCCTGCCGGCGCCAGGGGGTCGGTCGGCTGGTGTTCACCAGCTCCCCCAGCGTGGTCGCCGGAGGAGCCCCGCTGCGCGGCGCGGACGAGTCGACCCCCTACCCCGCCCGGTACCTCGCCCCTTACCCGCGCACCAAGGCCATCGCCGAGCGGGCGGTGCGCGCCGCCCACGGAGCCACGCTGCGCACCGTCAGCCTGAGGCCCCACCTGATCCTGGGGCCCGGCGACCCGCACCTGGTCCCGAGGTTGATCGAGCGGGCCCGCAAGGGGAGGCTACGGCTGCTGGGCGACGGGCGGAACCTCGTCGACGTGACCTACGTGGAAGACGCCGCCCGGGCTCACCTGCTGGCCGCCGACGCACTGCGGAACCCCGGCTCCCCCGCCGGAGGGCGCGTCTACTTCCTGTCGCAAGGGCAGCCGATGGCGCTGGCGGAGCTCCTCGCCCGCATCCTCAACGAGGCGGGGCTGCCGAGGCCGCAGCGGACGATCCCGCCGGCGGTGGGCTACGCGCTGGGAGCCGTGGCGGAGGCGCTCTACCGGGCGCTGCCGCTCCCCGGCGAGCCGCCGCTGACCCGCTTCGTCGCCGAGGAGCTGGCCACCGACCACTACTTCGACATCTCCGCCGCCCGCCGCGACCTGGGCTACACCCCCTCCATCTCCGTCGAGGAGCTGACTCGCATCGCGGGGGGTCATGTGTAACACCATCGTGAACTCATGTGGCCTGCGGCCTCCAGCCGCTCGACACACTCCACAGGATCGGCAATTCAGAGCCCGATGCGGGCACTTCCAGCAGGATGCCCCCTGGATATACCGTATGGTTGGCGCGGTATATCTTTGTGGCCTTGCCCATCCTTTGGTCCACCCAGGGGCCACGAGCCCAGGCCAACCCGCA
>CAZSDX010000564.1:0-4670 GCA_964605685.1 uncultured Polyangiaceae bacterium
GGGGCGGTGGCAGCGACGGCGGGACCGGGGGCGGTGGCACCGGGGGCGGTGGCGCGGGGGGCGACGGCGGCTCGGCAGGGACCGGGGATAGCTGCGGACCGGCGGGGGCGCCTGGTCCGGGGGGGTGCTCGTTCCCCCAGGGGGTTCCCGAGGAGGATTACTGCGCTTGGTCCGGGTCGTACCAGGACACGGACCCGGAGGTGGACAAGGCGGTGAACGAGGCAATGGCGCAGCTCTCGGGCTGCTCCATCGGGAGCGACTGCCCGATCACGGTGGTCGCCGGAGAGAACACCAACGACCTCTGCCAGAACTGGTTCAGCCTGGTGAGCGAGGCGCTGCGGGCGCAGGGGTTCTGCGCGGGGCAGCACGAGGAGGGGCACACGGACGAGATCGCGGTGAGCGACACCGGATGTACCGGCAAGTGGTACGGCTACCACATCTGCAATTACGGGGGAGCGAAGGTGGTGTGGAACCCGGGCGCCCGGCGGGGCTGGTGGAAGATCAAGCCCGGGTACTGTTGGTGAGCTCCCGGGTTTGCTTGCGCCCTCGTGGCGAGCTTGCCTTCTGGAGCAGCAGGGGCGACGATGTGACGCGGAGGGAACCTCGATGACCCAGATCGTTCACGCTGTCACCCAGACCACCGGCGAGGAGGCCGGGGCCGATCTGGTGCGGCAGCTCACCGAGCGGCTCGCAGGCGAGCGCCCGGCTCTCGTCGTTTGTTTTGCCTCAATGACCCAGCCCCTCGGTCCCACGCTCGCGGCGCTGCACCGGGGGCTCGGAGGGGTGCCCACCATCGGCTCCTCGACCGCGGGAGAATTCACCGAGCAGGGCGAGCACCCGAAGGCAGCGGTCGCCGTGGCCATCGTCGGTCCGTTCCTGGTGCACACGGCGATGGTGACCGGCATCAAGGCCAACCCCGAGGAGGCAGCGCGCCAGCTCACCGCGAGCGTTCCCGGGGGGCAACCGTCCCACCCGCACCGCACCGCGTTGCTCTTCTTCGACGGGCTCGCCGGGGTGGGGGAAGAGCTGACGCTGGGGTGCGCCGTGTGGCTCGGCACCGACGTGCAGGTGGCTGGCGCGGCGGCGGGAGACGATTGGGCGATCTCGGGGACGCTGGTCGGAGCAGGGGATCGCGCCTCGGTGGACGCCGCCGTCCTCGCGGTGCTCGACTCGCCCGTGCCCCTCGGGATCGGCGTCGCCCACGGCCACCGGAGCATCGGCCGCCGGGTGAACGTCACCCGGGCCGAGGGCAGCGTGGTGCACGAACTCGACGGCAAGCCCGCCTGGCAGCGCTACGCTGAGCTGACCCGCGATCTGGGCGTCGCCGAGCGAGGCGTTGATCCCGACACGATCACCGACGCGGGGGCTCGCCTGCAGTTCTTCGCCTGGTATCAGACCGGTATCCGCGTCGGCTCCTCCTACAAGAACCGCACCCCCCTCAGCCGCCTGGACGGGGACGCGATGGCGTTCGCCTGCGGTATCGCGGAAGGAACCGAGCTGGAGCTGCTGGGGAGCACCTCCGACGCGCAGGTCGAGAGCGCGCGCGAGGCCGCGCGGCAGGCGGCTTCCAGGCTGGGCGGGGGGCGGGTCTCCTTCGCCCTGGTCTTCGAGTGCGCCTGTCGTCAGGTCTACCTGGGCAGCCGCTTCAGCGAGGCCCCGCGCGCGGTCGCCGCCGAGCTGGGCGGAGCACCGCTGGCGGGGCTGGAAGCCTACGGCGAGGTCGCGCTCAACATCGGTGATTTTTCCGGGTTCCACAACGCCACGACCGTGGTGCTCGCCTTCCCAGAGTTCTCATGAGCCGTCGGCGGGATGTCTCCGTGCTGGTCGATCTGCTCTCCCACAGCCTCGGGTCGCAGGTGGCCAGCGAGCGGGCGAGGGCCGCCATCAAGAAGCTGGGCTTCGATGCGACCCAGCTCAGCGAGGAGGAAGCGCTCCTGGTGCTGGATGAGATGAGCAAGGAGAAGGGCATCGTGGGCACCGGCGCTCGCTTCACCAAGGCGCGGCTGGTGCTGGTGTGGGCCCAAGGTTGAGGGGGATCAGGCCCCCGAGGCGGCGCCGGACCCCTCGCTGGAAGCGCCTCAACGAGCGCGCGTATCGACGAAATCGAAGGAGGGGAGAGAAGGGATACCGTAAGCCTCCAGCGCCAGGGCATCGAGGCGAGGGAAGTCACGCTGACGGAAGGCGTCCCGGAGAGAGCCGGCAAGGGAAGGGGAGAGGGTCCGCGGGTCCGGGACCCTGATTCGACGCAGGTACTGGGCCTGGAAGCGAAGGTACCCTCCTCGCATCTTCACGGCATACGACCAGACGAAGAACAGGGCAACGTGAGAGCTCAAGAGGGCGCCCAGGACCTCGAGATCCCAGCGATCCGAGGTGACGAAGTAGAGGTTGTGGTGAGGATAAAAACGTCCCTCATCCAAGACAACCTCGTTGGAACCGGCGATGTCCGGGATCAACAGCTTGGGCAGACAAATCAGCTCCGGATGGATGCGGTCGATCGTGCGGAACCAGGCTCCGGGGTTCTTTCTGGCGACGTAGCGCTTGCGGAGGATATCCTCGTGGCGCCGCAGGTAGCGCTCGAGCTTCGGGAAAGCAGAGAGGTCCACGGGGCGCCCGCTTGCGTCAAACGTGTTCAGTACGAAACGTCCCTCGTCGCGGATCTTCCCCTGGTTTAGATCCTCGCGCATCACGAGGGGAACGAGGCGCTCAGGCTCGATTTTTTCGTTGCGATCCACGATGTAGACATCATCGCACCCGGTGGCGACACCGATCCTGATCCGGGCGCTCTCCTCGATGGCTGGAAAGCGTTGTTCAAGAGCGCGGAGCGCGGCCAGTTGTTCGGGGGAGCTGAGCACCCAGGCCTCCTCTCCCTGGAACCAGTGCTCGTGCTGATCCACCCGCACCATCGACGGTCCTCCCGGGTTCGACAGCGCGCGGACGGCCTGCTCGCAGGATTCCCTGGAGATGGAAGCGAGGCGCATCACCTGCGTTGCGGACGGACCCGGGTGCCCCAGGACAAAGATGGATGGGTAAGCAATCACCTCGCTCTCGAAGGGAGAGGCGTGGTGCAGATCGATGTAGCAACGAACCTTGAACCGCTCCGTGATGAGCGCCCGGAGGGGGGCTCCGTATTTGTTCAGCACCCAGCGATCCGCGCAGATGAAGGAGAGTACCCCCTCGGCATCGAGGAGTTCCAGCCCTCGCTCGATGAAGGCCACGTACAGATCGGCACGGTCGAAGAGAGAACGGTACCTCTGTCGGTAACAGGCGAGGAGAGCGGCCGGGAGCTGCTCGATCCGGACATAGGGAGGGTTCCCCACCACGAAGCGGAATTTTCGAACGAAAGAGGCAAGCAAGAAGTCTTCGTGTCGTACCCACCCGGTGGCGATCTTCCGCGCAGTACGAGGTGCAACTTCATGGCGCTCCAGAAGCACCTGGAGAGCTTCCCGGGAGAGGCGCACGTGCTCCGGATCGATATCAAACGAGAGCAGAGCGGAGCCAAGGCTCTCCAGGGGCTTCCCGTGGTTCAGCGCGGAACGGATCAAGCGCTCCGCAGCCACCAGGAGAAAGGCCCCGTGGCCGCAGCTGGGTTCCAGGAGCGGAGCTGCGGCGAGGTCTCGATCCTCCGTGTATCCGGCAAGGTCCAGGATCAACTCGACAACAGGCGCCTTCGTGAGGACAACCCCATGGGTTTCCCCCGAGGATCTTTTTCCAAAATCGTAGCCAGCCGGAGCCGGATCAACAAGGTCGAGATGGATCTGGTGCATGAAACCTCATCCCACGGAAAGACAGACCTGTACATGCCCCGCAAGGCTGGCCAGAAATGGCTTCAACCTGAGCGGGCTCGATTCTCTGTAGGGGATTTCTTGAGGGGGCCGCCTGGAGAGAAGCAGGGCCGCCCCATCGAAGAATTTTTCCTGGACAAGCTTGCTCAGAAGAAGCTCATAGCGCTTCTCGTACGATGCATCTCGGAATTCAGGGAGCACGGGGAAGTGCGGCTCTTCTGGCTCCTTCAGGGATTTGGTTGAGCCTTCGCAATCCTCCAGAAGCATCAGCCACCCGAGCCACGGTCGTGGATGCTCCTTGCCGAACGCTCCTTCGCGGAAGGCCGTCCAGAGGTCCGTGGCGGTCCCGATTGCTTCTTCGGTTCGGTTGTTGAAGTTATTGCCGAACGACGGGCCAGCTTGGGATTTGAACTCCACGGCAGCCACCAGCTTTCCACCATGCACCACGAGGAGATCCCACCGCTTGGTGGGCCGAAAGTACCCCGGGAGTTCCAGCCGATGCTGTGTGTGGATGCTCGCGTCCGGCATCTCGTTCTCTGCAACGATCCAGCGAATCAGCTCGCAGAAACCATCCATCTGCTTCCCTCCTGTCACCGCGGTGCGGTTGCCGCGATCTGCATCACGACCTTGCTGGCGGGTGGATTGGCTCCGGAGCGTGTTCCAGTAGTGGTGGATGGCTTTCTGCGTGTGGGTTTCGTAGTCCGCGGGGACCAGGGTCATGCGTGGCATCTTAGTTCAACTCCTGTGCCTCGCCTCCATGCGACTTGCAGGCCAGCCAGAAGCCCTCCTGATTTCCGCGAGATCTGCCGGGAAAACCCTCCACAAGAGCGAGCCGGCCTTGTTCAGATCCCCGTCCACGAAGCACGTCCACGTCCACGTCCACGAAGC
>CAZSDX010000565.1:0-3272 GCA_964605685.1 uncultured Polyangiaceae bacterium
GGCCGCCGCGCTCGTGACCTTCGGCCGTCGTCGCCGCCGCGCCTGAGCTGCGCTTCGATCCCTGGGAGCCACGACTCCGGATCCCTCCCCATCCGGAGGGGGCCATGCTCCGTGGGATAACCCGCTGGAGGGGGAGGCGCCCGGGTCAGCCCGGGCCGAGGGAGGGGGGCGGGGCAGGTTCCGCCGCTGCACCCGGGTGACTCCTTCGGGCAGCTCCGGTAGCTGGCTCTCGTCGACGTCGCGCCCGATCCAGAAGACCTCGGGGACCGGGCGGTAGCCGCTGAAGTACATCCGCTCGGTGGTGCGCCCGTCGTTCCAGCGGGTGACGACCTTGCTGACGACCTCCAGGCCCCGGTGCCCCTTCTGGTGGAGCCGGATCGTCCCCGGAGGCAGGTGCGGTTTGTAGGTGATACGCCGGTAAAAATCGTCGCTCCGGTTGATGACGAAGCTGTACGCCACCTTCGCCTGGGGCTCGGCCCCCAGCAGCTCGACCCGGATCACCGTCGGCTTCGGCAAGAAGGCGTGGACGATCAGCGGGAACGCGAAGGGATTGCGGAACTGAAGATCCACCTTGCCGTAGGCCACCGTCGCGTCCAGGCCGAGGCGAGCGTAGGAGCTGGGTCTGCTGTGACCCGCACGCTCCACCACGTCGAGGGCGCCTTCGAGGACCGCCATGTGGAGCGTGGTGGAGACCTGGCAGGTGCCACCGCCGACGCCCATTTCGAGCTCCTCGTCGACGATCTCGGGGGCGTAGGTGAAGCCGGCTTCCAGGGTGCGGGGGCCCACGACCTTGTTGAAGGAGAAGGTCTCGCCGGGGGCGATGACCCAGCCGTCGAGGCGTCTGGCGGCGGTGGCGATGTTGACCGCGCGCCCGGCCCCTGTACCGAAGAGGGAGAAGGTGGTCTCCGCCGACGCCAGCACCTTGCTCACGTCGATGTTGGCGATGTCCGCGAGAGTGAACGAGGCCCGGACGGGGCGGGTGGCCACGGCGACCACCGTCCCCGGGGAGACGCCGCCGTCTTCGAGGGCGTCGAGGGTGGCGGCCGGGTCCAGCTCGGCCCCCGGGACGTCGGCCACGCGCTCGTGGTTCATCAGGTCGAGGCGCGCGTTCTGCGGCGCGCGGTAGACCTCCGGGGCGAGCGTGGCGAGGTACGCCTCGCCCCTGGCGCGGTCGACGCGGTACACCAGCGGGACGTCGACTAGCCCCTCGCGGGAGCGGCGGGCGAGGGACCACCAGCGGCGAGGGCTATTGGCCTGATCCAGCACGCGGCGGGCCTCGCGGAGCGTGGCGCTGACGTCGACCTCGACCCCCAGCTCCCCCAGCGGGACCCGCCGGAACCCCTCCGGGGTGCTCAGGGTGATCTCCTCTGCCGTCAGGGATCCGCGGCGCTGGTCGAGCCAGGGACCGAGGAGCGCTCCCCGGGGGACGGCGCGCCCTCCGATCAGGAAGCCGGGGGGGGCTTCCTGGAAGAACCCGAGGCGCGCCAGGGACGCCGCGGACCCACCCGCGAGGGCGACCGTGGAACCGAGCAAGAGACCGAGCTTCCAACCGATGTTCATCTGGGTACCCACGAGGCGGGCTTCGTCATCGTAGCCCGGCAGGAGGACTCCATGCGAAGTTTGGGGGAGAGTGTCCCATGAAGCTGACCATCAACGGAGATCCCGTCGAGGCCCCCGACGGGCTGACGATCCACGCGCTGCTCGAGCACCTGGGGTTGACGGAGGGGCCGGTCGCGGTCGAGCGCAACCAGGAGGTTGTCCCGAGGGCGGAGCATGCCGCGACCCGGCTCGACGAGGGGGATTCGCTGGAGATCGTCCATTTTGTCGGGGGAGGTTGATGGCCTCCCCGGGACGCGCCCGCAGCCCGGGGCTCAGCGGCGCAGCCCCCTGCCGCTGCGCCCCCTGCTCTGGTAAACGCCACGGAGGCCCATGACCATGGCCCCTCCTCCCTCCTCGAACGATCCCTTCGCCGATCACATCCCGGGCAACGATCTCCCCCAAGCGGACAACCTCCAGCGGGTCCGGCTGGTGGTGGCCGCCGTCGCCGCGGGGCACCCGACCAAGAACGAGGTCATCGCACACACACGCCACTCGCTCCGGCACGTGTCGTACGCGCTCCACGCGGCCCGGGTCCTCGGCTTCCTCGACCTCGACGGGAAGATCCACCGCCTCACCCCCTCGGGCCGCGCCCTCTGCGCCACCCGCCGGATGAGCGAGGAGGAACGCTCCTGCTTCCGGGAAGCTTACAGCCAGAGCCCGATCCTCCAGGCGGTGGCTCCGGGCCTCTTCGACGAGCCGGGCCCTTCCGACGAGGAGATCACCGCCACCATCGAGCGCCGGGGTCGCCTCTCTCACGAGACCGCGCGGCGGCGGGCTCGCGCGTTGCGCTCCTGGCGCATGCAGATCCTCGACCCCGAGCGCTACGCCTACCTCCTCGACGCCACGGAGGGAGCGTTTGTCGAGGAATGAACGTACACTGGGGGACATGCGTCTGCGCGCTCTTCCTTCCGCCCTCCAGAACGCGGCCCTGGCGCTGGGGCTCCTCGCGCTCGCCATCTCGGGCTCCGGGTGCGGCCCCAAGGACCCGATCATGCGGGTCAACGGCTCCTCCCTCAAGGGAGGCCAGTTCGTCATTGGAACCTACCCCTTTCCCCGGGCCTCCGTCGACGCGCTGATGGAGGTCTACGTCACCGCAGACAACCCCAACGGCTTCGATCTCCAGGTGCGCGGCGTCCGGGGGCAAGTCACCCTGAACAATCGCTACCAGCTCCCCATCAACATGGCGCTGGGCACCTGGCTCCCGGCGGATCGCACCACCGCCTTCAGCGTCCCCGTCAACGTGCCCCTCAACACGGGCCTCGCCATCCTCCGCGAGTCGGTGAGCATGACCTGCGTCCCCTTCACGGTGCAGGGCTACGCGGACGTCACCGCCACCTCCACCTTCCGGCTCAAAAAAGACAACTACCCCTTCAACCAGAACGGCTGCATCCCTCGACAGCAGCTCCTGATGGCGTTCCCGGGAGGGTGATCCGGGGCGCGCTCCTCCCGCCGGGAGGAGACCTCGCTCCTGGCCGTGATGTCCGCGGATTCCCTCCTCGCCTCGCTCCCCCACGGGGAGCAGCTCGCGCTCCTCGACGCGCGGCTCGCCTCGGGCCACGACCCCGGCGCGCTGCTGGATGCCTGCGCGGCGCTCCCGGACCACGGCCCCCTGGCGCACCTGCTCCGGACCCTGCACCGGCGGCGTCGCCTCCTGGAACCTCCGGTCCTGGAAT
>CAZSDX010000565.1:3286-4667 GCA_964605685.1 uncultured Polyangiaceae bacterium
CGGATCCTCGCCACGGCGCCGGAGACCGCGGTCCAGCAGGCCCTCGGGAGCCTCCCGGAGCCGATCCCTGAGGAGCTGGCGCGGCATGCGGTGCGGGCTGGCCTGGAGCTGCCGCTGGGGCGGCTCCCGGTGCTGGCGCTCCTGCTCCGGTGGCTGGGGCGGGTGGCTCCAAGGTGCCGGGCGGCGCTGCGCGACGAGGCGACCGCCCGGGTACGGGCCGCCGTCGCCCGGGGAGCGCCGGAGCAGATCGCAGACACCTGGCTGGTGCTGGCCCCGCTGGCGGCGCTCCGGGAGGATCCCGGCGAGGAACCGCTCCGGGCGGCGCTCGCGGGGCTGGCGCGGCGGGTGATCGACACGCTGGCGGCGGCGCCACGCACGCTGTCCCAGGCCAACGCGGAGGAGCTGCTGGCGCGGCGGGTCTACGAGCAGCGTCACCATTTCTTCTTCGAGCTGCTCCAGAACGCAGACGACGCGCGGGCCACCGTGGCCACTTTCTCCCTCGTCCCCACGGAGCACGGCGTCGAGCTGTGGCTGCGTCACGACGGCGTGCCCTTCGACGCCCGGGACGTGCTCGGGCTGCTCTCCATCGGCCAGTCGACCAAGGAGGCGACGGACATCGGTCTCTTCGGCGTGGGGTTCAAGTCCGTCGCTACGGTCAGCGAGCGCCCGCGCCTGTACTCGGGCCCTTACGCCTTCGAGATCGCCGCCCTCTCCCGTCCCCGCCGCGTCGCGCCGCTGGAGGCTCCTCCCGGGGACGACACGCTGCTGGCCCTGCCGCTCCGCCCGGAGATCGACCCCGGCGCCCTGGTCGAGGAGGCCGCGTGCATCCCGCCGGAGGTGCTCCTCACGCTCCGCCACCTCCGCGCCCTGTCGACCCCGGGGCGCGCCGTGCGCCTCGCGGTCGAGGGGCGCATCGCCACGCTCCGCTCCGGGGACCAGGAGCGGCGCTACCTCACCGCCCGGGAGCCCTCCGCGCCGTTGCTGGCGGCGATCCTCCTCGGGCACGACGGGCTCCCCGCCCCGCTGCCTCCCGGCGCCCCCTCGCTCTACTGCTTCCTGCCCACCCGGGAGGAGACCGGGCTCCCGCTGCTGATCCACGCCCGCTTCGACGTCCCCCTGGACCGGGAGCGGCTCCGGCAGGAGTCTCCTCGCAACGCCGGGCTGCTCCGCGAGGCAGGAGCCCTCCTGGCCCGGCTCCTCGGGGAGCTGCTCCGCGAGGGCGCCCGCGACCAGGTCGAGGCACTCCTTGTCCTGCTGGCGGACGCCCGGCCTCGCCCGTTCTTCGCCGTGGTGATCGACGAGGTGCGGCGAGGCGTCCAGGGGCTCCCGCTGCTCCCCGGGGCGGACGCCGGGCGGCCGGTTCACGCGGGCAGTTTTCCGC
>CAZSDX010000566.1:0-4654 GCA_964605685.1 uncultured Polyangiaceae bacterium
GGCGGCCTCCGCGCCGACGGACGCGCTCTGCCCGTCGCTCTGCGCCTTGCGCCCCACCGCGGCGAGCCCGGGGGCCCCGGTGATCCGGGGGCAGAAGCCGGGGGTGGTGCGGGTGGTGCTGCTCTGGAGGGAGCCGAGCGGAGACGCCATCCAGGCGGTGAGCGGGCTGAACGACCTGGCGGAGCGGCTCCGGGGGGTGGCGGGGGTCGAGCTGCTGCTGGTCTCCGTGGACGACGACGGGGCGCGGGCGGCGCAGGCGAAGCGCGAGCTGATCGACAAGGAGACGGCGGTGCGCCTCCTCTTCGGCCCGGAGGCGCAGGAGGTGGCGGCGGCGCTGGCCCCGGACCGGCTACCGACGACCTACGTGCTGGATCGGGAGCAGCGCCCGGTGCTCCGCTTCGACGGGGTACCGGGGTGGCGCTCCGGGGCGACGCGCGCGCTGTTCGAGGGGCTGGCGGCGGGGCAGGGTTGCTCCCTGGTCATCGACGAAGGGCGTCCCCAGGAGGCGGGGCGCTGCGCGGCGCCGTAGCGTCGGGGCCAACGCGCTGCGCGCCTGTGGTACCCTCGGCGATCGAGCATGAGCCGAGACCTCCCTGAGCGCCCGTGGTTCCTCCCCGAGACCCGCGAGATCGGCGGCTTCGCTGTGGTGTCGGTGCTTCGCTCGGCGGGCAAGACGCTGAGCCTGAGCGTGGTCGACCGGGAGGGTCGGCCCTTCGCGATGAAGATCCCGGTGAAGGAGAACGCCAGCGATCCAACCTGGACGGGGCGCTTCGAGCGGGAGGTGCAGATCCTGAGGGAGCTGGTGGGCCCGGCGTTCCCCGAGCTGCGCGCCTTCGGGAAATACGCGACGGAGGAGCACGAGGAGATCCCGTACCTGGTGACCAGCGCGCCCATCGGCCCCACCCTCAAGGAGATCATCGCCCAGCGGCGGGCGACGGCGGCCAGACCGGACGTGGCCGGGGCGCCGCTGCTGCTCCGAGCGCTGGCGGAGGCGCTCTCGGAGGTCCACGAGAAGGGGTTCGTTCACCGCAACCTCCGGCCCGACAAGATCGCCGTGGCCGGGGGGCGCATCCAGATCCTGGATTTCATCCTGGGGCTCGCCGGGGTGGTGGACGACCTGACCCGGGCCAACGAATTCCTCGGGACGCCGGACTACATCGCTCCGGAGCAGATCCGCTCCCCGCACAACGTCGACGCCCGGGCGGACCTCTACAGCCTGGGCCTCATCCTCTTCGAGTACCTCACCTACGACCGACCCTTCGGCCAGGGAACGACCGGCGTCGAGGCGTTCCTCCGCCACGTCACCCAGGACGCGCCCCCGCCCTCATCCATCAACCCGGAGGTCCCCCGGGATCTGGACCGGCTGCTGCTGCGGCTGCTCCAGCGGGAGCGAGGGGAGCGGTTCCAGAGCGCCCAGGAGGTCATCGTGGCCGTGGACGAGCTGCTCCAGGCGCGCCGCGGCCAGGCGCTCTCGCACCTCTGCCTGATGCCGGAGACCGGGCGCATCGGCCCCTACCGGGTGAGCGAGGCCATCGGCACCATTGGCAAGACGCTCCAGATCCGCGTCGAGGACGGCAAGGGGCGACCCTTCGCGATGAAGATCCCGAGCCGCCAGGGGCTCCAGGACGAGGGGTACCTGCTCCGCTTCGAGCGCGAGGTGGGGCTGCTGCGCGAGGTGGCGGGGCCCTCCTTCCCCCTGCTCCGGGCCTCGGGGACCTACGAGGCCGGCGGCCACAAGCACATCCCTTACATGGTCACCGACCTCCCCGCCGGGAAGACCCTCCGGGAGATCATCGACCAGCGACGACAGGACAACGCTCCCCCCGATGTCGAGGGTGCGCCGCTGCTGCTCCGGCGCCTGGCGCTGCTGCTGGCGGAGGTCCACGCCAAGAACATCTTCCCCTGCAACATCCGACCCGACGTGGTGGCGACGCGAGAGGACGGGGTACAGCTCCTGGAATTCCTGCTGAACCAGGGCGCCACCAGCGACGGGGTGGTGGCCTCCGGGGGGGTCTCGGCGCTGGCCAGCTACGCGGCCCCGGAGCAGCTCGAGGTCGGCGGTCGCGTCGACGCCCGGGCGGACCTCTACAGCCTGGGCGTGCTCCTCTTCGAGTACCTCACCTACGAGCTCCCCTACGGCACCTCCTCCAGCCGCCACGACGCGCTCCTGCGGCTGATGACCCAGCCCGCCTCCTCGCCGTCCTCGTACGCCGAGGGCATCCCTCCAGCCCTCGACGCGCTGGTCGTCCGCCTGCTGGCCCGCGACCCGGCGAACCGCCCCGCGAGCGCGCAGCAGCTCGCGGAGGAAGTCCGCTCGTTGCTCCCCTGACCCGGACGGGTCACCCTTGCACCGTGGTCCTCCGCTCCTTCGGGTATCCCGCGGTCGTCGTCCTGCTCCTGATCGGCGCGTTGCCGGCGGCAGCCTGCGTCCACCACCACACCCGAACCCTCGCGAGCGCGGCTCGCTACAGGAACCACCTGGCCGCCGCAGGCCAGCGGGAGACCCGCGTCCTCGCCAGCGCGAGCGGCAAGACGATGCGGAGCCCCGGCGAACAGGACTGCCTCGCTTACAGCTACTGGGTCCGGCGAGGCAGCAGCAAGAGCCCTCGCTTCCTGTGCAGCGGCGGGCAGATGATGCCCCTCGAGCTGACCACCCCCCAGGGAGAACACCTCGCCCTGCCGGCCAGCAGCGCCTACAGGCTGAACACAACCCAGAACATCCTATCCAGGCCGTTCAACCCCGGGATGCTCGAGGGCCCCTGCAAGGACGCTGGCATGAAGGACACGCTCATCGAGACCTGCCTGCGTCCAGGAGACGAGGTGGAGGTGTGGGCCTGCCGCGAGCCCGGGACGAACAAGCTCATCCCCTGCCGCGACGGCGTGGACGAGATCGAATCGCCCCCCGCCGGCGGCTCCCACCGCGTCCTCCAGAAGAAGGTCCGGAGTCAGCTCGCCCTCGCCCTTCTCTGGGCCTGCGCCTGGGGGCTGGCGTCGCTGGTGGTCCTCTCCCGGAGCGCCGTGATCCTCTCCCGGAGACGCCCCTCCCCCACCGACGAGGCTCTCTCATGATCGGCATGGACATCGCGCTCCTGATCCTGGCAGTGCTGAGCGTCGCCGGGCTCTGGCTCTTGTACGGAGCGCTGGCCTCCCGGGTGCTCCCCGCACTCCGGAGCCTGCTGGGCCGCCCGACTACCCCCATCGACAGCCTCAAGGCAGGCCCCGCCGAGGTCTCCGGCAGGCTCCTCGCGGACGCACCGCTCAAGAACCACCGGGGCCAGAGCTGTGCCGTCCTTGACACCGAGATTCACAGCGAGTGGCACGTTGGCTCGCTCAAGATGAGCCAGGAGCGTCGCGTGCTCTTCCTGGCTCCCGGGCTCACGCTCCGCGACGCCTCGGGGCGATGCCGGATCGAGGCGACCCCCGACAGCACCCGCCTCTCCTCGGATCCGGTACGCCGCGTCTACGAACCCTACCTGCAGGAGTCGCTGCTAGGCGTCTGCCCCCAGTACCGGCCGCTGGTCGTGCCGGGGGCAAAGGTGACCCTCATCGAGCGCCAGGTGAGGGCGCAGGCGCGGGTGGTGGTGACGGGCCACGCGCTCCCGGATGAAACCGCGGAGCCGCTCCACTACCGCGAGGGCGCGGGCGTCGCCTTCAAGCTCACCGCTTCCCCCGATCAACGGCTGATGATCTCCCGGGGAACGCGGGGGCAGACCTTCGCTCGCCTCTCGGGCCCCTTGCTCCTTGGCTTCGCCGTCGTGGGTACCGTCGGCTACCTCGCCTGGTCCACGCTGCGGCTCGCCTTCGCCTTCTGATCACCGCCCCCAGGTGGCCTCCGCCTCCACCCCGGCCAGGACGCCCCGCAGGTGCGCCGGTCCGAGCTTCTCCACGCAGCGCGCGAGGCCGGAGAAGGCTTCCCCATCGGGGTCCAAAGTGACCCTTATCGGTGAATCCGGCGTCTTTTTCAAGGAGACGGTGAGCCCGGACTCGGGGAGCTGACCGCGGCGCCAGGCGAGGGGCTCCAGGCACAGGCGCACCAGGGCCCTGAGGCGGGCCTCGACGCGGGCCTCCGGGCTCTCCTCCGCGGGCGGCGGCGGGGGCTTGCTGGAGGAGAGGATCACCGCGTCGCTGGGCCACCCGTCCTTGCCGCGCGCCAGCCGTTGCGCCTCGGCCCAGGGGGAGGAGGGGCCGAAGTCGCGGGCGAGGCGGGCGCGACGCTCTTGGGCGAGCACCTCCTGGGGGGCGAGGTCCGCCGCGGAGATGGCGATCCGGAGCGCCGCCGGGGCGTGCCAGCCGAGGGGAGCGCCGACGAGGACGTGCGTCGACAGGCGCTCGGCCAGGGGGAAATCTTCCCGACGGATCGCGCGCCAGGCGAGCCGCAGCAGTGCCTCGGCGGACTCGGGGGCGAAGGGTCGAGCCAGCAGGTCGTCCACGCCCAGGTGCTCCAGGCTATCGGCGGCGATCCGGAGCGCCCCTTCGGCGGCGATGGAGGGCGGCCCGGAGCCCCGGAAACCCCGGAGGAAATCCAGCGCCCCGGAGAGCGCGACGGCGTGTTTCCCCTGGCGATAGCTGGCCACCATCCGCCCGTGGACCAGGGCGCCCCGCACCAGCGCCGCCGCCGGGATCTGCCCCGCGATGCCCCGCAGGTACGCCCGGT
>CAZSDX010000567.1:0-4652 GCA_964605685.1 uncultured Polyangiaceae bacterium
CGTGTGTGCAGCAAAACCTTCTCACGATCTCAGGCGGCCTTCTTGAACGGTCCCTGCGGATCCATCGACGACAGCCAGTATTCGTCCTGCACTTCCCGATGCGTCAGCAGCTACAGCGCCGACCACGAGAAGAACCGCAAGAAGCACGACGACGACGACGAGGATCTCCCCAACGCCACCCGCGACGGCTGCTTCTGCGTCATCCAGGATGTCTGCAGGACCGTCGACCAGTACAACTGCCCCGGCGCACCTCTCCCCCCACCTTCTCAGGGGCAGGGTGGCTCCTCCGCTCAGGGTGGTTCCTCCGCTCAGGGCGGCTCCTCTGCGCAGGGCGGGTCGTCCGCTCAGGGCGGCTCCTCGGGGGGAAAGACCTGCGCGGTCAACCACGACTGCGCCAGCGGCGAGGACTGCGTCGAAGGGAGCTGCAAGCCGCGGTGCAAGGCCTCGTGCCAGTGCCCTGAAGGGCTGGTTTGCGAGGCCGGCTACTGCGGGGAGCCCTCGGCCCCGGTGGTCTCCTGCCAGGACGACTGCGACTGCGTCGCCGGTCAATCCTGCGTGAGCGGCGCCTGCGAGTAGATCCGAGCGTCTTTTCGCGGAAAAAGAACGCTGCTACGCCCGGGCCATGACGACGCAACGAACCTGGGGCGGCCGCTTCGAGGCCACACCGGCGGAGGCGATGCTGCGCCTCTCCGCCTCCGTCGACGTGGACCGCGCGCTGTGGCGCGACGACATCGAGGGGTCCATCGCCCACGCCCGGGGGCTCCACCGGGCCGGGGTGCTCAGCGCCGACGAGCTGGCGGCCATCGTGGAGGGACTGCGGCGGGTCGGCGCCGAGATCGAGGGGGGCACCTTCTCGTGGGATCCGGCCAAGGAAGATGTCCACATGAACATCGAGGCCCGTCTCATCGAGCTGATCGGCCCCGCCGGAGGGAAGCTCCATACCGGTCGCTCCAGGAACGACCAGGTGGCGACGGACCTCCGGCTCTACACCCGGCGCCGCTGTGGCGAGGTGATCGACCGGCTGGCGGCGCTGCGCGAGGCCATCCTCGACCAAGCGGCGCGCCACGTGGACACGCTGCTCCCCGGCTACACGCACCTCCAGCGGGCCCAGCCGGTGAGGCTGGCGCACCACCTGCTTGCCTGGCAGGAGATGCTGGAGCGGGACGCGGGCCGGGTGGCCGACGCGCGGCGGCGGTTGAACGAGCTCCCGCTGGGGTCGGGGGCCATCGCCGGGACGACCTTCCCCATCGACCGGGAGAGGGTCGCCTCCGAGCTGGGTTTTGATCGACCCACGCGAAACAGCATGGACGGGACGGCGAGCCGGGACTTCCTCCTGGAGACGGTGAACGCGCTGGCGATCCTGGGGGTGCACCTGTCGAGGATAGGGGAGGAGCTGGTGCTGTGGTCCTCGCAGGAGTTTGGCTTCGTGGAGCTATCGGACACCTTCTCGACGGGCTCGTCGATGATGCCGCAGAAGAAGAACCCGGATGTGGCGGAGCTGGTGCGAGGGAGGAGCGCCCGGGTGATCGGCCAGGCGGTGGCGCTGATGGTGCTGGAGAAGGGGCTACCGCTGGGGTACAACCGCGATTTGCAGGAGGACAAGCCGTCGCTCTTCGACGCGGTGGAGACGACGGTGACCTCGCTGGAGGCGCTGGCGGGTGCGGTGGCGTCGGCGACGTTCCGTGCGGACCGGATGGCGCTGGCGCTGAAGCACGGGTACGTGGGGGCGACGGAGCTGGCGGACTACCTGGCGGCGCGGGGGGTTCCGTTCCGGGAGGCGCACGAGGTGATCGGGCGGCTGGTGAAGCTGGCGCTCCGGCAGGGGGTGGGGCTGGAGGAGCTGCCGCTGGCGACGCTGAAGGAGGCGCATGAGGCCTTCGACGAGGGGGCCTACCGGGTGCTGGACAGCGAGGTGGCGATCGAGCGGCGGGGGCTGCTGGGGGGGCCGGCGAGGGCGCGGGTGCTGGCGGAGATCGAGGCGGCCCGGGCGAGGCTTTCCGGCTGAGGGCGCGGTTGGGGGGTGGGCAAGGGGGGCCAGGGTGTGGTCTGCTGGAGGGTGATGCAGCTCGACTTCGTGGCAAGAGAACTGACCATCAAGCTCGTCTATTACGGCCCGGCGCTCAGCGGGAAGACGACCAACCTCCAGGTGCTTCACGAGCTATCGACGGACGAGACACGCGGGCGGCTGATGACCCTGGAGACCCGGGACGACCGGACCCTCTTCTTCGACCTGCTGCCGCTGACCTTCAAGAGCGACCGGGATTTCTCCGTGCGGCTCAAGCTCTACACGGTACCAGGGCAGGTGATCCACGCCTCGACCCGGAAGCTGGTGCTGCAGGGGGCCGACGGGGTGGCCTTCATCGCCGACTCGCAGCCCAGCGAGACCCGGAACAACGCCGCCGCCTTCAAGGATCTCAAGGAGAACCTGAAGGAGCAGGGGATCGAGCTGGGGAAGATGCCCCTGGTGATCCAGTTCAACAAGCAGGACCTCCCCACCGCTCGGCCCGAGGCGGAGATCATCGCCCAGGCCCAGCGAGGCAAGGAACCGGTCTTCTGTGCGTCAGCGGTCCAGCACCGGGGCGTCGTCGAGACCTTCGTCGGGCTGCTCTTCGTCACCTGGCAGTCCCTCGACGGCACCCACGGGCTCAGCGCCAGGATGGGCCTCGATCGGGACAGGTTCTTCGGCGAGATCACCGGGCGCTTCCGGGGGAAGAGGCCCCTGATCGAGCTGCTCCGGAGCGCCCACACCGCCGCGGGCCGCGAGCTGAGCAAGGAGATCGCGCTGTGAGCCAGGAAGCCGTGGAAACGTCCCCGGGGGGGCTCGCTTCGCTCGACGAGGTGCCTCGCCTCGACCAGCTCGTCGACCGCAAGGGACTGGGCGAGCTGGTCGCCTCCCTGGTGCGCCTCGCCGGCGTCTCCATGCGGCTCTTCAACGCCGACGGCACGCTGCTCGCAGGCTCCGAGGAGGAGCCCTCCCTCTTCCGGCACCTCGACGGGCTCCCCAGGGGCCGCGCCGCCCTGGGCCGCGAGATTCACCTGCTCAAGAGGCTCCAGCCCCAGGGCGCCTCGGAGACCTTCCCCAGCTTCTCCGGGGCCCGCTTCCGGGTCATCTCCGTGGACTACGACCACCGGCGCATGGGCAAGGCCATCGTCGGGCCCTTCCTGGAGGAGCCTGTGTCCGTGGTCCCCCCGTCCCTCCTGGAGGCAGACCCCCACGGAGACAAGGCCCTGCTGCTCTCGCACCTCGCTCGCCTCCCGGTGCTCCCCCCGGAGCGCGCCGACGCGCTGGAGGAGCATCTCCGCTCCAGCCTCGACCTCATCCTCTTCTCGGGCCACAAGGCGATGCTCACCTCCCGCATGCACCTGGCCTCCATCAGCGAGAACTACCGGGAGCTCCAGGATCGCAACGCGCGCCTCCAGCAGGCCTACGACCGGCTGCGGGAGCTGGACCGGCTGAAATCCAACTTCCTGGCCACCGTCTCCCACGAGCTCCGCACCCCGCTGACCTCGATCATCGGCTACAGCGAGATGCTGATCGAGGGCATCGCCGGCCCCCTGGCGGGGGAGCAGCTCGAATTTGTCCAGACCATCAACGAGAAGGGCGAGCAGCTCTTGATGCTCATCAAGAACCTCCTCGACCTCTCCAAGCTGGAGAGCGGCACCCTCACCATCAAGCGCTCCCCCATCCCCATCGAGCAGGTGCTCCGCCAGGTGGTCTCGACCCTCCTGCCCGCCGCGCGCAAGAAGGGCGTCGTCCTGGAGCTGGACGCACCGGCGGGCCTCCCCCATGTCCTCGGCGACCCGGAGCGGCTCCGCCAGGTCTTCCTCAACCTCACGGAGAACGCGCTGAAGTTCACCCCGGTCAGCGGGGTCATCCGCCTCTCGGTGGCGCCCTTCACCGAGGAAGATCCAGGGGACGAGGACGGCTTCGTGCTGATGGCCCCTGCCGCCGAGCGGATCGAGGTCCGCGTGGCGGACTCGGGCATCGGCATCCCCGAGCACGAGCGCACCAAGGTCTTCGACGCCTTCTACCAGGTCGACTCCTCCTCCACCCGGGAGGTCGGCGGCACGGGCCTCGGCCTCTCCATCGTCAAGCGGATCGTCGACGCCCACGAGGGGACGGTCCACATCGAGAGCAACAAGCCCCGCGGCACCGTCTTCGTCGTCCGCCTCCCGCTGGCACCCCCGTGAACTCCGAGCATGACTGGCTCCGGAGGCTCGGGGCCGCCATCGGCCCGCTCTCCCCCGCCATCCGGGTCGGCATCGGCGACGACGCCGCGGTCCTCTCCCCGCCTCCAGGGGATCTCCTCGCCACCGTCGACGCCTGCCTGGAGGGGGTCCATTTCACCCGCGCCATCGCCTCCCTCGAAGACGTCGGCTTCCGCTCCTTCATGGCGGCCGTCAGCGATCTGGCGGCCATGGCGGCGCGCCCCCTCGCCGCGCTCTCGGCGCTGACGCTCCCACCGGGGTTCTCCGAGGAAGAGCTCGACCAGCTCGTCGCCGGACAGCGCCTCGCCGCCCTCGCCGCTCGCACCCCGCTGGTGGGCGGCAACCTCTCCCGCGGGGGGTGCCTCTCGGTGACCACCACGGCGCTGGGCCACGCTGCACGCCCTGCGCTCCGCTCCGGTGCCGCCCCGGGGCACCGCCCCTGG
>CAZSDX010000568.1:0-4626 GCA_964605685.1 uncultured Polyangiaceae bacterium
GGGGGGAGAGCCCCGGCAGTCACGGAGGGGACCTCACCCCCCGGCCTCCCTCTCCCTGGCGGGCAGCGGGAGGAGCTTGTACGTCCTCTGCATGGCGCCTTCCCTCTGCCCACCGCCTGCCGGAGAATCCTCACCCCTCCCGGTGATCCTCGTCGGAGAAGGTCCCCTCCTCCTCACCTGGGGAGGTCTCCTCGCCCGCTCCGGGAACCTCTCGCTCCTGGCCGGTGTATCCAGCGACCCCCTCGCGGACGCGCTCCGGGCCTCCCCCGAGGCCGCCGTGGTCGCCGCGCTGCCGCCTCGCGCGGGGCTCGCCGCGGCCCTGGAACTCGCCTCCGCAGGCCGGATCGGGGTGCTCCAGGCGCCGCTCCACGGGGGGCTCGCGGACGAGACGCTCCCGGAGGGCGCCCGGAAGGTCCAGGTGGCCCACGGGTGGGTCAACCTGCCAGGGCGAGCGTGGGCCAGCCGGATGCTTGCGGAGGCGCGCTGGCGCCGGGTCACCTTGCGGGTGCGAGGGCTCCCGGAGGGCCCCGGGGAGGAGCTGGACGAGATCCTGCTCCAGGCGCTGGCGCTGGCGCGGCGCCTGCTGCCCGGAGCGAAGGTCATCGGGGCGAAGCAGGAGGGAGCGTCCCGGGCGGAGGTCACCCTGGGTGGTAAAAATTCCGTGGAATTCACGGTCCTGGTGCAGCGCGGAGGACCGGAGCTCGACCTTCGGCTGGAGGGAGACCGGTTCGGCGCGACCTGGGGCGTCCAGGAGGGACAGGAGACGCTGGCGTCCCGCCGCGGGGCGAGCGTCCGGGAGCAGAAGCGCCCGGTGGTCCCCGCCGCGGAGCGAGCCCTCCGGCAGCTCTTCCAGCCGGACCTCGGGGATTCCCTGGTGGACGCGCAGGGGGTAGCCCGGTTGCTCCGGGAGGTCCACGGCACCCTTGGCCGCAGGGCGATCCCCGGCGCGGAGGCGCTGCGCCTCTCGGTCCGTCGCGCGGAGCGATACCAGGGAGATCCGCTGGCGCCGCTGGGCTTCGAGGGGGCGCTCCCGACCGCGGCGCCGGCGGCGGAGTTCCAGGCGCCGACGCCCCCGGAGCCGCTGGAGTTCTGGCTGTTCCGGGCGGGCGTCAAGCCGGTGGTCTTCCTGACGGTGCCCCCGGAGGAGGCAGACGCCGCCGCGGCGCTGTTCCCCGGGACGACGGTGGTGCGGCGGGAGCGGCGGGTGCAGGTAGGCCCCCAGGATGCGTGGGTGGACCGGCGCGACGCGGGGGTGGACCGGGTGGAGCTGTACATCTCGAAGCGACCCGGGATGGCCGAGGAGGCCGCGAGGCTCCAGAGCGAGGGCGATCCGAGCGAGAACCTCGAAGAGCTGGGGCGGCTGCTGGGGTATCCGCCGTGCTGCATCCGGGCGTTCCGGGGGCAGGCGGACAGGAGCAACAACACCCGCAACCGCTACGCGACCGCGGGGCGCACCGCGAGCGCCGGCCCCTGGCCCTGGGAGCTGAACAACCTCCACACGATGCTGATCCCCTGCTACCCGTGCCGCCACGACTGCCCGGAGGCGCTGTCGCTGGCCCGCGCCGCCCTCGCCGCGATGGACGAGGCGTACCCGGGGACGAGCGCCGCGCTCCGGGCGCTGCTCGCCCGCCCGGCGCTCTACTTCGACGACGCGCGGCAGCTCACCCTGGACGGTGAAATGTCCGGAGAGCAAGCGCGCTACCGGGGGGTCTCCGTGCCGACCCGCGCGCCGGAGCCGTTCCGCCGCTTCGCGGGCGCGGTGGCCCTTGGCGACGCGCTGGCGCTGACGGACAGCGTCCTGCGGGTGACCCGGGGAGGTGACGAGGTGCTGTCGCTACGCCGGACCGACCCGGGGCTGGGCCTGCTTGTCTCCTTCCGGTGACCCTGCGGCCGTGGCCTGGTACGGTGCCTCCGTGCGCAAGGGAACCCTGCCGGTGCTGTTGCTCCTGCTGCTCCTGGTGGGGACGGCCTCCGAGGCCCGCGCGGACGACTGCGGGCAGACCGCAGAGGGGTTTTCTGGCTGGCTGGAGCGGTTCCGTCGGGGCGCGATCGCGCAGGGAATCCCCCCCGGGATCGTCGCCGCGGCGCTCACCGGGGCGACCTACGACCCGGAGGTGATCCGGCTGGATCGCTCCCAGAAACCCTTCAAGCTGACCTTCGAGAAATTCGCCGCCCAGCGGATCACCAAGGGGAGGCTCCGCCTGGGCCGGAAGCTGCTCCGCGACCTCGCCCCGCTCCTCGCGCGCATCGAGGAGCGCTTCGGCGTCCAGGGGCCGGTGCTGGTGGCCATCTGGGGGCTGGAGACCGACTACGGGACCCGCATGGGCGAACGTCCCGCCCTGAGGTCGCTGGTGACCCTCGCCTACGACTGCCGGCGGACGGAGCGGTTCCGGGGCGAGCTGACGAGCGCGCTCCGGCTGCTGGAGCGCGGCGACCTGAGGCCCTCGGAGATGCTGGGCGCCTGGGCCGGAGAGCTGGGGCAGACCCAGTTCTTGCCTTCGTCCTACGAGCGCTTCGCCGTCGATTTCGACGACGATGGTCGGGCCGATTTGCTCCGCAGCGTCCCGGACGTGCTGGCCTCCACGGCGAACTACCTCTGGGGCAACGGCTGGCGCCCGGCGAGCGGCTGGGAGCCCGGCACCGCCAACTTCGAGGTCCTTGCCTCCTGGAACCGCGCGAAGATTTATCAGAAAACCATCGCCCTCTTTGCCACGCGGCTGGCGCGGGGCTCCTGAACGCGGAGGCTCCGCGGAAGAGGGTCAAATTTTACCTCGCGCGCGGCAGCTGGAGGCTTGGGGGCGGTGAGCTATCCTCGGAGGATGCGCGTGTCACCTGGCTGGCTGAGTGGGTTGTTGCTGCTGGTAGCTTGCGGGCCATCTCCTGCGCTGCACGAGCCGGAGCCGGCGTCCCCGGTGGAGATTGCAGCGGCCCCGGGGAAGACGTCGCTCCGCAAGCCGGGGGGGGGAGGAGGGTTCCAGCCGTACTCGTCGGGCCGACTGGCCTCGGGGACGACGTACCGGGGGCACTACCTGTGCTCCCAGGGGGACACGGCGATGACGCTCCAGATCGAGGAGGTCTTGCGCAACGGGCAGGTGCGGGGGGTGTTCGGGTTCCACCACGAGGCGAGCGGGGCGCAAGGGTCGTTCACGGTGGAAGGGTCGCTCTCGTCCAGGGGCGAGATCGTCTTCGAGCCGGTGGAGTGGATCACCCGGCCGCCGCGCTACGTGGCGGTGCCGTTCCGGCTGTTCTTCAGCGAGGACGGGCGGCAGGCGAAGGGAGGCGTGCTCCACCCGAGCTGTGGCGAGATGGAAGCCGCCAGGGTGGACTGATCCGCCCCTAGCCCCGGGGCTCGCCCTGCTCCCGGAGCGCCGGGCGGAGTTCGAAGGCCAGCACCAGCAGCAAGTTGACCAGCGGCAGCGTCCACCACAGCCGCATGGCCCCGTGCCAGCTCGCCAGCTCGGGCCTCACCAGCGCGGCCCCGTGGTACTGGGCCCAGTTCACCCCGGCGAGGCTCCCCAGCACCGTCACGCTCTGGCCGCCGGTGCCGTCGAGCGTCTGGCTCCCCATGGCCAGGAAGATCACCAGCGCCCCGACGAAGCAGCTCAGCGGACCGTAGATGCGGCTGGTCCCGGGGGCGACGGCGCCCAGCCCCGCGCCGGCCAGGGCCAGGGGGCGCCTCGCCGGTTCGAGCTTCCTCGGGGACAGGAGCGCCAGGAGCACCAAGCCGACCAGCAGCAGATCCACCAGCGTCGCCGCGTAGGCCGATGCGAGGGGGGGCTTCTCCCCCGGAGACGCGGCGTTGATCGAATCCAGCAGGGAAGGGACGAGCAGGGGGTTCTTCGGGGTGGTTCCGGCCACGCGCTCCCGCCAGAGGTTCCCCCAGCCTTCCTCCGAGGGGATGGCCAGCAGCGGCGCGTCCACCTGGTAGCGGCGGAAGCGCTCCGCTCGCGGGCTCGTCGTCGGTCGCCCCAGGTTGTGGAGCGCCGCGTCCAGGTCGGGTTTTTGGTGGAGGGCTTGCTCCCAGAGCTCCCGGGCCCGGGCCAGGTCGCCACGGACCCGGGCGATGGCGCCCAGGTTGGCCAGGGCCTCCGGGGTGTCGAGCTGCCGGTAGAGGCGTTCGGCGGCGTCCAGGTCGCCGGAGCGGTGCGCGGCGAGGGCCCGGAAGAAACGGGTCGCGGGGCCATCCGGGGAGGCGTCGAGGTAGCTGCGGCTCTCCGGGTGTCCGAGGTTGCCGCTGGCCAGGGAGATCGGCGCCGAGGCGACCTCCCCGAGGATCGCGACCCCCTGCGCCGCCTTCCAGGAGACCCCCACCATCGCCACCACCGCCGCCAGGAAGCCCACGAGCTCCCCGCGATCCCACCGGGAGAAGGGGTTGAAGCGCTTCCACCAGGGGGCTCCCTCCGCATGCCGCAGGGAGAGGCTACGCAGCGATTTGATCGCCGCGCAGGCGAGGAGGGCGAAGGAGAGCGCCGCGGCGAGCTGCACCCACAGCCCGGCGTCGTTGCTCTCCGGGGGCGCTGGGGCGAAGGGGCCGGTGCCGAGGGTGCGCCGCGCCAGCGGGCTCCAGCGGGCGGCCTGCGCCGGGTCGCCGCGCCGGATCGCGTCCTGCTCCTGCGCGGCGAAGAA
>CAZSDX010000569.1:0-4622 GCA_964605685.1 uncultured Polyangiaceae bacterium
CCCCCCACCGCCACGACCACCGCCGCCGAAGCCGCCACCGCCGCCGGTGCGCTCACGGCGCTCCTCGGCCTCGTTGACGCGAAGGGGGCGGCCGTCGACCACCGCGCCGTTCATCTCGGCGATGGCCTTGCGGGCGCCGTCAGCGTCGGCCATCGAAACAAAGGCGAACCCGCGGGACTGGCCGGTTTCACGGTCGAGCATGAGCTTGACCTCCGCGATGGCGCCGAACTGGGAGAACTGCTGCTGGAGGGTCTCTTCGGTGGTGTGGAAGGACAGGTTTCCGACGTAGAGGCGAGTATTCATGGTGTCTGTTCTCTCTCGGCCGACGCGCGCTGGGCGCCTTGTACTCAGAAGGGATCACCGAAGGGCCGTGGGTCGGGGATCTGGTGGGACAGCCCACCGCGTTACCGGAGCAGCAATCGGTCCCCTGGAAAGAGAGAGCAGCGAAGCCGTGTGCCAGAAACGTGAGCGAACCCAACTATCACACGCCTTTTTCGGTCGCGCAAGCCCCCAGCGGTTTCGACCTCAAAACGATCACGGTTTCAGGTTTTTCTGGAAAAAATCGAGCACCCTGGAGTATGCAGCGAGCTGGTTCTCCCGGCGGCTCAACCCGTGCCCCTCGTCGTCGAAGCGCAGGTAGACAACCTCCTGCTTGCGCTGCTCCAGGGCGGAAACAATCTGCTCCGCCTCGGCCACCGGAACCCGCGGATCGTTGGCGCCGTGGATCACCAACAGCGGCGCCCGGATACGGTCGACCCGGTGGATGGGCGAGAGACGATCGAGCAGGGCACCGTCGCGCTCCAGACTGCCGTACTCCGCCTCCCGCTGGGCCCGACGGTAGGGAGCGGTCCGCTCCAGAAAGGTCCGGAAGTTCGCTATCCCCACCACGTCCACTCCGGCGGCCCACAGCTCCGGATCCAGGGCCAGCGCCGCCAGCACCATGTAGCCCCCGTAGCTCCCCCCCATCACGGCGATCCGATCGCCGTCGAACCCGGGGCGGCCGCGGAGCCACCGGTTGACCTCCGCCAGATCCCGAACGCTATCCTCTCGCTTCTCCACATCGTCCAGGTGGCCATAGCGCTTCCCGTAGCCCGTCGACCCGCGGACGTTCGGCGCCGCGACCGCGATCCCCCGGGCCACCAGCGCCTGGATCACCGGGCTGAACGAGGGCTGAAACTGCGCCTCGGGGCCCCCGTGGACCCACACCACCACCGGGACCTTCCGCCCGACCTCCGGCCCCGGCGGCCGGTACAGGAACACCGGCACCGACAGCCCGTCGAAGCTCGGCACCTGCACCAGCTCCGGCTCCACCCGGGGCGGGAGCCCGTCCAGCAGCTCTCCGGGCGACGTCCGCTGCGCCGTGGCGCCGCTGTCGACCTGCACCGTCCAGAGCTGATCGGGCTCCGTGGAGCGCCCAAGCTGCACCGCCAGGGTGGAGCCGTCCTTCGAGAATTCCAGCGCCCGGATCACCCCCGGCGGCAGCGCATGGGCGGGCGGAGCGACCAGCGCCGAGCGCCCGTGGACCGCCAGGAGCGCCTGCTCCGGAGGGAGCGCGAAGGCTGCCCCCTGGAAGAGCCCGGGGGGAAAGGGGAGCCCCTGGCCCGGCAGCGGCGTACTCGGGAACGGCGCGATCGGGACCTGCTGACCGTCTGCGGCGCGAGCGATCTTGTAGACACGTAGCTCGTGACGCCCGTCGACGTTGAGGGCGACGGCAAAGCGATCCCCGGAGGGCGAGCAGGCCAGCAGGTCGAGGTCGCCGCGCTCCGTCAGCAGAGGGACAGGCGGCCCCGGCGGGAAGAGCGCGTTGTGGAAGAACAGCGACAGGTACTCCCGCTCGTGGTCCGAGAGGACGAGCACCAGCGGCCCCAGAAAGCAGGCGTCCTGGTGCCGGGCCGGGGTCTTGTTGAAGGTCAGGGTAGAAAGCGACCCTTGCCCCTGGGGAGGCACGGAGAGCAGGTGGAGCGACTCGTCGGAGCTGGAGCGCTTCTCCACCAGCAACAGCGCGCCGCCGTCGGCGGAGAACGCCCGCGGCTCCAGGTGCCCCTGGCTCCTGTGGAGCGTCCTCGCCTCCCCGCCGGCCAGGTCGCGGATCATCACGTCAAAATCGCGCCCGTTGCGCTCGTTGGAGCTGTACGCCAGGCGCCTCTTCCCGGGATCGATGGCGCCGAAGAGGTGGCGGATCGTGGGGAGGTCCGTCAGGGGCCGCAGCCCACCTCCCGGCGCCTCCACCACGGAAAACTGGGTGTTCTCGTTGCCGCCCCGGTCGTAGCCCAGAAGCGCGCTGCCGCCGTCGTCGAGCCACCGGACGAGCTGGGTCCGGTGAGGCAGGGAGGCCAGGCGGACGAACGCCCGGG
This sequence comes from uncultured Polyangiaceae bacterium, assembly GCA_964605685.1. Lineage (GTDB taxonomy): Bacteria > Myxococcota_A > Polyangia > Polyangiales > Polyangiaceae > JANWXX01. The sequence continues at coordinate 2,355 of CAZSDX010000569.1, forward strand.
GCCCCGCGGGGGGGTCGCCGGGGGCCGGAAGCTCCAGCGAGTAAGGCTGCGGGAGCCCGGGCAAATCCGAAAGGAAGGCGACTCGCCGCCCGTCCGGCGTCAGCGAGGGCGCGGTGGCCCGGGGAAGATCCAGGTAACGAGCCAGCGGGGGGGCCTCCCCCGCGCCAGGCGAGGAGGGGACCGCGGCGCGGCACCCCGCGAAGAGCAGGGCCAGCGAGGCAGCAGAGAGCGCGCGCATCACGGCCCCTGTATAACGCATCTGCTGGCCATCTCCGCGGCCGCTGGTAGCGTCACCTCGTGTACCGCCAGGCTCCCTCCTTCGCGGAAGGCGACGTCCGCTACGGTCCCTTCCCCCTCGACCTGTGGAAGCTGGGCCTCGCTCCGCTGCTCTGGTTCCTCGCCTACGTCGCCGGGGGCATGGCCGACGTGCGGCTCCAGATCGACTGCGATCCGTCCTCTTGCGTGGTCGATTCGGCCTCCTGGCGGCGCCCGAAGCGGGCGGCGGAGCGCGTCCAGATCCGCGAGGTAGAGCTCCAGGGGGGCTACAAGGATCGATCCGGGCGCGAGCACGCCCGGGCCGTCCTGCTGCTCACCGACGGAAGACGCCTGTCGCTGGACCGGATCCCTGTCGCGGAGGCCCAGGAGCAGGTGCAGCAGCTCAAGGAGCTACGCGAGGGCAAGCGCCAGCGCTTCCGCCACGACAGCGGGGATCTCCGCTGGCTCTTCCTCGCCGCCCTGGCGCTGTACCTCGCGGGCGTCCTGCTGGTGGCGGACGCCCTGCAGCGCTGGCGACCGTTCGCGCTCCGGGTGAGCCGGGGGGAGGTGCAGGTGCGGGAATTCGGGCGCTGGGGGCCCAGGCTACCGGCGCGCTCGCTCCCGGTCGCGGAGGTGAGCGACGTGGCGGTGAGGTGGCATCAGGTCCGGGCGCCCGCCCCGAAGACCCCGGCCATCTGGGGGGCCACCCTCGACCTGGTCTACCGGGGAGGACGCTCCGCACCGCTGACCACCCTCCCGAGGAGCGGGCTGATGGCCCACTACGACGCCGCCGTCGCGCTGAAATCCATGCTGGGTCTCTCCCCGTGGCCCCCGCTGGATCTGTGCCCCCCGGAGGCCATGGAGACCCAGTCCTTGAACAAGCTCAGCATGCTGCTCCCGATGATCTGGATGGGCCTCTGCTGCGGCTCCCTCGCGGGGATGGCGCTCTACGGGCTGGTGAGGATCTCCCTCGACCCGCAGGCGCTGGATCAGAACGTGGACGGCGGCGCCATGATCGGCGCGGGGCTCGGCGCCGTCGGGCTGGCGTCGCTGCTGGGGGGCATCGTGGTGAAGCGCTACCGGGAGCGACGGCGCTACGAGCGGTTCATCGCGAGCCCCGGCGGCTGATCAGTCCGCCCGCTTGCGCTGGTGATAGACGCCGGGGAACTTCTCGGGCTCTCCGGCGGGGGCCGGGGGGGCCGCAAGCCCGGGAGGGGCCGCGACGAAACCCGGCGGGGGCATGGCCGAGGGGAGCTCGGGCGAAGGAGGTGACCCCGCCGTCGCCGCGGGCGCAGGCGCCTCGCTGTCCTTCTCCTCGCCGGGGGCGAGGGCGGTGATGGTGAGGATCAGCGCCGACCAGGTGGGGAACAGCGCCACCGCCGGGATCAGCTCGAAGACAAACGCCGCCAGGAGGCGCCAGTTCCAGCCCAGGATGGCCACCAGAAGGATCGTGGTGGCGATGTCGACCCCCCACTGGACCGGGGACATCGCGCCCGCCCCGGTGGAGGGAGCAAGCACCGTGAACTGGATCACATCGACGATGCCCGCGAGGAGCAGCGCCAGGTACTTGCGCTTGGGAGAGATGACCAGCGGCTTGATCCCGAGGGCCTGCTTGGCCAGCAGCAGCACCGGGTTGGCCGGGAGGATCGGGGAAGCGTTTTTGCCGCTCATGTCTTCTCCGCGGTGGGGGCCTGGCCCAGCTCCTCGAAGGTGGCCGCCTCCAGCCGCTCGAAATGCGCCGCCGGGACGCCCCGGAGCCCCTCCTGGACCTGGGATTTGACCTGGGTAAATTCCGGGCTCGGCTGCTCCTCCACCGAGCGGACGGCCTCGGCGACCTGCTCGCGGCTCGCCCCCCGGGTGAGGCGCCGGAGGGCGGCGAAGAGCTGATCCACCAGCCCCCGGAGCAGCACGGTGGAGCTGGAGAAGGTGTGGCGCACCGCCAGCTCGATGGGGCTCGTCCCCACCCGGGCCAGGGCTCGCTCGGCGGCGCCGCGCACCTGCGCGGGCGGGTGC
>CAZSDX010000570.1:0-4610 GCA_964605685.1 uncultured Polyangiaceae bacterium
ACCGCAGCGGGCGGCGTCGTGGAGCAGCGCGAGGGCGGTCTCGGGGAAGAGGGGCAGCAGTCGCTCCGCCTCGTCGAGGGGATCGACGCTGGGGGGGAGGCTCATGGCGAGCCGGTATACGACGGCGCCCGGTCACCGGCCAAGGTGACCACCCCTGCCCCCGGATGAACTACGTCACCGGCGGGGGTTACCTCCGCTCTTGCTGCGGTGTCCTGGGTACTGGCTGTGGTAAACCGGCGCCATGACCGCCTACGAAGCCGTCATCGGCCTCGAAGTCCACGCCCAGCTCCTGACCCGCAGCAAGCTGTTCTGCGGATGCGCGACCTCCTTTGGGGCCCCGCCGAACGTCCATGTCTGCCCGGTGTGCCTGGGGCTTCCGGGGGCCCTGCCGGTGCTCAACCAGCGGGCCGTGGAGCTGGCCGTCCACGCCGCCCTGGCGCTGGGGCTGACGGTGCACGAGACCAGCATCTTCGCGCGGAAAAATTACCTCTACCCGGATCTCCCCAAGGGCTACCAGATCAGCCAGTACGACCGCCCCCTGGCCACCGGAGGGAGCCTCGCCATCGAGCTGGAGAGCGGCGAGGTCCGCTCGGTGCAGATCCAGCGGATCCACATGGAGGAGGACGCGGGCAAGAACCTCCACGGCCACGGCGGAGACTCCATCGTCGACCTGAACCGCGCCGGTACCCCTCTCATCGAGATCGTCAGCGCGCCGGACCTGCGCTCCGGGGCCGAGGCGGCGCTCTACCTCAAGGCGCTCCGGGATGTGCTGATCTTTCTGGGTGTCAACGACGGCAACCTGGAGGAAGGGAGCTTCCGCTGCGACGCCAACGTCTCCATCCGGCCCCGGGGCTCGACGACCCTCGGGACCCGCTGCGAGATCAAGAACGTCAACTCCTTCCGCTTTGTCCAGCGGGCCATCGAGTACGAGGCGATGCGGCAGGAGCAGGTCATCGCCTCCGGCGGCTCCGTGCGCCAGGAGACCCGCGGCTGGAACGAGCGCGAGGGGCGCACCTTCTCGCTGCGTTCCAAGGAGGAAGCGGAGGATTATCGCTACTTTCCCGACCCGGATCTCCCCCCGCTGCGCCTGTCCGCCCAGGCCATCGAGGCTGCGCGCGCCGCGCTGCCGGAGCTACCCGAGGTCAAGCGTGAGCGCTACCGTCGCTCCCTGGGGTTGACCCCCTACGCTGCCGGTGTGCTCACGGCGCACCCCCGCGTCGCCGCCTTCTTCGAGGAAACCCTCGCCCTCCTCGGCGGGGATGCCAGCAAGGTCGCCAACTTCATCCAGGCGGAGGTGCTGGCGGGCACCACGCTCCGGGGGCTCGACGCCTCGTTCCCGGTGGCGCCGCGCCAGGTCGCGGAGCTGCTCCGGCTGGTGGACGACGGCACCATCAGCGGCAAGCAAGCCAAGGAGGTGTACGCCGCTCTGGTCGGCACCGACGCCTCCCCGGAGCAGGTGGTCAAGGATAAGGGCATGGCGGTCCTCCGGGACGAGGCCGCGCTGGAGGCCCTCTGCCGGGCCATCCTCGACGCCAACCCGAAGCAGGTGGCCGCCTACCGCGGCGGAAAGACCGGGCTCCTCGGCTTCTTCGTGGGCGCGGTGATGAAGGAGACCAAGGGCAGCGCCAGCCCCGCCCTGGTCAACGCGATCCTCACCCGCCTGCTCGCCGGCTAACACGCTGTAGCGGACCTCGTCGGGGGATTTCGTCAGCGCGCCAGAGCGTCAGAGGGCAGGGTCACCTCCGGATGGGGTTGCCCGTTGATCCACGGACGGAAGCGTCCCTGGTTCCTCTGGAGGAGGGGATGGATACGATCTACGGGGAAGATGGATCGTCCATCGAGTCCGGTGGTCTCCCGGAGGCTGTTTCCATCCGAAAAGCGAAGCAATACGTCTGCTTCTCTTTCCGGCTTATGCTCGCAGACGAAGGGGGGAGCTGTGTGCTGGATGAACAGATTTCCTCGCTCTGTTTTTTCGAACGTCCTCGCGTTGTCGACGGCGAAGACGATCAAACTCGCCAGGGCCCCGATGGCACCATACAGGATGAACGCTGGCGTGACACCCGGGCCTCCCGTGCGCTCCTCTAGCTGAATTCCGGAATAGATAAGAGCTAGCCCCGCTCCTAGGGCTGTCAGTTCGACGGCTGTCCTTGCTGAAGCAAGGCTTCTCTTTGTGTTTTTTACGATCTCCTTGCGCTCCAGGGAGACCCGGGCGCAGGCTTGAAGGCGGACGACATCCACGAGAACATCTTTCCTTGAACGGACACGTTCGAGGCAAGCAGGTCCATGGCTGGATGCTTGACCACGCCCAGGTCCGTCGTCTGTACAGTACGAACCTGGGTGCTCGTCTGGATAGGCATCGTACACGAGCAGAGAAGCAGAAGAAGTGCAGGGGAGTACCAGAGACGCATCTTCGCCCTCACGGAACGACAGGAACGCTGTCGATCTTCCACCGGTAAAGCTGGCGAGGTGCGTTATCGAAGCCATCCGTGACAAACCAGACGTGGCTCCTGGTCACGCCGTGGATGAATCGAGCTCGTTCTCCAAGAGGAAGAGGAATGTCACGCTTTTCCAGCGTTTTTAGGTCGAAAATACGAACGCGGATGTTGGTAAATTGGCCTGACGGGCTGAGATCGTACTCTTGGTAAGCCAAACGACCCCACCCGCCGTGCATGGCCCAGTTTGCAGTAGATACCTGCCCACCTGTGATCGAGGAAACTTTGTAAGGTTTCAGTTGAGCAGGATCAGGAGAGAATTCCGAGGCCCAGAGTTCGACCTTTTCGTAATCGTTTGTAGCCTTTTGACCAAACCCACGAAGCCAAGCGACATGGGAGTTTGCGTATTCGATGCTCCCGTCCGCAGCCCCTGGAGGAGGTGTTGTATAGGGAATCCCTGGATCTTTCCCGTTGGAAATCATCGTTTGCGGTGTTGAATAGATTGTATAATTGTAGGTTGTATAAAGGAAATAATCGTCTGCGGAGATCAAATCTTGGATGCCAAGAGCATCTGGATTGAGCTTTTCAACTTCTACGAGTCGTGTTTGATTTTGTCCCGTCAACGAATAAGACTGGATGCCCAATGACATCCATTGTGTCGCAAAATAAGATTTGCCGAGAACAGCCCATACGATGATGGAACCTTTAAACAACCCAGAATTATCCCAATCAAACAGATGAAGTTGTTTTCCTACTTTTCCGACAATGGCTCCAGAATTTGTTTTATTCTTTTGTCTTGCGTTAATCCCGTAATTGGTTCCGTGGATACTGGATATCGTGAAGAAAAGATCTTCGTTTTGGTTCTTGAAGGCGTCCTCGATATTGCCGTTTTCGCCCACGAGGGCCACGATTAGTTCTTCGTTACGAAAACTGAGTAGGATTCCTCGCGTCTTTTCTCCGTCGTCGTGCACACTTACGAAGATTGTGTTTTTAGATTTCCAATTTAGAAATTCTTCATCAACGAACGCTTGTTCGCACCCCGGCATACTTGTCCAGTCACAGGGCTTCCATTCAAAGGCCTGGAAATCCGATGGATTTTGCAATTGGAGAATCGGATATCCTTGTATTTTTCCGATCTCTTTCCATTCGGGCGTAGCGTTTCCCTGTCCTCCTGTCGCCGCCTGTCCCCCCGTCCCGGCAGGTCCACTCCCTCCCTTCCCGGATAGCCCTCCTTGCCCACCTGATGGTCCAGCCCCTGCGGACCCCGAATTTCCCCCTTGGCCTGGCAGCTTCGTTCCTCCGCTCCCTGCGTTCCCTGCACTCCCTGCGTTGCCACCTGATTCCGTCTGGGTTGGTGAAGGTTCCGTCTTGCCGCAAGCGAGGTAAAGCAGCGCAAGAACAGGAGTCCACGCCAGAACCGAGCGCAAGGAGCGCAGGGACATCAGAAACAACCTCCCAGCACCGGACCGCCCTTCTTGGGAAGCTGAGAGGTCGGCGTAAAGCGCTTCGGGAGAAGCGCGGGAGAATCAAAGGGACGAGTGAGTCCCTCTTGGGTGAGGGTGGGTGCTCCGTCCAGAGAACCCGCCCCCGCAAGGCCCCAGCGGATCTTGAGCTGCCCGTTGGTCTCCTCGAACACCACGACGACGTGGTGCCCCTTCCCCTTGGACGAACTGGCGCCGATCACCAGTTCTCCTTCGGGCCCCACGCTCAAGAACTGGCGGTCAAAGGTCTGGGACCGAGGCCACCACCCCAGCACAACCGTCGTTCCGGTGTTGGGATCGATCCGGAGCAACCGCCCTAGACGAAGACCAACCTTCTTGATCTCGTCCGTCACATAAAGGGATCGGCTGGGTTCGTGGTAGGTAACCGCCAGCGGTTTCTCCGGGGAAGCTCCACGCAGCGGGATTTCCGTCCAACGCCCCGTGCTCAGCTCGTAAGTCCAGAAATCCCGAGAGAAGCTGTTTCCCGTCGTCCCGCTGACGAGGAACAGCGTATTCTCTCGGGAGCTGAACACCAGCCCCGGATCTTGCCGAGGTGGAGGCTCCGGGCCTTGCTCCTCGGACGTCGGTTCTACCCCGAACGGGAAAACGGACCCCCCCGAATCTTCCACCCCCCGCGGTCCACCCCGGATGCTGCGCGGAACAAAGGTGCCCCGCTCAAAACCAAACGCGGCGGTCA
>CAZSDX010000571.1:0-4609 GCA_964605685.1 uncultured Polyangiaceae bacterium
TCCAGCGTTGGCCGTGGGGGGTGGGTGATGGGGACGGCGAGGGGCTGGGGGTTGGGGAGGGTGTTGGAGTCGGGGGGGGCGGCGAGACAGAGCCGCTGACGGTGAAGGTGAAGGGGTTTCGCTCGGGATCGTTGCTGGCGAAGGAGACCGTCCCGCTGAAGATCCCCACCTGCTCGGTGGAAAGGGCGAGGACGAAGTTTTCGGCGCTTCCGATGGGGATGCTGGGGGGCAGGGGCTGGGTAATCAGGTATCCGGACGGAACGACCAGAGGTGATGAGGGGTGCGGTGCCTTCGTTGCGGACGGTGAATCGGAAGCCGGCGCGGGGAAGGCATTCGGCGCCCGAGTTTGGTGGTGGAAGAGGCTGGGTGGGTGGAGTTGTGCAAAGGCCGGGGAGGGCGGTGGCGGCGTCGAGGAGGGCGCGGCGGGCTCCTTCCAGGAGGCGACGGCGGCGCTCCAGCAGCTCCCCTTCGGCGCGGGCGGCCTCGACGAGCTGGTCGACGAGGGCAAGCTGGAGCTCGACCAGGGGCGAGGCGTCCGCGGTCGCAGGGAGGGCGGCGGGCGGGGCGTCGCCGGCGGCAGGATCAACGCGCACCGCCAGCGGCGGGAGGAAGCGTACCGGGTCGAGGCCCGCAAGAAGACGGCGCTCCTGGGCAGACACCTCCTCCTCGTGGAGCCGGAAGGCGCGCACCAGCAGCTCATGGAGGCGCCGGAGCCAGGCGGCGTGGGAGAAGAGCACGCGCCGCTGGAGGACCGTGGCGCGCTCGACCGCGACGACGTTGGCCTCCAGCTCCTCGGCGGCGAGGCGGAGCATGGCGGCCAGCGGCTCGTCCTCGGGCCTCCCGGTCGCGCCGGGAAGGGCCGCGAGCAGGAGCTGCGTCGCCTCGGATCGGAGCACCGGCTGCCAGCCGAGGCGGCTCAGGATGGGCCGGGCCAGGCGCACCAGGGGGGCCCGGACCGCGTCCGGGTCCAGGGAGAGGCGGTCGATCCGCCGGGAGAGGTCGGAGAGCCGGGCGAGGGACATCGCTCAGAACTTCTTGGCCACCAGCATCCCTGTCCACGCCGCCTCCGAGCGCCCGTGGGCCAGGGACCGGGCCACCGCCAGGCTCTCGCTGGCCAGGCGCTGGGCCTGCTCCCGCAGGGGCTCGATCCGCGAGACAAACTCCGGGAACATCTCCGCCAGCAACCGCGCCTCCAGGGCGAAGCGCGCCAGCGCCCCCTCGTCCTGGGTGACCACGAAGAAGCGGGACGCGACGACGGCCCGGAGCTGGGCGTCCTGCTGCTCCGGGGCCGAGGTCAGCCCCGCCGACAGGGCGCGCCACCACCGCTCCAGGTACCCCAGCGCACGCTCGATCCGAGCCAGGTCGGAGGAAACGATGGCCTGCTGCTGCGCGACCGGGAGCGCCCTCACCAGCTCCAGGATCGGCTCCGCCACCCCCACCGGCGTCGCTGCCGCCATCGGCGAGGGCGGGGCGATCTTCATCGCGAGCTGGAGCGCGATCAGCAGCATCGACAGCCGCTGCTCCGCGGCCCGGAGCTGGCGGTAGCTGTCCGCATCCAGCGCCGCAGGGATCTTCGGCGCACGCTCCGCCCCCAGGATCGCCCGCATCGACCACGAGAGCAGATCCGCGGGCGCCAGCGCCTCGTTCATCCGGCTCGCCCTCAGCTCGTCCAGCAGCGCCTCCACCCTCCCCAGCACCCCCTTGGGCTCTCCCTGCTCCACCCGCCCCAGCACCGCGCTCACCAGCGGCCCCAGCCTGGGCCCCAGTACCCGCGCCTTCATCCGGCTCCCCGGCGCCCCCAGCCTCAGCAGCCGCTCGCTGTCCGCGTCGAGCCGGGCGCTGAACCGGGAGAACTGCTTGAGCACCTCCCCCATCCTGTCCGCCGAGGGGTGCAGCGCCTCCCCCATCTGCAACCGCAGCGCCCCGTCCCACAGCAGCACCAGCTCCTCCTCCACCTCCGCAAAGGCCCCCTGGAGACGCCCTGGATCCCCGGTGTCGCCTTCGACCTCGGCCCCCCGGGCGAAGAGATCGGCCCGCAGGTGGAGGCTCTGCTCCAGGTTGTCGAGGAGCGACGAGGCGCGGTCGGAGAGCTGGGCGGCCGAGTGCTTCTCGGAGAGGAGGGCAAGGGTGGCGCCGACGGAGGTCTGGGAGCCGGTGAGGGTCTCGTCCAGCATCTTGACGGCGCGGCCCCGGAGCCAGCGCGCCACGGCTCGGGCGCCGCTGGAGGCACGCTCCAAGCCGTCGGCGAGGGTGGCGAGCTCCAGGACGCGCTGGTGGAGGGTCTGCCCCGGGACGTCGTGGGGAGCCAGCCCGCCGGTGAGTCCGAGGCGCAAGAGGTGGGCGACGGCGTCGTCAAGGAGGTCGGAGAGCTGCTCGGAGCTGTCCTCGCGGTTGGCGAACTTGACCAGGTCGCCGATCCCCCGCAGCAGCGCCCGGGTGTCGCCGGTCTCGGAGGCGACGCGGATCTGCTTGCCCAGGGCGTCCAGTTTTCCGTCGCGGGCCGCGGGGAGAGGGGGCGGAACGACGGTCTTCGGGAGCTGGGCGAGGCAGCGGTCGAAGATCTCCCGCTCGGTGCGGAGGATGGAGAGCTGGCGGCGCTCGCGAGGGTCCGTCTCGTGGAGGATCAGGTGCTCGATCACCGAGCGGGGAGGCCCCGCGAGCAGGAGGGTCAGCCGCAGCAGCGCGAGGTCGTCGTGGCGCACCTGGAGCGGCCGCTCCGGCTCGGAGAAGATCTTGTGGTAGACACAGACCGCCCGGAGGATCTTCCCCGTACGCACGGCGGTGCGGGTGGAGAGGTACCGGGTGGGGAGGAAGTTGGGGTCCGCCTTGTAGGCAGCGGACAGCTCCCGGTCCAGGCTGGCCAGCAGCGCCCCGAGGGAGGAGCAGATCGCCTCGGGGACGAAGACCCCATCGACGGCGGCCTGGAGCTCGTCCAGGTCCTGGATGGTGAGCGGCGCCCGGAGCGCCGGGGGCCTCTTGCCGGCGACCTGCCGCTGGAGCACCTCCGTCAGGCATTTCGGGTCCCCGAAGCCGCGGGGGACGAAGTTGACGAAGGCCACCCGGTCCACGAAGGCCAGCAGGGTCTCCCGGGAGCCCTCCAGCACCTCCGAGAGGTAGCGGTTGCTGGTCATCAGGGCGCATTCAAGCTGGCCCCGGGTGGTGCGGGTGCCCTGCTTGAGCTCGCGCTCGTGGAGTACGTTGAGCGTGGAGCGAAGCAGCATGTCGCGCCCGTCCAGCACCTCGTCGAGGAAGGCGTGGACCGCCCCGAGCATACCCTCGTCGGTGAAGTGCTCGGTGCGGCCCGTGTTCATCAGGGTCTTGAAGTCGATGGGCCCCACCAGGTCCGTCTGCACCGTGCTCTCGGTGAACTGGCGGGCGAAGACGCTGGGCGCCCCGGTGCGCTCGTCCAGGATGCGCCCCAGCACCGCCGAGGCGATCTGGCTCTTCGCCGTCCCGGGCGGACCCGTCATCAGCACGTGCTCTCGGCCCAGCAGCGCCAGGGCCACCTGGGTCAGCGTGTCCTCTCGCTCCAGGAAGGTGGCGTTCAGCTCGGCGAAGAACGCCTTGAACCGCTCCGCGGCCAGGCGGAACCTCCGGGTATCCTGCGGGTGCATCGCGCGACCATGCTACCTCCCTGCGGCTTCCCCGGGAGAGGAGATCGACCCACCGCGGTCACGGCATCGGGTGCGCCTCGAAGAAGGAGAGCAGCTCGGCGCTCGTGTCGAGGTTGTTCGAGGTCTTGCCCAGCAGCGGGATCTCCAGACCTCCGGGCCACTGGTGCCCCCCGTCCGCGATGGTGCAGAAGCGCACCGCCGACCCTTGCGCGCACGAGGAGCGCTCCACGCAGGTCGCGTCCCCCTTCTCGTACACCTTCGTGGGCTGCCCCGTGCATCCGTTCCGCGAGGACCACTCCTCGAAGGTCTTGGGCGAGCTCTTCGTCCCCTGGAAGCCGTCGTTCGCGTAAGGCACGATGCTATCCGACGTCCCGTGGGTCATCATCACCGGCACCGGCCTCCCGGGGTTGCACGGCGAGAACGCGATGTTCCCCGCCACCGGCCCCACCGCGGCGATCCGATCCGACAGCTCGCAGGCCAGCCGGTGCGACATCATCCCCCCGTTGGACATCCCGGCGGCGAAGATACGCTTCGGATCCACGCAGTACGACGCCTCCAGGTGATCCAGGATCGCCCGCACAAACCCCACATCATCCACCTTCTGGCTCGCCGCGTCCCCGCAGCACGCCCCCGCGTTCCAACTCTTCCCTGCCCCCTCCGGGTACACCACCAGAAACCCCCTGGCGTCCGCCTTCGGGTTCATCTTCGTGAACGGACCCAGATCCTGCGGGCTCCCGTAGAGCCCGTGGAACATCAGCACCACCGGGCTCGGCTTCTTCGGATCGTACCCCGGCGGCGTGTGCACCACGATGCTCCGCGCTCCCCCCGGCGCCGCCACCGCCTGCGTCGAGTCCCCCAGCTTCCCCCCCTTCCCCGTGCATCCCCCGCCCCCTCCGGAACCTCCAGAACCTCCGGAACCTCCGGCCCCACCCCCCCCGGCGCCGCTCCCCCCGGAGCCACCGGCCCCAGCGGAGCCGCCTTGCCCCGCGTCGCCC
>CAZSDX010000572.1:0-4599 GCA_964605685.1 uncultured Polyangiaceae bacterium
CGGCGGAGGCCCCTCCCCCCGCCAGCGCCCCGGCGGCGGCGAGCGCCCTGGCGACGGCAGCGTCCCCGGAGCAGGCCAGGGAGCTGACCAAGCAGGCGCTCCGGCTGCTGGAGCAGGGGAGCTACAAGGGGGCCATCGAGAAGGCGACCGCCTCCGTGGACGCGGACCCCACGGACGCCAACGCCTACCTCTACTGGGGCACCGCGCTGATGAGCATGGGCAAGATGAAGGAGGCCAAGGCCATCTTCGCCCGGTGCGTGGAGAGCGCCACCCGGGGGCCCAAGAACGAGTGCAGGCAGTTCCGCTGAGGTGCATGGGCATCCGGGGCCGGGTGCGCTAGCTTCGGCCCATGCAAGGTTCGCGGAAGCAAGCCCGGGGCGTGGGCCATCGGGCGGGGAGCTGGCTCCTGAGCGGGGCGCTCGCGGTGGCGCTCGGGGCCTCGGCCCCCGGGTGCAAGCAGGAGACCCCCAAGGGAAGCACGATCAAGGCCGAGGCGCTGGGTCCCGTGCCGGCGCCCGCGGGGCTGGTGGCGGAGCTGGTGCTGGCGCGTCCGAGCGCGACCTGGGCGCGGATCCGGGACGTGATCGGGGGACCGCTCAAGTTCATGCCGGCGAGCTACCCGATGCTGGTGGCCTCGATGCTGGGCCTGCCTCCGGCGGTGGCGGAGCAGATCGACGCGGACGTGCCCACGCTGGGGGCCGCCACCTCCGACGGGAGCAGCGAGACGCCGGTGCTAGCCATCCACGTCAAGGACGGGAAGCAGGTGGAGCTGGCGCTGACCTCCGGCCCGGACGCCCGCTACGCGGCCAGGCCGGACGCCCCCTCGGGGGTGACGCTCCTGGAGCCGAGGCCGGGGCAAACGGCGCTGGCCGCCTCCCTGGGGGTGACCGGGAACTACCTGCTGGTGGCCTACGCCCCGGATGGCCTGCTCAAGGTGGGCCCCTACGCCGCCCGGACGCTCAGCACCCGCCCCGCTCCGAAGGAAGACCTGCTGCTCACCAGCGACCACGACGCGCTGGCAGGTCCGCTCCGCACCCGGCTGAGCGTCGCCTGGGGAGAGCTGCGCCGGAGCCTGGAGAAATCCGACCAGGAGCAGCGGGAAAAACACGGCGGTAGCGCGCCTACCTTCGGGGATCCCAGGGCGGCGCTCCAGAAGGCGGACGCCACCTTCCAGGGCATCCTGGCGCTGATGACCGATCTCTCGGAGGGGCGCGTCCAGTTCACCTTCGACGACGCCGGGGCCCACCTCAAGGCGACCCTCAAGCCCCGGTCCCCCGACGGCACCGCCGCCCAGGAATTCGCCGCCATGCGCACCGCCGACGCCTCCGCGCTCCTCGACCTCCCGGCGAGCGCCAGCGTGGGCCTCCTCCTCGTCGACTCGCCGGAGCTCCGCGAGCGCGGAGCCCGCGACCAGGCCGAGGCCATCGAGAAGGTCCTCGCGGACAAACTCAAGGACGCCGACCGCAAGCGCATCCAGGACGTGCTCGCTTCCTGGTCCAGGGGCCGCGGCGACCAGCTCCTGCTCGGCGGCCGCATCGCCCAGGGCGAGCGTGTCCTCTTCGCCCGCAGCACCCTCGCCGACGCCGACACCCTCGACCGGGGCATCCGCGCCACCTTCGACCTGACCCAGGTCCCCGCCCTCGCCGAGCCCCTGCGCCACTGGCTCGGGGACATCAAGCTCGGCGCCGTCTCCCCTTCTCCCCTGGAAGGCGTCCGCGGCGGCCTGGTGCGCGCCGAACGCCAGGTACCCAAGGTCCAGATCGACCCTGCCACGGGTCGAGCCAGGCGCGTCCAGGACGAGGACAAGGGGGACAGCAAGGAGAAAGAGAAGGGCAAGGACAAGGGCGGGAAGAAAGAGAAGGACAAGGGAACAGACACGAGGACCGAGACCTTCGAGATCGGGTGGGCCCTGGACAAGGAGACCGCCACCTACGTGATCGCGCCGGAGGCGAAGGCGGCGTTCCGGGAGTTCCGGGAGGGGAGCGGGGGGACGCTGCGGGGCGAGGAGGAGGTGAAGGGGATGGTGAGCGCGCTGGGGAGCGAGGCGTCGTTCGCGCTGCTGGTGCTCCCGATGCGTCTGTTCGGGGGGATGCTGCCGAAGGCGCCGTCGGCGCGGCCTCCGGCGGCGCCCATCGTGGTGGCGTTTGGCAAGGGGGAGCAGGGGGGGTGGTTCCGGGTGGACGCGGCGCCGGCGGCGGTGCGGGAGCTGGCGAAGATCCGGCCGATGGATTGAACCGGATTGCCAGGGGGCGACCGCGAGACGCACACTGGGGGCATGCCCCGCCCCGGTCACGACGAGGTGCTGCTGATCACCGGCTACCCCGCCTTTGGAGCCCGGCAGCTCGCCGCCCTCGCCCTGCGCGCTCACCCCGGAACCTTCGTCTACGCCCTGGTCCCGCCGGAGCAGGCCGAGGCCGCCCAGGAGCACGCGGCGGCCCTGGCCCCGGAGACAAGATCGCGCATCGAGCTGATGGAGGGGACGGCGACGTCCATCGACCTGGGGCTGTCGGGGGCGGAGGTCCGGCGGTTGTGCGAGGAGGTGGATCGGATCCACCACATGGAGCAGCTCACCCACCCGGGCGCCGACCTGGAGAGCGCGAGGCGGGTCAACGTGCGGGGCACGCTGGAGGTGCTGGAGCTGGCGAGGAGCTGCCCCCGGCTCAAGGCGCTGGTGCACCACTCGACCGCCTTTGTCGCCGGGGATCGCACGGGGAAGATCCTGGAGGAGGAGCTGGACAGGCACCAACGGTTCCGCAACCCCTTCGAGGAGACCAAGGCCACCGCCGAGCGGCTGGTGAGGGCGGCGATGCGCTCGGTGCCGGCGCTCATCCTGAGGCCGACGCTGATCGTCGGCGATTCGCAGAGCGGCGAGGTGGACCAGCTCGACGGGCCCTACCTGGCGCTGCTGCTGGCGCTGAGCACACCTCCGGAGATGGCCGTCCCGCTGCCCCGGAGCGACAACCCGCTCCACATGGTCCCGGTGGACTACGTGGTCCGGGCGGCGCTGGCGCTGGGGCGGGACAACCGGGCCATCGGCAAGACCTTCCACCTGGCGGACCCCCGCTGCCTCCCGGCGGACCGGGTCTTCGAGCTGTTCGCCCAGGCCACCGGCCGCCGCGCCGGAGGGGCGCTTCCCACCGCCTTCACCCAGGCGCTGCTCCGCGCCCCGGGGCTCACGCGCCTGGTCCGCAGCCCCCGGGCCTTCCTCGACCACATCCTCACGCCGGTCTGCTTCGACACGACCCACACGGACCGGCTCCTCGCCGACACTGGCCTCGTCTGTCCTCCCTTCGAGGACTACGTCGAGCACCTCGTCGCCTACGTCCGCGCCCGCTACCTCGTCGAGACGCCTCCCGACAACGGGCGCCCTTCCCTCGACCTCGACGCGGATGACCTCCCCTGACCCCCCCGCTGGCCGCCGCGAGGCCCTCCAGACCGCCCTCATCCTGCTGTTCTCTTCCCTCGTCGTCGCCACCTGCTCCGCCACCCAGCAGCGCCCCTCCGCGCCGCCGCTCCCCGCCGAGCTGCTGTCCCCTCCGGCCCCCGCCCTGGCCTCCGCCGCGGCTCCCCCGGCCTCCTCCCTCGCCGCCCCGCCGGAGCTGGAGCACGTGCCACCCCCTGCCCTCTCCTCGGCACCTCCCCCTGCTGCCGACGCCCCTCTGGCGCGCTTCCACGGGGCGCTAGCGGCGCTGGAGTCCGGCCAGCGGCGCTCCCCGGTCCGGATCCTCTGGCTGGGGGATTCCCACACTGCGGCGGACCTCTGGACCGGCGAGGTCCGCCGCGTCCTCCAGCGTCGCTACGGCGACGGGGGGCCCGGCTTTGTCCACGCTGGCTGGGCGAAGTACCGCCACGAAAAAGCGCGGACCGAGGTGGGCGGCTCCTGGCGGACGGAGCCCGGCGACTACGCCCGGCTCAAGCGCTACGACGACGGCGTGCAGGGCCTCGGCGGCGTGCGCCACACCCCCAAGGAGCCCGGGGCCTCGGCGACGGTGGAGCTCCGGGGCGCCGCCGGGGGCGAGTACACCTGGGACATCGCCTACCGGATCCCGGAGGGCGCGGGGCTGGAGGTGAACGTGGGCGACGAGGCCGCAAAGCCCCTGCCGGCGAGCGCTGAGCGCCAGACGATCCTGCACCACACGGCGAAGACCACCGGGCCGCACCGGATCCGGCTCAAGGCGACCCGGGGGAGGCCCCAGCTCCTCGGGGTGGTGGTCGAGGCGAAGAAGCCGGGGCTGGTGCTGGACACGGTGGGGCTCAACGGCGCCCGGGTCGGGACGTTCCTGGCCTGGGAGGAGACCTCCTGGCAGGGCGAGGTGGCCCGCCGCAAGCCGGACCTCGTGGTGCTGGCCTTCGGGACCAACGAGTCCTCCGATCCGGCGCCCAGGCCCGAGAACTACGAGCGATCCGCGCTCCGGCTCCTGGAGCGGCTGCGCAAGGCGGCGCCGGAGGCCGATTGCCTGGTCATCACCCCCATGGACCGGGCCGGCGCCGAGTTCCCGGCGAGGCTGGCGGCGATCGGCGAGGGGCTCACGGCGGCGGCCAGGGCCGCAGGCTGCGCCACCTGGAGCGCCCTGGACGCCATGGGCGGCCCCGGGGGCA
>CAZSDX010000573.1:0-4587 GCA_964605685.1 uncultured Polyangiaceae bacterium
AAACCCGGGGAGAGGTGCGCCGGGTCGCTTGATCAACAATGGCGGACAGACCCGATGGGGATGGTCTTGCAGACATCCTGATCTACAAGTCCGATACGGGGCAGGTCGTTTATCTTCGCTCTTCTAGCAACTTTACGACAAGTTCAAGCACCATCAACGCGGGTGTGACGGCGCGAGCCGTCCTGTTGTGAACGAAAGGATTTCCAGATGAATCAGGGTCGATGGTGGAAACTGCAAAGTGTTGGGGTCGGGTTGATGCTCCTGGCTTGCTCCCGGGAAACCATCCAGCAAGATCCCTCCTCCAAAGGTGGGCAAGGGGCGTCGGTGGGCGGTCAGGGAGGGGAGGGGGGTCAGGGCGGGAGGAGTGGCGCCGGGGGTGAAGCAGGCCAGGCGGGCTCCGCGGGAGCGGAAGCGAAGGAGTGCCCTCAAGGGAAAGGGACGGCGATGGTCAAACTCTTTTCGCCCAAGGGTGTCGCTTATTGCATGGACAGGACGGAGGTCACCCAGGCCCAGTACGCGGCGTTCCTTGCGGCGAAGGGGGATGACCTTTCGGGGCAAAGTCCGCAGTGCGAGAAGGAAAACTACACCTACCAGCCGAACCTGTATCCCGTGGGGGATCCTGAACCGAAGAAGAATGCTTGTCCTGAAAATGCATGGAGCCCCGAGAAGATGCCGGAGCACCCGGCGATGTGCCTGGATCTGTGCGACGCTCGGGCCTATTGCTTGTGGGTAGGGAAGCGTCTGTGTGGGAAGATTGGAGGCGGACCGTTGCCGCGCGTCAAGGAGGGAAACGAACCGAAGGCTCAGTTGGATCCCGAGGTTTCTCAGTGGTACAATGCCTGCACACAGGGGGGGAAGACGAAGTTTGCCTACGGAGACAAGGCCGACGCATCGAAATGTGCGGACAGCATCACGTCGGTGGAGGATTTCGCGAATACTTGCCATGGTCAAGAACAGCCATTCGACCAGATCCTCAACCTTTCCGGGGGGGTCGCGGAGATGGAAGATGTCGACATCGATACGCCTGGATCTGGACATATAGTTGCCCGAGGCGGCAAGGGTGTGCCAGATACATCTTATCAGTGCAATCGATTGTCAACGGGCTCGCTCTACGAAGCGGGCTTCCGCTGCTGCGCAGACCTGTAACCACCACTTCCTGCGCAGCGCGTAGGGCAAGTAAGGGGTTCTCGGAGAAGACGAACCTCAGAGCCCCGCTGGATGCACCCTGGCGAGGCACGATGGCCAGGGGTTGGATGGCTCATCCCTGGGGGGTTCGCTCGCGCCGCAGCCGCTCGATCTCGGCGAGGGCCTCCACCAGCCGTTCCTCGGCGCCGACGCGCTTCTCCTTCTCCTGGTCCGCTCGTTCTTGCTCCCGGGCGGCGCGCTTCTCGGCCTCGGCGCGGAGCCTGGCCTCCTCGGCGCGGAGCCTGGCCTCCTCGGCGCGGAGCCTGGCCTCCTCGGCCAGCTGCGCCTCGGCCTGCTCCAGTGCTTCCTGGAGCGCACGCGCCTCCTCGTTCCGCTTCTGCGTCTGCTCCGTCACGGCCCGCTCCAGGCGCTCGATCAGCTCGTGGGACTGGGGCACCGACGCTGGCCCGAAGTGGAAGCGCAAGCGACCGTTTTCCAGGCTCAGCTCCAGCCCCAGCACCCGCGACGGCAGCATTCCGCGCACCGGGAGCACCGAGTGGTAGGTGCTCTCACCGGGCTGCAACCTCCAGCCCCAGAGCATCTGCTTGCCCAGGTCCAGCACGAAGTACTCGGGGATCCCGAGGCGAGCGTAGCGCGCCGGGTTCTCCACCAGATCCTTGCGGCGCCGCCCGGAGACAAGGATCTCCAGCACGAAGTCCAGCCCCTTGCCCTCGTGGGACGCGGTCCAGTGCTTGCGGGGGCGAACCTCGACGTCGGCGACGGCGAGGACATCGGGGGCGAACATGCGCTCGCCGGGGTAGTAAACGGGAAGCTCGGCAGAGACGTAGATGCGGCGCCCGGTGCGCTCGAAGAAGGAGGAGAGGGCGTCGGTGGCCATCTCCTTGGCGCGGCGGTGCTCGTCGCCTTCCGGGGGGTGGGCCTCGTCCACGGGAAATTCGGAGGGAAGCTCGTCGAGGACAGCAGCGCGCTCCTCGGGAGAGAGGGCGTCCCACTGGTCAACGGAGGGCGCCCGGGGATCCTCCGGATCGATGGGGAAGGCGGAGCGGTGCAGGCGGCTCATACCTCGCCAGGATAGCACCCTGAGCCTGGGGGGTCAGCCGACGAGGGAAGGAGAGGAGACGGCGCGGACCTCGCCTGCGGGCTCGGGCTCGGGCTCGGGCTCCGGAGCGGCGGCTTGCTGGGCGGCGGCGCGCTCGAACTGGCGCATCATCACCTTGGGGAGCACGTAGCCCATGCCGACGGGGAGGGTATCGAGGGTGGGATCGATCTGGGCGACCAGCCAGAACATCATGACGCTGGCGCGCTCGACGTAGAACCAGCCCTCCGGGTAGTCGAAGGAGCGCATCAGCTCCCGGAGCTCGGCCCGCTCCATCTCCGGGTCGACCAGTTTTTCCAGGTCCTCGCGGCGGGCCTTCATGAGGGCGGCGGGGGTGCGATCCTGGATCTTGAGCAGCCGCTGGAAGTAGAGGGTGATGGTCTGCTCCAGCAGGGCGCGGTTGCCGTCCCGCGCGACGAAGCCCATGCGCTCGATGCCCCGGAGCAGCGCGTCGTTGTCGTGGGTCATGGTGGCCTGCAGGATGTCGAAGGCGCCGTCGATCAGCTCGTCACCGGCCTCGCTGATGGCCCCGAAGTCGAGGACCACGATGCGGGGGCCGTCGGGGTGCGCCTGGACGAGGAAGTTCCCCGGGTGCGGGTCCGCGTGGAAGAAGCGGTCGACGAAGAGCTGCTTGTAGAAGGACTGCACCAGCCGCGTGGCCACCACGGAGGGCTCGATCCCCTGGCGGATCATCTCGTCCTTGCGGGTGATCTTGAAGCCCTCCATGAACGTCATGGTGAGCACATCGCGGGACGTCACCTCGTGGACCGGCGCCGGAAACACGATGTCCGGCTCGTCCGCGAAGTTCTTCTCCATGCGCTCCATGCAGGCGGCCTCGTGGAGGTAGTCGGTCTCTCGCCGCAGCAGGTCGAGCAGCGCCGCATGCACCCGCTCGATGCCGTTCATCGGGAAGAACCACTTGTAGACCCGCAGCGCCCAGCCCACCACCCGCATGTCCACCCGGATGATGTCCCGGATACCCGGGTACAGCACCTTCACCGCCACCTTCTTGCCCCCGGGCAGGTAGGCCACGTGCACCTGCCCCAGGCTCGCCGCCGCCAGCGGCTCCCGCTCGATCTTCTCGAAGAAGGCCGAGGGCGGCTTCCCCAGCGACTCGACGAAGGCCGCCTCCAGCTCCTCGAAGGGCCGCGGCGGCACCTGATCCTGGAGCGCCTCCAGCTCCCGGGTGTAGGCCCTGGGCAAGAAGCCCCCGGTCAGCGAGAGCACCTGCCCCAGCTTGATGAACACCCCCCTCAGCCGGATCATCCCCTGGTAGAGCCTGCGGGCGTTGGCGACGTGGAGACCCCGCCAGCGCTCGTCCAGCCAGGGAGGGTCCACCTCTACCCACCTGCCCCGCTGGCGCTCCTGGTGGCCGAGCAACCACGACAGCCCGTAGTGGAGCAGGTAGCTCGACAGGATGACGCCGAACAGGATGCTGGCGCGGAGGAGGCGGATCAGGAGGGCCATGGAGGATCGAGAAGAGAGATGCCCCGAGCCCGGCTAGGGTCGCCGGAGCCGGGGGCAAAGGCCAGGAACAAATGGCTCAGGAGACGCCGAGCTGGCGGGCGAGCTCGAGGGTGCGGCGGTTCTCGTCGAGGTGCTCCAGGAAGCCCTGGCGGTAGGCCTCCGGGAGGGAGTGGGCCGCCTCCAGGAGCGAGATGACCGCCTGGCGGAGCAGCCCGCGGGCCTGGGGGCGCTCGCCGAGGGCGAGGAGCGCCTCGATGTGGGTGAGCCTGGCGAGGACGCTCCACTCCGGGTCGCCGCCCTCGGGGAGCACGCCGGGCTCGCCGAGGAGCTCCATGGCGGCCTCGCGGGCGCCGCGGAGCTGCTGGACGAAGGCGAGGACCCGGAGGGCGAGGATCCGCTGGGAGGGCTGCTGGGCGGCGGCGCGGCAGGCCTCCTTGGCGAGCGGGAGGGCCAGGTCGGGGCGGCCGCTCCAGGCGAAGGTGAGGGCCTCGTACTGGAGGGAGGAGACGCGCAGGCGCTCGTGGCCCATCTGCTCCGCCAGGGCGCGGGCGTGTTGCTGGTGGGCGATGGCCTCGTCGAAGCGCCGGAGGCGGGCGAGGGTGAGGCCGAGGTTGTGGAGGGCGAAACCCTGGAGCGGGAGGGTGCGGGAGCGGACGGCGTCGGAGGCAGCCTGGGAGAGGGCGACCAGCGCCTCTTCGAGGCGGCCCACGCAGTTGTAGCTGTGGCCGAGGTTGCAGCGGGCGCGGGTGCCGAGGGGGACGTCCCCGGCGGCGTCGGCCAGGCGCACCACGTCGAGCCCGGCCTCGATCTGCTCGGCGAGCTTCCCCTGGGAGGCGATGACGAAGAAGCGGGCGTCGGCGGCCCGGAGCCGGGCGCCC
>CAZSDX010000574.1:0-4580 GCA_964605685.1 uncultured Polyangiaceae bacterium
CGCAAGGAGGGACTTGAACCCCCACGCCGCGAGGCGTCGGAACCTAAATCCTCTCGGGGGGGTAGGATACTCCAGATCCTAGCAGGATCAGTGGGGGTGCTGGTGCAGCGCTCGCTCTCCGGAGACAGGACGGAGACGGCCCCCCTGGTGAGGCGCCCTGACTGGGCACGGAGGGCCGCGTGAGCGCCCTCCTCCTCCTCGCCGGCATGCGCTCCCTCGGGGACCGCGCCGAGTCCTACTCCTGGGCCCACGAGCGGGTGCTCCACCTGCTGCTGGGCGCCCGGGACACCGTGCTGCTCACCGGCGGCACCCCGGGCCCGGAGGTCTGGGGCGAGGCCTCCGCCCTCCACCTCGGGATCCCTGTCGTCGTCTACCGCGCCGACGGCACCCGCACCGACTCCCGCAGGGGGCCGGGGCGCTGGTGCTCCGAGAACCTCAAGGCGACCAGCCGTACCCGCGACGAGGCGATGGTGGCCGCCGCGGTGCGCGCCCAGCGGGCAGGTTGGAACGTCTACGCCGTGGCCTTCTTCGAGGCTGCCACCGCCGCCAAGAGCGGCACCGCCCACCGCGCCCGCCTCGCCGAAGAGGCCGGGCTGCGGGTCCGCAAATTCCACTGGGAGCCGACTCCCGTTGCTACGGAGGCGGCCCCCGTGGCCGCGGAGTGATCATGGCCAAGAGCAAGGCAGACCGTGAGCCCGTTGCCCGCTACGTCGATCTGGAGCTGACGCCGACCCAGATCGCCGACCTGAAGAACCGCGCCGTCGAGCTGACCAACCAGCTCGTCCAGGCTCGCCAGGCCGAGAAGGACCTGAAGAAGGAGAAGAAAATCGAGGTCGAGGAGCTACCCATCCACAAGGAGCACCAGCGCGCGAAGAAGCTCGCCGACTCCATGGACGTCGAGCTGCAGCAGCTCACCAAGGCCATCGCCGCGGGCAAGCGCAGCGAGCTGCTCGATCACCACTGGCGCTACCGGGCCAGCGACAACGTCCTGGAGCTGGTCTGCGAGCTGACCGGCGCCGTGACGGAGCGGCGCTTCGCCACCGACGACGAGGCCGCGCTGTTCTCGCAGGGTGGGCTCTTCGACGACAACAGCGGCGGAGGGGTGCACTGATGGCCAGCATCCCCGCCGAGATCCCCGTGGAACTCCACGACAAGTGGTCGATGTGGCTCGCCCACTACCGCGCCAGCGGCTCCTCCCCGAAGCGCGCCCAGGAAGAAGCGCTCGCCACGATGCGGGCCCACTACCTCCAGGAGGAGAGCGGCGCCGTCGTCGCCCGGGGGCGCCGTGTCCCCGCCAAGGGCGTTGGGCTCTTCGATCCTCGCCGCTGGCAGGCCCTCTGCGGGCACTGCGGCGCCGTCGAGCACGAGCCCCGCACCTGCGCCCAGGCCGCGAGCGCCGGGCTGATCGCGCTCACCGGGAGGGCAGCATGATCTGGACGTTCACCGCCATCCTGAAGCGCCGCAAGCTGGGCACGTTCGAGCAGATCCGCGACGCCGTCCAGGCGCTCCGGGCCGCTCGTGCTGCGGCAGGCCTGCCCCACGAGGGGCACATCGACGCCCGTCCGGAGGTGCGCTCGTGATCGCCGAGGTCTACGTCGCCATCTGCCAGGAACGGGGCGACCAACAGGCCCGCGTGGTGTTCCACGCCTACGACGAGAACGGGCGGTGCAAGGAGGTCGCGCGCTACGTGCCCGCGGAGCCAACGCCCAACCAGACGGTGGCGCGAGCCATTCTGACGGCGCTGGAGAGGCTCCAGAAGAACCGCCACACGGGCACCGTCGTCTACACCAACCTCAAGGCCGCGGTGCCTCGCTCCGACCATCAGGTCTACTCCGGTCACGAGGGGTTTGCAGCGCTGGCGGACCGCATTCACCTCGCATCCATCGAGAGCGGATGCGAGGTCGCGTGGTGCTCCTCGGGTCACCCCCGCATGGCCGCCGCTCGCGCGGTGGCCCGCGACGAGAGGAAGGAGGCGACCCCGTGATCAAGAACCTAGACGAGATTGGCATCCCGACGGACGAATGCGACGGGCGCCACTGGGGCCACGTGGACGAACCCTGCTGGGGGGAGGTCAAGCGCTACAGCGTCGATGGCGACCGGTTCTGCGAGGGGCACTGGGAAGAAAGGGAGGGGAACGGGTACCTACGGGAGCCGCCACGCCTCCATGGCCCGCGTGTCATCGACGAGATGGGGAGGCCGTGCGTCCTAAAGCGCCCCGATCAACCCTGCTGGGGCAAAATCGAGCGCTACGGAGACGCTGACGACACCTACTGTGAGGCCCACCACCCCATGAGCGGCGTCTACGGGGCCGTCTACAACGCGGGGAGCCAGCAGACGTTCGAGCGGGTGACGGGGTGGGTTGAAGAAGAACTCGCCAAGATCGAGACCCGCCTCTCCGCGTGCATCCACCACCTCGGGACCGGCGAGGACTGCAACGGCCCCGAGGCCGTCAAGGCCGACCTCTGGGACCTGCTCACCACCGTTGAACGGCTCCGCAGGGGAGGTGAGTCGTGATGGCTGCCGCTGAACTCCTCCCGATCTTCACCCTCTGGCAGGGCACCACCAACCCCCGCGGGCAGCGGGTCATGGCGAGCTGGGAGGACTGGTTCGCTCGCCCCGAGTTCACCAACCCCCCGCGCAACGTCACCAACAAGGCCACGCTCCGCGCGTGGAGCCCCGCTTTCTTCGACGGGGACCGCCGCAACAAGGCCCACGTCCAGGGCGTCACCGCGATCTGCCTCGATTACGAGGCCCACGGCGACCACCCTGGGACCTCCATCGAGGAGGCCCTGGGGCTCTGGAAGGGCTATTTCGGGCTGCTCCACACCACCTACAGCCACCGCCCCGGGAGCCCCCGGTTCCGGGTCATCCTGCCGCTGAACCGCCCTATCACCGCCGAGGAGCAGGAGTACGGCTGGGCCAGCGTGGCGCGGCGTTGCGAGGAGGCCGGGCACTCCATCGACGTCAAGACCTCCGACGCGTCCCGGTTGTGGTTCTTCCCCGGCACCCCCCCGGGGGGCGAATACATCCGAATCGCCCTCGATGGTGAACTGCTCGACGCAGACGAAATCTGCCGCGCCATCGAAGAGCCCATCGTCGCGCCCCCGCCCCCGGCGCCCGCTTCCTCGCCGCAGCTCCGCTCCCGGGGCTCCAACGTCGAGCGCTACGTCCAGCGGGCACTCGAGAAGGCCTGCGACACCCTCGCCCGCTCCCCCGCCGGCGACCGGAACAACGACCTCGCCCGGGAGAGCTACGCGCTAGGCGGGCTCCTGCACCTCGGGGTCCTCGGCGAGCGCGAGGTGATCGACGCCTTCCTCGGGGTCGCTCGCGCCCAGCGTTGGACCGACGAGCCACGCACCCGGGGCACCATTCAGCGGCAGCTCCGAGCCGGCGCCAGCCGCCCCCGGTCGGTGCCGGATCTGCGGATCGTGGAGAGCGCCGGCTCCCGCGACGTCTGGAGCCTCCCCCCCCAGCCCCATGGCGCCCAGGCCCCGGAAGCCGCCGCGGGCGGCGGCGGGAGCGGCGATGGGGGTGGAGCTCGACGCGCCGCCGCCACCCCGGCCCCCAAGCCCCCCCGCGAAGACAAGGGCGTCGCCCTCGTCAAGATGCTCGACGAGCTGGTCTTCTTCCGCAGCCCCACCGGTCGGCTGTTCATGGCCTTCGAGGGGGAGGCGCTGGCCTGCGAGTCCACCCGCTACACGGAGGTGATCGCGGGGCTCTTCTGGGGGCGCTTCCAGGTGGTGCTCAACAAGTCGAGCATCGAGGACGCCACCCGGATCCGCGCGTCCCGGAACCTCGAGGTCCGCCCCGCCGCCGTGCGCCTCCAGGGGAGCGCAGACCGGCTGCTCCTGGACCTGGGGCAGGGCGGCACCTGGCAGGTCACCGCCGAAGGGGACCAGGTGGGGCCCGTCGACGATCCGATCCCGTGGTTTCGCCCGTCCGGGTCCTCTTCGATGCCCGCGCCGCAGATCGCTGCCAGCGACGAGGAGAGCGCCCAGGTACTCGCCGAGCTGCGGGAGCTGCTCGACATCGCCGACGACGGGAGCTGGGCCGCCATCCTCGCCTGGCTGTTCGCCTGCCTGCGCCCCGTCGGACCCTACCCGCTGCTCATCCTCCGCGGCGAGAAGGGCTCCGGCAAGAGCACCCTGGCGCGGGCGCTGCGGCGCCTCGTGGACCCCCGAAAACCCGAGCTGAAGACCCTCCCTCCCAAGGGGAACGAGGCCCTCCGCACGCTGGCGATCTCCGCGGAGCACGCCCACGTCCTCGTCTTCGACAACCTCTCGTCGCTCGACGGGGACCTGTCGGACGCCCTGTGCAGGCTCTCGACCGGCGACGGCTTCGAGGTCCGGAAGATGTATGCGGGGCGCGACCTCGACGTGTTCGAGAGCTGCCGCCCCATGCTGTTGACCAGCATCACCGACGCGGCTACCCGCGCGGACCTCCTCGATCGGTCGCTCCTGGTGCGCCTCCCCGCCCGCCAGCGGCGCATGGACGACGACCAGCTCGAGGCCGCGCTGGCCGCGCTGGCCCCCCGGGTCCTCGGGGCGCTGCTCTGGGCCGCCCACCGGGCCATGGTCGCC
>CAZSDX010000575.1:0-4575 GCA_964605685.1 uncultured Polyangiaceae bacterium
CCCGAGGAATAGATGATGTTGAACGGGTCGTTGGGCCCCACCTCGACGGGCTTGGGCGTCGCGCCCTCGGCCGCCAGCCAGTCCTGGAAGGCCACCCCAGCCGAGGATCCGTCGAGGGCCACGCGCTTGGCGGTGATCTGATCGGCCACAGGCTCGAGCAGGGCCGCGACGCCTTCGTCCAGGAAGAAGACCTTAGCCCCGCAGTCGTTGAGCATCATCACCAGGCTGTCGGCCGTGGACGACGGCGCCAGGGGCGCAGCGGCGGAACCGGCGCGGTCCCTGGCTGGACCTGCGGGGAGGCGACGTACAAGTCCGGCGGCTCGTACCCGGCGTGCAACTGCGACTGCGGGGCCTACGATCCGGACTGCGACGACCCGTTCTCTTACGTGAAGGGGTGCGGCAAGGGGCAAACCTGCAGCAAGGAGGGCAAGTGCGAGGGGGAGATCGCGGTGGTGCCGTCCTCCTGGGTCTGCGGCAGCGCCTACTACGCCATCGGAGGGCCCAAGCCGGTGTGCGACTGCGGCTGCGGGGCCCCCGATCCGGACTGCGACCTGCCGTATCCGACCTACAACCTGACCAAGTGCAAGAAGGGACAGACCTGCGGCCAGGACGGGACCTGCCAGGGCCCCGAGCTGGCGGTGCCCGCGACCTGGACCTGCAACCCCTCGAAGTTCGCCGAGGGCAAGACGAACGGTACCTGCGACTGCGACTGCGGGGCCTACGACCCGGACTGCAACGACATCCACCTGAAGCTCACCGGCTGCGGCTACAAGCAGACCTGTGATAGCAGCGGCAAATGCGCCGGAGAGATCGCCCCGGCTCCCTCCGGCTGGACCTGCCCGAGCAACACCTACAGCGACGGGAAGCTCTGCCACTGCGAGGTCTGCGGGATCCGCGATCCGGACTGCGACATGGGGTTCCCTGACGACTGCGGCCCCGACGCCTTCTGCGGATCCATCAAGAACGAGTGCATCCCCAAGGCCCAGTGACCCCGTCAGGGAGAGGGCGACCGGGGGCAGAGCAGCGCCAGCAGCTTTCCCCGGAGCGTCTGCTGGGCGCGCACGGAGGCGAGCAGGGACGCGAAGGGGGCGAGGTTGGCGGCGAGGGGGCCGGCGGGGGAAGGCTGGCCGACGACGCCGTAGGTGGGCTCCTCGGTGAAGGGGGCGAAGGTGCCGAAGATCCGGTCGAAGACCAGGAAGACGCCGCCGAAGTTCTTGTCGATGTAGATCGCCTCGGCCCCGTGGTGGATGCGGTGGAAGACGGGGGCGTTGAAGAAGCGCCCGGGCCCCAGGGTGAAGCGGGTGCGCGCGTGGAGCAGGAACAGCAGCCCGCCGTGGACCGCGACCAGCGCCGCGTACATCACCAGGTCGACGCCGGCGAGCGCCAGGAACCCGTGGAAGAACAGCGTGGAGAGCGAGGTCAGCGCCCCCACCCGGAACGACACGGACAGGTTGTAGTCGCGGGACTGGTGGTGCACCGCGTGGATCGCCCACAGCAGCGGGACGCCGTGCTCCAGCCGGTGCTGCACGTAGTAGAGAAAATCCAGAAGAACGAAGGCCAGGAGCCAGGACCACCAGGCCCGATCCGGGAGCTTCCAGGGGACCAGCGCCGCCAGCCCCGCGTAGACCCCCAGCAAGGTCCCCCGGAGCAGCGCCTGGCTCAGCAGGAACGTCGCCCCCACCCCCGCGTTCGAGAGCGTCTGCCGGATGCTCCCGGTGCCCCGGAGCCAGCCCCGCGCCTCCCGCGAGGCCAGCAGCGCCGCCAGCAGCGGCACCAGCAAGCAGGCCGCCAGCAACGCCGCTCGACCCATCACGGCGCTCCCTTCGGCAGCACCGTCAGCGTGGGCAGCGCGTCCGGCTGGTCCGAGGGGCGCGCCGCCGAGAGCGCGTAGCCTCCCCCGGCTGCGGGGGCGAAGAGGGTGGGGGAGCCGGCCACCTCCAGCGTCTCCGGGGTCCCCTCTCCGGACACCCTCGCGCGCCGCAGCTCCGCCTTGCCGCCCTGGTAGGTGACCCAGAGCACCTCCCCGTCCCGGCTGCTGGGGCGCGCGGTGAGGGAGATCGCCTGCTCCACCTTGCCGAGGCTCCGGGGCGCGGCGCCTTCCTCCAGCCCGCTCGCCAGGATCTCGTAGGCCGTCAGCTTGGGCTCCGGGTGGTCCTTGGGCCAGGAGAGGAACACCACCGAACCCGCCGTGCCCAGCAGCGGGAAGGCCTGCTTGCCCGGCAGGCTCCGGGCCGACAGGACGCCCGTCTTGCGATCCAGCAGCGCGATGTCCGCGAGGTCGTTGCTGTTGTCGTCGAAGGTCCCGTCCGGATCCTCCGCGAAGTCGCTGAAGGCCACGTGCGTCGAGGATACGTCCGCGAAGCGCTGCTGGCCGGGGCCGCCGGCCACGATCTCCAGGGCGCCGCTGTCCACCCGGTAGAGCAGCACGTCCGTGTCGGCGGAGGGATCCAGGCCCGCCCAGGCGGTGAACACCACCGCGTCCTCCGCGGCCCGGGGCTCCGTCGCCTGCGCGAAGGAGCCCTCCACCGTCCTCGTCACCCCGTCCCTGCGCACCCGGATCACCTGGCGCCCCGCCTCCGTCGCCTCCCAGGCCATCGTGCCCCCCGCCAGCGCGGGTCGGAGCGGCTTCTCCGACGCCGGCGCCAGCGTCTCCTCGGCTCCGGTCGACAGATCCCGCCGCCGCAGTTCGGCCCCGCCCTCCGTGGGCGCCAGGTAGAGCAGCACACAGCCGTCCGCGGCGTAAGGAGGGTAGCGGTACAGGTCCAGGGGGGCGACCTTGACCCCCTCGGCGTTGCTCCCGTCGCAGCCCGGAGCGCCCGCGGCGCCGGCCTCCCCGGAGCCCCCGCCGGAGCCTCCGAACAGGGAGGGGTCGTCCCCCGGGAGCGGCTCGTTGATCGGGAACACCACGGGCGGATCGGCCCCGCAGGCGAGGGGGGCCAGGAGCAGGAGGGCGGCAAGCAAGGAGGTTCTCATGGGGAGGTCTTCCGTTCCGGAGGTTCGCGCAAGCCCAGGCGTAGCATGCGTTTCTTCAGCCCCTGGCGGGTCAGCCCCAGGGCGCGGGCGGCGTGGCTGATGTTGCCGCCGTGGGCGGCGAGGGAGCGCTCGACTTCGCGGCGTTCGTCCTCCTCGCCCCGGGGGCGCGGGGGCGCAGCGGCGCGCAGCTCCCGCGGGAGGTGGGGCCGATCCAACCGGGGAATCCCCAGGGCGGCGAGGCGCTGGATCAGGTGCTCCAGCTCCCGGACGTTCCCCGGCCAGCGGTGCCTCGCCAGGGCCGCCAGGGCCGCCGGGGTCAGCGTCGCCTTGCTGCCCGCGCGCCCGAGGAAATGCGCCACCAGCAGCGGGATGTCCCCCGGGCGCTCCCGCAGGGGCGGCACGCGGATCCGGAGCACGTCCAGCCGGTAGAGGAGATCCTGCCGGAAGGTGCCCTGCTCCACGGCCAGCCCCAGCTCCCGGTTGGTGGCCGCCACCAGGCGCACCCGCAGCGGACGCTCCTGGTCGCCGCCCACGGGGCGGTAGACCCGCTCCTGGAGCACCCGCAGCAGCGAGGCTTGCCTCGGCAGGGACAGCTCCCCCACCTCGTCGAGGAACAGCGTCCCCCCCTCCGCCGCGGCGAACAGCCCGGGGCGGGCCCGCTCGGCGCCGGTGAAGGCGCCCCGGGCGTGGCCGAACAGCTCCGCCTCGAAGAGGGAATCCGGGAGCGCCGCGCAGTTCACCGCCACGAAGGGGGACGACGCCCGGGGGCCCCGCTCGTGGAGCGCCCGGGCGAACAGCTCCTTGCCCACCCCGGTTTCCCCCACGATCAGCGCCGGAAGCTCGCTGTCGACGGCCAGATCCAGCCGGGCCAGCGCCTGCCGCCAGGGCTCGCTCTCCCCCACCAGCCCGGGGAAACTCCTCCGCGGCGCGGCGAGCGGCTGCACCGTGGTCAACCCCGCCGCCCGCCAGGGAGCCTCCGGGGTCGCTTCTTCCCGGGATCGTGCCTCCTCCCGGGGAGGGGCCTCCGCGAGCCGACCCAGCAGCCCGAGCAGCGAGCACCAGCGGCCCAGCAGGCCCGGAGAGAGCCCGTCGAAGCGTCCCGCCTGGAACCGGTGCTCCAGCAGCACCACCGGCCGCAGCCCCAGGCCCCCCTCTCCCGCCAGCGCCAGCCTGCACCCCAGCCCGCCCGCCGAGGGACGCTCCCGCTGGTAGAGCGGAGCCGGCTGCCGGAGCGCGGCCTCCAGCCAGCCTCCCCCGAGGCGCTGCTCTGCGTCGCCCAGCGCCAGGCCATCCAGGTCCACGGCCCAAGCCCGCCGGATCTCCCCCTCGTCCGTCGCCAGCACCAGAAACACCCGCTCTGCCCCCGAGGCCGAGAGCACCAGCCGCGCCAGCTCCCGGGCTTGCGGCTCCGCTGGCTCTCCGGCTCCCAGCCGGGCGATCCAGCTCCAGAGCTCCTCCTCGTGCATCTCCGCGCCAGGGTGCGCCCGCAGGGGCGCCGCAGGCAAGGCCCTCGGGCCGCGGCTCCGCGCCTCCCTTAGCGCCTCCAGGGCCCGCCCTTCCGGCTCCGGGAGGCCCGCCGCGCTCGCCCTCCGGATCGCCGCG
>CAZSDX010000576.1:0-4549 GCA_964605685.1 uncultured Polyangiaceae bacterium
AGCCCCCGCGCCCGAAGCCCCCGCGCCTGCGGTCCCAGCGCCCGCGCCGCCTTGCGCTCCGCCTTCTCCCCCGGATCCAGCGGAGCTGGTGCTTCCCCCTGCGCCGCCGGGGCTCTGGCCTCCCTCCCCCTGGATGGGATCGGAGGTCACGCGATCGGTGGTGTCACCGTCCGCGCAGCCCAGCCCCAGCACGAGCGCCCAGAGAACCCCGCGTTGCCAGCACATGACCCGGGCAGGCTACCACCCCGGGCCGCACCTGCGGACCCCGGATCGGCTCACGGGAGCAGGGGGAGCTGGCGGCTGGAGGGCGGGGACGCAAACGGGATGGGGTAGTGGCCGCTGAAGCAGGCGTGGCAGAAGCTCCCGGGGGCTTTGGCCCCGGTCACCTCCGCCACGGCCTCCTGGAGCCCGTCGAGGGAGAGGTACCCGAGGGAGTCCGCGGTCAGGTACCGGGCGATCTGCTCGGGCGTGTGGCTGGAGGCGATCAACTCGCCGCGGGTCGGGGTGTCGATGCCGTAGTAACAGGGCCAGCGGGTGGGGGGGCTGGAGATCCGCACATGGACCTCCCGGGCGCCTGCGTCCCGCAGCATCTTGACGATCTTGCGGCTGGTGGTCCCCCGGACGATCGAGTCGTCGATCACCACCACGCGCTTCCCCTCCAGGGTCGAGCGCACCGGGTTCAGCTTCAGCCTCACCCCGAAGTGGCGGATCGTCTGCTGCGGCTCGATGAACGTGCGCCCCACGTAGTGGCTCCGCGTCAGCCCCACCTCGAAGGGGATCCCCGCCGCCCTCGCGAACCCGATGGACGCCGGCACCCCCGAGTCCGGTACCGCCACCACCACGTCCGCCGCCGCCGGGGTCTCCCGGGCCAGCACCTCCCCGCAGCGCCGCCGCACCTCGTACACGGTCCCCTTGCCCAGCCGGGCGTCGGGCCTCGCGAAGTAGACGTGCTCGAAGATGCACTCCCGCCGCTCCCCCTTCCGGAACGGGAAGAGCGACCTCACCCCGTCGCGCCCTACCACCAGCATCTCCCCGGGCTCGATCTCCCTCACCAGATCCGCCTCGATCAGGTCGAAGGACACCGACTCGCTCGCCACCACCGGCGCCCCGCCCTTCCTCAGCTTCCCCAGGCACAGGGGCCGGATCCCCATCGGATCCCTCACCGCGATCATCCGATCCGGCACCAGGAACAGCAGCGAGTACGCCCCCTCCACCCGCCCCAGCGCCTCCACCACCCGCTCCTCCAGCGTCTCTCGCCGGCTGATCGCGATCAGGTGCACGATCGTCTCCGTGTCCGCCGAGCTCTGGAAGATGCTCCCCCGCTCCTCCAGCTCCTCCCGCAGCGCCTCCGCGTTCGTCAGGTTCCCGTTGTGCGCCACCGCCAGCGACCCCATCGCGAAATCCACCACCAGCGGCTGCGCGTTCTTCAGCCCGCTCCCCCCCGCCGTCGAGTACCTCACGTGCCCGATCGCCGCGCTCCCGGGAAGCTTTCCCAGCACCCCCTGCGAGAACACCTCCTGCACCAGCCCCATCGCCCGGTGCGCCTGCAACCCCTGCCCGTCCGACGCGGCGATCCCCGCGCTCTCCTGCCCCCGGTGCTGCAGCGCATGCAGCCCCAGGTACGCCAGGTTCGCCGCTTCCTCATGGCCGAAGATCCCGAAGATGCCGCACATGCCGCGCCCCTCTAGCCGCTCCCCTCCCCGAAGGCTAGCCGGGAGACCTCACCCCCCCCGCCCCCCTCTCCCTCAAGGGCAGAGGGGGGAGCAGAAACGGGGGGCTGCGGCAGGACGATGGTTTCTCTCCCTCTCCTCCCCCTCTGCCCTTGAGGGAGAGGGGGGCGGGGGGGTGAGGTCCCCTCCCGATGATGAATGTGATTTTCAACATCCTCGAAATGAGCTAAGAGGCGTTCCCATGAAGAAAGCTTTGGCAGCGATGGGTCTGGTGGTCGGGTTGCTGGTGGCGTGCTCGGACGACGCGGAGGAGCCGGCGAACAACCCAGGCGCTTCGGGTAGCGGCGGCAGCGCGGCAGGGAGCAGTGGGAGCGGAGGCTCCTCGGCGGGCTCCGGTGGTTCGGACGCCGGGAGCGGTGGGAGTGACGCGGGCTCCGGTGGGAGCACGGCGGGCAGCGGCGGCTCCGACGCCGGAAGCGGGGGGACACCTGGGTGTGAACTGACTCTACCTGGGAGCTACGACGGAGCGGGGTTCGAGGCGAACGCGAAGGTGGAGCTGGCAGTGATCGGCCAGATCAAGGCGCTGAACAACCTGATGAAGGATGCGGAGGCGGATCTGGCGAAGAAGCCGACGAAGGCGGAGCTTGTGGGGCTGTACGAGGCGGGGGATCCATCGCTGAAGGCGCTCTCGACGGGCTACTACGCGGGCTACGTGGACGGGGTGCTGGGGGCGTTCGCGGACGCGGCGGGGCAGGAGGCGGTGCCGAGCGATCCTCCGGCGGGGAAGGGGGGGAAGTTCGTGAGCTGGATCTTCGACGAGAAGGGGAGGGATCTGCGGCAGGCGTTCGAGAAGGGGATGTACGGGTCGGTGATGTTCCACCACGCGAGCAAGGTGGTGGCGGCGGCGACGGGGGCGGCGGACGTGGACAAGGTGATCGCCATCTTCGGGGCGCACCCGTCGTTCCCCGGGGACGACAAGGATCCAAACCACCCGGACGTGTTCTCGGCGCAGTACGCCGAGCGGCGTGACGCGAAGGATCCGGCGAACCCGGGGCATTACCTGCGGTTCAAGGCGGCGGCGATCAGGGCGCAGGCGGCGGCGGCCAAGGGTGACGCGTGCAAGGCCGAGTTCACCGCGGGGCTCAAGGCGATGATGACCGAGTGGGAGCTGTCCCACTTCGCCACGGTGGTCTTCTACCTGAACGACGCGGCGAAGAAGCTGTCCACCGAGCCGGCGACGAACGAGACCCTGGGCGGCGGGCTCCATGGGTATGGCGAGGCGGTGGCGTTCCTCCACGGCTTCAAGGGGCTCCCGGCGGACGTGCGGAAGATCACCGACGCCCAGATCGACGAGCTGCTGGCGCTCCTCAACGCGACCCCCGGGAGCGAGACCTCCTACAAGCTGCTGTCGGAGACCGGCACCGAGGCGCCCAAGCTCCTCCAGGCGCTCCAGAAGGTCGCCGACATTTATGGCTTCTCGGCGCAGCAGATCGAGGGCTACAAGACCAACTACTGAACCCGGTCCCCTGCCATGCGCTCCTTCCTTCCTCTTGTCCTTGCCTCGGTGGCGGCGTTGCTCTCCTGCAGCGAGCCCACCTCCCGCCCGCCGACGACCGCCCCTCCGACTCAGAGCGAGGCGCAGACCCTGGAGCAGGTGGCGCGCTGCATCCAGGGGGGGTACGCGGCCTTCCTGGAGGCGGCGAAGAGGCTGGCCACGGCGACGGAGCAGCTCGCCGCAGGCCCCGGCGACGAGGGGAAGCGGGCGGAGGCCAGGGCGGCGTGGATCGACGCCATCGAGCGGTGGCAGGAGCAGGAGGCGATGCACCTGGGGCCGGCCTCCCCGGCGACGCTGCCGGGGGGGCTGGGGCTCCGGGACGAGGTGTACTCCTGGCCCCTGGTCTCCCGCTGCGTCGTCGAGCAGACGCTGGTGAACCAGAGCTACCAGGGCGCGGATTTCCCGGTGCTCTCGCTGGTGAACGCCCGGGGGCTGGCGTCCCTCGATTACCTGATTTTTTACGAGGGAACCGACAACGGCTGCGGACCCACCGCGTCCATCAACTCTGCCGGCACCTGGGCGGCGCTGGGGGCGGACGAGCTGCGGGCTCGCAAGGCCGACTACGCCCGGGTGGTCGCCGCGGACATCCTTCGCCGCGCCCAGGAGCTGGCCGACGCCTGGGCCACCGACAAGGGCGACTTCGCCCAGAAACTCTCCTCTGCGGGGCCGGGTAACACGCTTTTCCCCAGCGCCCAGGCCGCGCTCAACACCCTGGCCGGCGTCCTGGTTGTCCACCTCGACAAGGACGCCAAGGACCTGAAACTGGGGCGTCCCCTGGGCCTCAACGACTGCACCACCGGCACCTGCCCCGAGGCCGTCGAGTCTCGCTTCGCCAGGCGCTCCAAACAGCACCTGCTGGCCAACCTGCGGGGGGCGCGGAAGATCCTGCGGGGGTGCGCGGACGACGGTGTGGGCGGCCTCGATGAGCTGCTCCGCACCAGGGATGCCCCGGATCTGGCCGACAAGTTGCTGGCGGCCAACGAGGCCGCGATCAAGGCGGTTGAAGCGATCTCCCCGGACGATCTAGAAGCCGCCCTCTCCCAAAACCCCGACGCGGTGAAGAACGCTCACGCTGCTGCCAAGGGGCTCACTGACCTCCTGAAGAACGAACTGGTCCTTGTCCTCGGCCTCCAGCTCCCCTCGCTCGTCTCTGGCGACAACGACTGAGCGCCTCCTTCGGCGTCCCACCTCCCTGGTCGGGCTCCCGCTGCTGCTTGGCCTCTGGTCCGCTCCGGCCCTGGCCGCCCCTGACGAGCCTCCGCCGGCCTCACCGGCCCAGCCGGAGCCGGCTGCGCCGTCCGAGCCGCCCCCGCCGGAGCCACCC
>CAZSDX010000577.1:0-4536 GCA_964605685.1 uncultured Polyangiaceae bacterium
GCGCCGGCGGCGGCGGCGGATCCGTCGGCAGCTCGGAGGAAGGGAGCGGCGCCGGGGTGGCCGCGGTGGAGGGTCGGATCAGCGGCAGCTCCGGCATGCTGGTCGAGGCGGGGCGGGGAGGCGGTGGTACCTCGACCTTCGTGGTCGTCGAGACCGGCGGCGGCGGCGGCGCGGCGATCGGAGAGGGCGGCGCCTCCGGGCGGGCCAGCATCCCTCCCCGGTAGACGATGGGGATCGCCTCGCGGATCTCCTGCGGGTCCGCCTGGAAGGCCCGGACCGTCAGGTTGCAGCAGAGGGAGCAGTCCTCGAGGATCGCCTGATCTTCCGGGTTGGCTGCGGCGATGTACAGCAGCCCGGGGGTCCTGGTCTTCTTCCGCTTCTGTTCCTTGCGCAGGTACACCGGGAGCACGTCGTACTGCTCCGCGATCTCCTGGGGGATGGTCTCCAGCAGCTCCGGCGAGAAGCGGACGAGGGTCAGATCGATGCGTGCAAAAGGAGACACGTCCTCGGGCGGAGGGATCTCGGATTTCAGCTCATCTGCAAGGATCTCGTCGAGATCTTCCTCGTGTGCTGACGCAAAGGAGAGCGAAGGGGCCTCGGACAATTCGAGCTATTGGCACCCGTAACGCCCTCCCCGTCAAGGCCCTTTCTCCGCGCGGAGGCAGGCAGCGAGGGTTGGTCCAAGGGAAGACGCGACCTCGCGGACCACCTCCTCGATGGCGGGGATGGGCAGCGAGGGCGAGGCCGCCCGGAACCGCCGCCATTTCTCCTGGCTCCAGCGGCTCTGGCCGAAGGCCCCGCGGGCGAGCCGCTCGGTCCACGCAAAGGACGCCTTGCGGCTACGGAAGGCAACCTCCAGCGCCTCCCGCAGCGCCTCCTCGTCGAGGGTGACCCCCCGCGAGAGCAGCGCGATATCGTGGAGATCCTTGGGGCGAAAGGTGCCGAGCCCCTTCTCGAAGAGGCCGTGGACCTTCCAGGCGATCAGCGTCTCGCGGGCGCAGCCGAGGATCTCCACCGGCGCCGTCAGCGTCGGGAGCGCCACGGGGCGGGGCGGCGGCACCACCGGGTCATGGAACGCCACGTCGATCTGCACCTCGCCGCTCCACCCGGCGAAGCCACCGGGGATCTGGAAGCGGACCCCGGGGAAGGGGGTCTCCTCCCAGATCAACTCGTCCTGCACCCCCCCGAGGTCGAAGCTGCAACCATCGCCCACGACGAATGCCAGCGTCGCCTGGAGGCGATCCTTCGTGCGCTCGTGGTCGAAGGGATCCAGGTCGAGGAAATCCAGGTCGGCGGCGCTCCGGGGCCAGGGGGCGCAGTAGAACCGGGTCAGGAAGCTCCCCCGGAGCACCCAGCGATCCCCGTGGGGCGAGGCGGAGAGCCGCCGGAGCAACCCTTCGAGGACGTGCCGCCGGGCCAGCTCCTCCCGCGGGGCTCCTTGCTCGGCGGCGAGGCGATCAAGGTCAGGGATCACGGGCGCAACCCCACCCGGTCGAAGCCGTCGAGGAGCGCCGTCAACGCGGCCGCGCGGAGCCGGGAACGAGGCGGCTCCAGGGGGCGAGACGCGGGCAGCGACCAGAGGCGCTCGAAGTGGTCCGCGAAGGCGTCGATCACGGAGGGCTCGCCGGTGAGCACGTCGGTCTCCAGCCAGGCGCCGGAGAACGAGTTGGGGGTGTAGTTCGCCTGCCCTCCCAGCAGCAAGGGACGAGCCCCGCGCCGCGCCGCCGTCTTCAGGTGCATCATCGCCCCCCCCGTCGACTCGTGGACCCGGAGCTGGAACCGATCCGGGTGCCCCCGCTGGATCTCCTCCGCCCGCCGCAGGACCCGGTGGTTGACCAGGTTCCGGGTGAGCCAGCCGAGGGGCGCCGGCAGCGGGAGCGCGTGGATGGAGTCGATCAACACCCGCACCCGCACCCCTCGCCTCGCCGCCTCGGCCAGCGCCTCCAGCACCGGCAGGTCGGAGAAGTACGCCGTGGCCACCAGGAGCTCCTCCCCCGGCGACGCCCCCGCGATCAGCTCCAGGAGCGCCGGCCGTATCTCCTCGTTTTCCACCAGCCTGCAGCCATCATCCAGGGGAAGGCAGGGGAAGAGGCGTGTCGGGATCGGGAGCCCACTGTGAAACCCCTCCACCGGGGCGAGCGTCGGCGCCAGGGGATCGGACGGAGGGATCGGGTCGAGGGCCGCGAGGCGCCGGAGCGAGGAGACGACCTCTGGCCGGAGCGGCTGGGGGATGGCGAGCGCGTCGCGGAGCGCCCGGGCGGCGACGCCCCAGAGCTGCGCCGACGCGTCTCCGGAGAGCCAGAGCAGGTTCTCGTGCCAGTCGTGGGCGGCGTCGAAGAAGTTGTGGGAGAGCACGGCGCCGGCCCGTCCCCGGTCGATGACCAGGTTCTTCCGGTGATCTTCCACGTTATGGAGGGACTGCCAGCGGTTCTGCAGCTCGACCCAGCGAGCCGGCGGGGCGCGGCGGTGATCCAGGTGGAAATTCATCGCCGGCAGCGGCCGCCTCCGGGGATCGAAGCGGGTCCCGAACAGGTTGGCGGTGAGCACCGGGATGCCGGCTCGCGCCATCCTCTGCCGCGGCAGCTCCCCCTTGCGCCGCGTGAGCCTGGGATCCGCCGGCGTGTTGCTGTCCACGATCACCGCGATCTCCACCCCCGGACGCCGCCGCTTCTTCTCGATCAACCACCCCGCCACCGTGTCCGCATACGGGAACGTCCCTCCCCGCGGCACCAGCGTCGTCTGGTCTCCGTCGCTGGCGAACAGGTACATCTGGAGCACGATGCTGTGCTCGGCGGCCTCGATCAGATCCCGGCATGCCCCCAGCAGCGCGCGGCTGTCCCCGAGGTACGCGACCCCGGTGCTCATGCGTGGCGCCGGAGCTCCCGGCTCAGCACCCAGCTCACCACCCCCGACCCCGCCAGCTCGCTCCCCCGGAGCTTCTCCACAAAACTCTCCGTCCCCAGCCTGTCCGACCGGCTCGGCCCGCGCCCCAGCAGCGCCCCCCGCTGCGCCGCCGTCAGCCCCAGCGCGGCGCTCTCCTCCGCCACCAGCCGCCTCCACGCCCGGCGTACCTTCCCGTCCACGTAGGCCAGCAACGGCAGCGCCAGGGCGCTGTGCGCCGACGCACGCCACCGGGGCAGCTCTCGCGTCAGATGCTCCAGCACCCGCGCGTCCAGCGCGACGTGCGGTAGCTCCTCCCGCGCGTGGAGCCGCATCACCCCGGCCACCAGCGGATCGCAGGGCTCCCCCGCCTCCTCGATCACCTGCGGAACGAACAGCGTGATCTCCTCGAAGAGCCAGGCCAGCAGGAAGAAGGACCCCAGCGGCGCCAGCTTCAAGGCGGTGTCGTCGGAGACCCCCCACCGCAGGTACCGCAGGGGAGCGCGCTCGCCCGGGTAGCGCGCCGGATCGAGGCGGTGGAGCAGCCGGACGAACATCTCCGAGTGGATCTCTTCTTCCTGGATGAACCGCCGCACCAGCGCCCCGGAGAGCCCGGGAATCTCGCCTGCGCGCCGCTCCAGGTAGGCGATGACGTAGCCCTCGAAGTGGACGAACAGCTCGCAGGTGAAGCAGGCAAAGACGCGGTTGAGCCGGGAGCGCTGCGCCTCGCTCAGTCCCAGGGAGGAGAGGTCCAGGTAATGCTGCTCCGGAAGGGCGGTGGTGGTCGCCGGGATGGTGGCGCCCCAGTCGAGCGCCTCCCAGCGGCGCCTTGTCTCCGGGCGTTCGGCGCGGGTCGCTTCGTGGATCGCGTGGATCGGGTCGGTGGCCAACATCTTCCCCCGGGACTGCATGGTTCATACCGCCGACGCGGGCGCCTCGGGGGGCGTCCATCTCGGCAGCTCGCAGAGGGTACCGCCAAGAAAAAGGTGGTGCCAGAGCTGCGTCATCACCGCCGCGGTGTAGGTTCCGTCCAGAACGAAACGGGAAGGCGCGAAGGGCGGGTGGCGCCGCTGAAGGATCTGCGCGGCGCGGATCTTCTCGGGGGAGAAGTAGCCGGTGGCCCGGAGCGACTCGGGGCTGACGAGCTGGTCCACCCAAGGGGGCAGTGGGGAGAACTCGCACAGCGGGTTGGCCTTGAACATGCTCTTCGGGAGCCCCGCCAGCGAGGGCGGGAGCAGCCTCCGGGCGACCCGCCGCAGCAGCCATTTCTCCTTCATCCCCCGGAGCTTCACCTCCGGAGCGAGGGCGCTGCACAGCCCGATGAAGTCTTCATCCAGGAAGGGGTACCGGGCCTCCACCGACGAGCGCATCGCCACCCGGTCCCCCTTGCCCACCAGCAGGTGCCCCGGCAGCATCAGCTTGTACTCGACGTAGAGCGAGCGGTTGAGCGGGTGCCACCGCCCCATGCGGTTCACGTCGATGTCCAACCCTCCCCACGGGTCCGTCTCCCGGGCCTGCTCGGCCATCTCCGGCGCGTAGAGCTGCCACCGGGCCCGGGACAGGGGCTCGTAGACATCCAGGAGCGCCGGGCGATTTTCGCCGAAGTGCTCGTGAAACGACGGCTCCGGCGTGCCCGGGGCCACCAGGCCGCCCACG
>CAZSDX010000578.1:0-4526 GCA_964605685.1 uncultured Polyangiaceae bacterium
TGCCCGGGCGGCAGGTCCGTATGCCACGAGTAATTGTCGAATCCCTTTCCCCCCCCCGCCTGCTCCGGCCCCCCCCGCATCGCCCCCGGTGCCCCCGTCCTCGCCGCCCTCGCCGCCGACGCCGCCCTGGTCGCACACCCCGTCCTCGTCGACCAGCCCGTCGCAGTCGTCGTCCTCGCCGTTGCACTCCTCGAATTTCTTGCGGCAGGCGGGGCTGGCGAAGAGCAGGGTGTTCCAGTAAGGCTCGGCGCCCCAGCCCTTGGCGTTCGAGTAAGCGTCGCTCTGCACCGCCGGGCTGAAGCCCTCGCCGTCCGAGGGGGCGCAGAGCCACCCCGCGGCGGCGCGGGCGCAGAGGTCCGCCTTCCGGTCGCCGTTCCAGTCCCCGAGGCGGATGGTGTGGAAGTGCTGGGCCGCGGACCACCCGTTCTCGTCGGCCCAGGCGGGGCCCGTGACGGCGGTGAAGGCGACGCCGTCCCAGCGGTAGCAGCGCATGCCGGCGTTGGCCCGGAGGCACAGGTCGGCGGCGCCGTCGCCGTCGATGTCCCCGGTACGCAGGGTGAGGTGGTTGGCGGGGTCGTCCCAGCCCTGGGCGTCGGAGAGCGCGGCCACCTCGACGGCGGGGCCGAAGGAGGTCCCCTCGGAGAAGTGGCAGCGGAGGCCGGCGCTGCCCCGGGCGCAGAGGTCGGCGCGTCCGTCGCCGTTCACGTCCGCCAGCCGGATGCTCCCGTAGTAGAGGGGAGCGCCCCAGCCCTGCTCGTCGGACCAGGCGGGCCCCTCGACGGCGGTGGGGAAGCCGTCGCCATCCGACAGCATGCACTGGACGCCCTTGCTGTGACGGATGCAGGCATCCGCCCGTCCGTCGCCGTCCACGTCGCCCATGCGGAGGGTGGTGTAGTACCTGGCGGCGCCGAAGCCGCTGGCGTCGCTCCAGGCGGGCCCCTGGATGGTCTCCTCGGCAAAGCCCGAGCCGGTGGAGCGGCGGCAGATCAGCCCCGCGGCGGCGCGAGCGCAGAGGTCTTCTTTCCCGTCGCCGTCGATGTCCGCGAGGCGGATGGTGGAGAAGAACCTGGTGGCGCCCCAGCCGCTCTCGTCGCTCCAGGCGGGGCCGTCGATCTTGGTGCCGAGGGGGGCCGCCTCGGAGGTGTAGCAGCGCATGCCAGCATCGGCGCGGACGCACAGGTCGGCGCGTCCGTCACCATCAAGATCACCCATGCGCATCGTGGCGAAGTTGGCGGGGTCAGCCCAGCCGTTGTCGTTGGAGAGCGGCACGAGGAGCTGCTCCGGGCCAAAACCCTCGGGGGTGGCGGGGTGGCACTGGACGCCGGCGATGCCTCGACCGCAGACGTCGGCGCGTCCGTCGCCGTCGAGATCGGTGGTGGAGGGCGGGGCGTAGAGCACCGGCGCCTGAACGGCGAGGAGCTGCTCGCACACCTCGTCCTCGTCGACTTGCCCGTCGCAGTCGTTGTCCTTGCCGTCGCACACCTCGGCGGTGGGCTTGCAGCAGACATCGCCCTCGTCGACCTGGCCGTTGCAGTTGTTGTCCACGCCGTCACACACCTCCGGGGAGGGGGTGCAGGCGCAGCTCGTCGAGGGGCCCTCGTTGTAGCCGTTCTGCTGGACCCAGTAGCTCGTGGAGCCGGCGCAGGGGCCGGCGTAAGGGTCGATGGAGGTGCCCCCGGAGGTGCGCAGCCCCAGGTGCAGGTGGGGCCCCGTGGAGCTACCGGAGGAGGCGGTCAGCCCGATGGGTTGCCCGCAGCTCACGGTCTGGCCGACGCTCACGGTGATGCTGCCGTTCTTCATGTGGCAGTAGAGCGTCTGCATGCCATCGCTGTGGGTGATGCGGACGTAGTTGCCGCATTTCCCTCCGCAGGTGTTCCCCAGCGAGCCCACGTCGGCGCACCCCTGGATCACCTGCGACACCGTGCCGGACGCCGCCGCCACCACCTGGTTCCCCGTGGGCAGCGAGTAGTCGTTGCCGGTGTGCGTCGCGTAGTACTTCGACCCGCAGTTGTAGTCCTTCCCGCCGTGGTCGAAGCCGTAGTTCACCGATTTGGGGTTGGTCCCCAGCGGGTGCCTCAGCTTCACCGCCGCCGCCTCCGAGGGGAGCAGCGCCGCTCCGAGCGCCACCGCCAGCCACGCCCGCCTCATCGCCCCGCCTCCCGGTGCGCCCGCACCACCTCGGACCCGCGCCCGCGCGCCAGCAGCAGCGCCCCACCCCCCAGCGGGATCGGCGTCCCGCCTCCCTCCACGGACCACACCAGCTTGCCGCTGCTCACCTCGACCCCCCGCGCCGCCCCTTGATCCTCGAAGTAGAGCACGCCGCCCGCGAGCCTCGGACCCCGCGGCGACGACGGGAACGGGACCGCCTCGCCGCCGGCCCGATCCGTCAGCTTCCGGGGCTCCCCTTCGCCCACCGCGTACAGCTCCGGGAGCCCGCTCCGCGCCGACACGAACACCACCTCGCCTCCCTCGCCCACCGCCGGGGACCACGCCGGCGCCATCCCTCGTGTCAGCGGGACCACCGCCCCGGAGCCCCGCTCCCAGGCGACGATCTCCAGATCCGGCGCCTCCCCTCGGGCGTAGACCACCCGCCCCGCGCCCACCGCCAGAGGACCATGCGCCTGGATGTCCAGCCGCACCGGCGCCTCCCCCTCGACCATCCGGAGCAGCTCGCCCCCGGAGCTGACCGCGAACACCTCCCGCGAGCCCGGGACAAAGCGCGCGTCCTGCACCGGCGCCGGCAGCGGTGTCGCCGCCCCCTTGCCGTCGATCACCCGCGCCGCGAGCGCCAGCTCGTGGTCGCTGTCCGGCTGTGCAGGGAGCTCCCGGGAGACCAGCAGCGCCCCGTCGCTCGCCACGTCCAGGAGCCGCTCGTCGGCCCCCTGGAGCGCCTCGATCCGGGCGCGGAGCTGCTCTTCCCGGGGGGGAGCTTCGCGGGTCGTGCAGGCCGCCGGGGCAAGCGTCAGCAGCAGGGAGAGCAGGAAGAGGCCGGGGCGCGTCATGGTAGATCGCGCCCGGGCTGGGCGCTATTCCACGGAGAATACCCCGGATTCCTTCCGGGAGGCGACCTCGTAAAGGTGGACCACTTGCTTGGGATCCCGCAGCAGCAGCCGGTCTCCTGCGGGGGTGCGGTTGATGTGGGTCGGCGTGAAGCTCAACGGCAGGATGCTCGTCTTGGCGGCCACGATGTCCAGCTCGTAGAGCGCGTCCTTGTGGAGCGCGAAGGCCGCCGTCGAGTCCGGCAAGAGCACGTAGCTGGATAGCTGGATCGACGGCCCCGTCACCGGCCGGATCGTCCTCGTCGCCGTGTCGATGATCCGCACGTTGTCCTCCTTCGCCTGCGCCCAGGCGTCCACCAGCAGGAGCTGACCGTCCGGGGTCACCGCGTACCTGGGTAGCTCCTGACCAACAGGGGTTGTCCCGAAGGCCAGGGTGTTCGTGTCGAGGAACATCAGGTGGTAACGATCCTGGCTCTTCTTGACCTCATCGGGGATGGGCGGGGCCAGCGGGTCGTCGTTGTCCCGGTCGAGGAAGGCGACGGCGGTGCGCCCGTTGTCCGAGAGCGCCACCGGGCCGAACCCGGGGAGGTTCTTGTCGAAGGAGCAGGCCACCAGGTCGATCACGCTCACCGGGTCGCGGCCGCAGAAGGTCGGCGCCAGGAACGCCCGCTTGCCGTCGCCGGAGATCACCAGCTCGTCGGCGCAGTTGGGGACGACCACCCGGGGGCAGGTCTCCGCGAGGTCCGCCAGGGCCCGCAGGTGGATCTGCGCCGTCGGGAGCCCCTTGTCGTCCGGCTTCCCCCGGGCGGTGGTGATCAGCCTCCCCTGCGCCAGATCCACGTCCACGAGGAAGGTCTCCTTCTCCGGCGTCACCTTGCCGATCTCGCCGCCGCTGGCCGTGTCCAGGGCCACCAGCCCCGAGGGCTGCCAGAGCACCAGCCGGCTCCCTGCCTCGTCCACCTGGATCGCCTCGTCGCTCCGGGTCAGCTTCTTCCGCCACACCTCCTTGCTCTTGCCGAGGTCGTAGGAGATCACCTCCTCCTGGCTCCCGGCGCGGGACAGGAGGAAGAATCCTTGCCCGACGGAGGCCGGCCAGAACGCCAGCCGCGTCGGCGTCGGCAGCCCCTTGATCTCCCGGAACCTCCTGGAATTCAGGTCCGCGACCATCAGCTTGCCGTCCGCCTGGGAGACGAAGTAGCGCCCCTGGGGGTCCACCGCGATCTCGCCCACGGCCAGGTCGATCCCAGTGTCTCCGCTGCCGGGCGCCTTGCCGCCCTCGTTGGCGCCGCCCACGTTGCTGTCCCCGGAGGCCAGCACCACCGGCAGCCCCAGGGCGATGGCCGCCCGCTCCCTCAGCCCGCGGGCCTCCCGGCGCATCGCCGGGGTCAACCAGCGCCAGCTCGCCCACAGGGCCGGCAACGCCAGCAGGTCCGTCGGGTCGACCCAGTTCCGCCAGCGTAGCCCCGCCGCCGCCAGCGCCGCGACAAACCACCCGGACGCCGTCGCCGACGCCTTGATCGCCGCGAA
>CAZSDX010000579.1:0-4522 GCA_964605685.1 uncultured Polyangiaceae bacterium
GCCCAGGGGGTGAAGTTCAGACGTGTGCTCTTGGGTCGGCGGGGGGTCGGCGGGGGGCGGGGCGGCGCAGGCGCCGGCGAGGAGGGCGAGGAGGCCCAGGCGCGCGGTCAGGGGAGGGCGGAGCGGGGAGGTCAGACGCGCTCGACGGGGAGGACGCCGGTGACCTTGCGGAGCGCGGTGAGGATGCCCTTGAGCTCGCCGAGATCGCCACAGGTGAAGGTGAAGAGGTTGATGGCGCGGCCATCGTCACCAGCGCGACAGATGGCGGACTGGACGTTGACGCCCTTGGCCTGGAAGGTCTGGCCGAGGGTGGCGAGGATTCCAGGGCGGTCGGTGGTGACGACCTTGACCTGGACCGTGCGGGGCATCTTGATCTTGGGCTCCCAGGAGACCTCGACGCGGCGCTCCGGGTCGTTGGTGTTGAAGGCCTTGGTGCAGGCGCGGCGGTGGACGGTGATGCCGCGGCCGCGGGTGACGAAGCCGACGATCTCCTCGCCGGGGAGCGGGTTGCAGCAGCGCGCGTAGCGCGCGAGGATGTCGCTGGTGCCGCCCAGGATGATGGCGGGGGAGTCCTTGCCGGTGACCTTGCGGACGATGGTCTCGAGGGTGCCCTCGCGGAGCGAGGGGGCGGGGGCGGGCTCGGCGTCGCTCTCGGGGGGGGCGGGGGGGAGGAGGAATTCCCGGACGTCGGTGGCCTTGAGCTTGCCGTAGCCGATCAGCAGGGAGAGCTCCTCGAAGGAGGCGACCTTGAAGTGCTCGACGATCTTCCGCTGCTCGTCGCTGTTCTTGAGGAGCTTGACGAAGGAGATCTTGTGCTCGTGCAGCTCGCGCTCCAGGAGCTCGCGGCCGGTCTTCATGGCGCGCTCGCGCTGGTCGGAGCGGAGCGTGTTGCGGATCTTGGAGCGGGCTCGGCTGGTGACGGCGAAGTCGAGCCAGTCCCTGCTGGGGAGCTGGTTGGGGCTGGTGAGGATCTCCACCACGTCGCCGCTGTGGAGCCGGTGGCGCAGCGGCACCATGGCGCCGTTGACGCGGGCGCCGCAGCAGTGCGTCCCGACGTCGGTGTGGATGGCGTAGGCGAAGTCGACGGGGGTGGCGCCCCGGGGGAAGACGTGGACGTCGCCCTTGGGGGAGAAGACGTACACCTCGTCCTGGAACAGGTCGAGCTTCACGCTCTCCAGGAATTCGGCTGGGTCCTTGAGATCCTTCTGGACCTCCATCAGTTCCCGGAGCCAGGCGAAGCTCTCCGCGTCCCTGGGGTCGAGGCCACCGCCGTGG
Organism: uncultured Polyangiaceae bacterium; assembly: GCA_964605685.1. Classification (GTDB taxonomy): domain Bacteria; phylum Myxococcota_A; class Polyangia; order Polyangiales; family Polyangiaceae; genus JANWXX01. The sequence goes on from CAZSDX010000579.1 coordinate 1,276, forward strand.
CGCTCCTTGTACTTCCAGTGGGCGGCGATGCCGTTCTCGGCGATCCGGTGCATCTCGGCGGTGCGGGTCTGGATCTCGATGCGCTCGCGCCCCGGGCCGATCACCGTGGTGTGGAGCGACCGGTACTGGTTGGGCTTGGGCAGGGCGATGTAGTCCTTGAAGCGCCCGGGGACCGGCGTCCACTTCGAGTGGATCACCCCGATGGCCGCGTAGCAGTCGGCCACCGTCTCCACCACGCACCGGAAGGCCACGATGTCGTAGACCTGCTCGAACTCGCACTTCTGCGCCTGGAGCTTCCGGTGGATCGAGTAGAGGTGCTTGGCGCGCCCGCTCACCTCGCCGGCGAACCCGTGCTCCGCCAGCTTCGCCTGGAGCGTCCGGCACACCTCGGTGATGTACCGCTCCCGCTCCGCCTGGGTCTTCTGGACCTTGGCGCTCAGCGCCAGGTAGGCGTCCGGCTCCAGGTGGCGGAACGCCAGATCCTCCAGCTCGGACTTGAGCCGCGCCATCCCCAGCCGGTTGGCCAGCGGGGCGTAGATGTCCATGGTCTCCCGGGCGATGCGCTCCTGCGCTTCGGGGGACATGTGATCGAGCGTCCGCATGTTATCGAGGCGGTCGCAGAGCTTGACAAGCAGCACGCGGATGTCCCGCGCCATGGCCACCACCATCTTGCGGAAGTTCTCCGCCTGGCGGTCCGCCTTCGAGGTGAACTCGATCTTGGTCAGCTTCGTCACGCCGTCGACCAGCTCGGCTACCTCCGTGCCGAACTCCCGGTCGATGTCCTGGAGCGTCGTCGGCGTGTCCTCCACCACGTCGTGGAGCAGCCCGGCGCACACGCTCGCCGTGTCCAGCCGCAGATCCGTCAGGATCCCCGCCACCGAGGCCGGGTGCGTGAAGTAGGGCTCGCCGCTCTTGCGCTTCTGCCCCTCGTGCGCACGGCACGAGTACGCGTACGCCTTGGATAGCAGCGCGGTGTCGGCGTTCGGGTGGTACCCCTTCACGCGGTCAACAAGAGTTCCAAGCTCTAGCATGGGGGTACGGCCGAGCGCCGGGAGCTATTGACAGTACGGCGACGCTCTCACCTCAGGGTAACATCGCCCTCTCACCAGGGCAACGCAGCGGCTTCGCTCTCGAGCGCGCCGCGCCGCGGTGACACAGATCGAGCCACCTCCGCCGGATCGTGCCACGATCGGCACCATGCATGTCTACGTGCATTTTCCGTGGTGCCTGGAGAAATGTCCCTACTGCGATTTCGTCAGTTATCGAACGACGCGGGAGCAGATCGATCAGGTCGGGTACACCGACGCGGCGCTTGCCGAGCTCGAGCGGCGCCTCCTGGATTGCACCGATGAAGATCGGTATTCCGCGCTTGAAAGCGTTTTTTTTGGAGGCGGCACGCCCTCCCTCTGGGATCCTCCCCAGATCGCTCGCCTCCTCGCCGCGCTCCGCGCTTCCTTCCCTGTCCACCCTGACACCGAGATCACGGTGGAGTGCAATCCCTCGTCGCTGGACCTCGACCGGGCCCGGGCGCTCCGGGATGCGGGTGTCAACCGCCTCTCCCTCGGTGTCCAGTCCCTCGACGACGCGCGGCTCCGCTTCCTCGGGCGGCTCCACGACGCCGACGGCGCGTTGCGCTCGCTCCGCGCCGCCCTCGCCTCGGGCATCCCCCGCGTGTCCGCCGACCTCATCTACGCCGTCGCCGACCAGCGGCCCGAGGAGGCGCTGCGAGAGGCCCACCGGCTCCTGGACGAGGGGCTCCTGCACCTGTCGGCCTACAGCCTCACCATCGAGCAGGGCACCCGCTTCGGGGAGCTGGCCCGCCGCGGCCGCCTCCCTCTGGCCGACGAGGGTGCCTCCGTCGAGACCTTCTTCGCGCTCCACGAGGCCCTCGAAGCCAGGGGGCTTGCTCACTACGAGGTCTCCAATTACGCCGCCCCGGGCCACGCCTCCCGCCACAACCTCGGCTACTGGCGGGGTCACCGCTACCTCGGCCTGGGCTGCGCGGCGGTGGGGATGATCCGCACTTCCCGGGGGGCGCTCCGCTACCGCAACCAGCCCCTGCCGGCGCGCTACCGGGAGGCCGCCGCCGCCGCCCCCACCCTGGAGCCCGGCGGGCTCTCCGAGAGCGTTGAGCCCCTGGACGGCGAGACGCTGCTGCGGGAGCGGATCATGCTCGGGCTGCGGCTGGCCGGGGGGTTTGACCTGGAGCAAGCCGCCGCCGAACTCGGGGTCGACCCCTGGCCTGCGGCGAGGGCGCGCGCCGCCGAGCGGATGGTTCAGCGGGGGCGCCTGCTCCGGGAAGGCGGGCGGCTCCGGGTGCCGCTGTCGGCCTGGGCCCTGGCGGACGGGACCGCCGCCGAGCTCTTCTTAGCGGGGCGCTCCGCGAGTTCGGGTTCTCCCTTGGGGATGCGCCGCGGGACGCCGTAATCTGCCTTGATGTCCCGCAGCTCATCGGGGGTGAGCGGGCGGAACTGGCCGGGGCGGAGCCCCTCGGTGGAAATGCCAGCGAAGGAGAGCCGGGCCAGGCGCATCACGGGGAAGCCGGTGGCCTCCCCCATGCGGCGGATCTGCTGGTTGCGCCCCTCGTGGAGCGTCACTTCCATCCAGGTCTTGCCGCCCTCGTGGCGGAGCAGGAACACCTCGCAGGGCGCGGTGACGGCGCCGTCGTCGAGCTTCACCCCCTCGCGCCAGCGGTTCAGGTCCTTCTCGGTCATCTCCCCCTGGACCTTCACCGCGTAGACCTTGGGTACCTTCTTCTTCGGGTGCAGGAGCCCCTGGGTGAAGTCGCCGTCGTTGGTGAGCAGCAGGGCGCCGCTGGTGTGGAAGTCGAGGCGGCCGACCGGGTAGAGGGTGGCCTTGAGGCTGGAGACCAGCTCGACCACCGTGGGGCGCCCCTCCGGGTCGCTGCGGGTGGAGACCACCCCGCGCGGCTTGTGGAGCAGCACGTACACCGGGCGCTCGGACACGATGCGGCGGCCGTCCACCTCGATCACGTCGTTTTTGGGGTCGGCCTGGGTGCCCAGCTCGGTGACGATCTTCCCGTTGAGGCGCACCCGGCCGGAGGTGATCATCTCCTCGGCGCCGCGGCGAGAGGCGAGGCCGGCGCGGGCCACGATCTTCTGGATCCGTTCTTGAGCCATGCGCTTCAGTTGTCGTCCGGGGGGCTGGCGGGGGCCGCGCTCGACGCCGGGGCCGCGCCCGACGCCGGCCCCTCGCTGCGCTTGGCCTGCCGCGCCACCGCGTCGTG
>CAZSDX010000580.1:0-4519 GCA_964605685.1 uncultured Polyangiaceae bacterium
AGGGAGAGGGCCTCCGCCAGGCGCCTCCCCGCCCCGGCGGTGCAGCGCTCGGCCAGCGCACCCAGGACGCGAGGCCACTCGAGATCGTTCAGGGTCTTGTCAGGGAAGGAGGTCATGGCGGCTCGCGCGGCCCAGGATACCCCGACCGCTGCGTCGGGGCTCATCGGCAGGGGCAGGCGCAGCGACGGCCCCCGAGCATCGATCCTGACGGAACTGCGGGGTGTGGAACGTGGCGATTCAAAGGCCGCCGGGGTGCTCGAGGAAGGCGGCGAGGGCGGAGGTCATCTGTGCCGGATCGGCAGTGCCAGCCATCTCCCGGGCGGAGTGCATGCTGAGCATGGGGGAGCCAACGTCCGCGGTGGGGATGCCGAGCAGGGTGGCGGTGATGGGGCCGATGGTGGAGCCGCAGGGCAGGTCGGTCCGGTGCACGTAGTACTGGGCCTTGATGCTGCGGCGGCGGCACAGCTCGTCGAAGAGGGAGGCGGTCCGACCGCAGGTGGCGTAGCGCTGCTGGGCGTTGATCTTGATCACGGGGCCGGCGTTGAGCGCGGGGCGGTGGCGTGGGTCGTGGCGCTCCGGGTAGTTGGGGTGGACCGCGTGGGCCATGTCCGCCGACACGCAGAGGGAGCGGGCGAGGGCGGCATGCACGTCGTCGCGGTCCCCTCCGGTGGCGAGCACGACCCGCTCCAGGATCATCGGCAGCAGCGGGGCGCCGGCGCCGGTGGCGCTGTTGGACCCGACCTCCTCGTGATCGAACAGGGCGATCACCGGAACCGGAGTGCCCTCCCTGGCCTGCTCGGCGGCGGCGATCAGCGCGCCGACGCTGGCGTGGCACATCGCCAGGTTGTCGAGGCGCGCGGAGAACAGGAACTCGCCGGAGAGCCCGCCCACCGCCGGTGGCGTCAGGTCGTGGAGCATCAGATCAAAGGACAGCAGGGCGTCCGGGTCGACGCCCAGCTCGCGGGCGCACAGCGCGCGGAGGCCCGAGGGCGCGTCCTCCCCGGTGAGGCCGAGCACCGGCGGGAGGTGCTCCTGGCGGTGGAGCACCAGCCCCCGGTCGTTCACGTCCCGGTCCAGGTGGATGGCGAGCTGCGGGACGCGGGCGATGGGGCGCTCAACCCGCAAGAGCCGCGCCTCCAGCGCCTCGCCCTGGCGCACGACGACGCGCCCCGCGAGGCCCAGATCCCGGTCGAGCCACGAGTTGAGGAGCACCCCCCCGTACACCTCGACGCCGACCTGGTGGTAGCCCACCTTGGCGTACTCGGGGCGCGACTTGAGGCGGAGGTTGGGGCTGTCGGTGTGGGCCCCGGCGATGCGGAAGGCACGGGCAGGCCCCGGGGGTAGGACGAAGGCCAGCAGCGCGCCGCCCCGGACCACCGCGTAGCGCCCCGGCGCCAGACCTCTCCAGGAGGCGGCCTCGTCGAGCCGGGAGAACCCCGCCGCGCTCAGCCGGCGCAGCGCGCTCTCGACGGCGTGGTACGGGGTCGGGGATTCATGCAGGAAGCGGAGCAGGTCGGCGCAGGTCTCGTCCACGGCCGCAGGGTGGCGCGAACCGGGGGACGGGCGCAAGCGCTCAGAAGGCCGTGAACCGACCGATCTCCCGCTCGTAGAGCCGCACCAGCGCCTGGTTATCCAGCCGGTTCACCGGGCCGTCGACCCGCGCCATGTCCGGCGGGAAATGGAAGAGCGCCCGGAGCTGCGCGCCGTCCAGGAAGCGCAGCCCGTCGAGGCGAGGCGCCTCGGGGATCGGGAAGGGCTCCGGCCTCGCCAGCGCAAACCCCCACTCGCCAAACGCCGGGACGAAGGCGTGGTACGGATGCACCCGGAGCCCCGCGGCCTCCATCGTCCGGACGATGCACCAGAACGACCTCCGGGAGTAATAGGGGCTCGTCGACTGCACCACCATCGCCCCCCGGGGCGCCAGGTGCTCCCGGGCGATGGAGTAAAAACGGGTGGTGAACAGCTTGCCCAGCGCCAGGTTGTTCGGGTCCGGGAAGTCGACGATCAGCGCGTCGAAGCGCTCCTCCGTCCGCGCCAGGTAGCTCATCGCGTCGTCGTTGATGACCTGCACCCGCCGGTCCACCAGCGCCCCCTGGTTCTGCGCCGCCAGCAGCTCCAGCCTCGCGCTCGCCCGGGTGATCGCCGGATCCAGATCCACCAGCAGGATCCGCTCCACGTCCGGGTAACGAAGGACCTCCCGCGCCGCCAGCCCGTCCCCGCCGCCCGCAATGAACACCCGCCGCGCCCCCGGCGCCGCCGCCATCACCGGGTGCACCAGCGCCTCGTGGTAGCGGTGCTCATCGGCGGACGAGAACTGGAGGTTGTTGTTGAGGAACAGGGAAAAACTCGCCTGCCCCCGGGAGACCACGATCCGCTGGTACGAGCTCTGCTCGGCGTACCAGATCGGATCCGGGTAAAAAGCGACCTCAGCCGCCCGGGTGAGGCGCTCCGCCTGGGAGAAGAGCAGCAGGAGGAAGGCCACGACCGCCACGGCCCGGATCCGCGCGCCGCGGAAGGAGCGCCCCTGCTCATCGACCAGGAGCCAGGTGCTGCCGAGGCCGACGAGGGCGTTGAGCAGGCCGAAGAGGAGGCTGGTGCGGATCAGGCCGAGGGAGGGCACCAGCAGGAGGGCGAAGAGCACCGAGGCGGCGAGGGCGCCGAGGTAATCGAAGAGGAGGGCGGTGGCGATCAGGTCCTTGAAGACGACCTGGTCGCGGAGCAGGCGCATCAGCAGGGGGAGCTCCAAGCCGACCAGGGTGCCGGTGCCGAGGACGACGCTCCAGAGGACGAGGTGGAAGGAGGCGCCGCGGGCGAAGGCGAAGAGGAGGAGCGGGGCGGAGACGCCGCCGAGGAGGGCGGTGGCCAGCTCCACGTCGATGAAGCGTCGGGCGATGTTGTGCTCGACGAACTTGGAGGCGTAGGCGCCGAGGCCGAGGGCGGAGAGGTAGAGGCCGATGACCAGGGAGAACTGGGTGACGGAGTCGCCGAGGACGTAGCTGGCCACGGCGCCGGCCACCAGCTCGTAGACGAGGCCGGCGGTGGCGATGAGGAAGACGGTGAGGAAGAGGGCCCAGGGGCGCGGCGGGCGCGGGGCCGTGGCGGCGTCGGACACTCAGGGCTTGCCGGTGGAGGTGCCGCCCTGGGCGGGCTCGGCGGACCACCGGAAGTCGTCGACGATCCCGGTGGAGTCGAGGATGTGGTCGCCGGAGTCGTAGGCCAGGAAGGTGAGGGTGAAGGTGCTCCCCGGGGTGACGTTGGCCTGGGTCTGGAGCCAGGCGGTGGCGCCGTGATTCTCGAAGCCGGTTCCTTGCAGGTCGGCGGTGCCGCCGGGGCAGGTGAACTGCTTGCCGCCGTGGGTACCGGGGCTGCACACCTCGAGGAAGGAGTTGTTGACGCTGACCGGGTTCTTCTGGCTGTCGAAGGTGATGTTCTTGTTGGTCTGGTTCACGTCCGGGGGGGGCGGATCCATGAGCACGGCGAAGAAGTCGTTGTACTGCGAGCAGATGAAGCCCGGATACTCGAAGGTGAAGAAGCGGAACTTGAAGGAGAACGACTTGGCGTTCGTGGGCGCACGGATCGTCAGCTTCAGCGCCACCGAGTCCCGGGGGGGCCCGGTCGTGACGTTCTTACAGCTCGGGGACTCCAGGGGGAAGCCCGGGGGGTGGCTGGCCGTCGAGCCCTGGGTGAAGCCGCCGGGCGAGGAGTAGCCAGGATCCCCCGGGGCCCGGGCCGTCCCCGACGAGATCACGAACATGCTCGACCCCTTCTGCGGCGACGTCCCGTTGCCGAACTTGGGGAGCAACCCGTGCCCCAGGTGCCCGTTGTTGCTCAGCGGCTTGTTGTCGATGGTCGAGTACGCCGCGCTGAGGATGCCCCAGGAGTTCCCCTCCGCGACCTTGCAGAGATCCATGGCGAAGGCGCCGTGGATCGCCTCGTTGCTGCCGATCGCCAGGTTCTGATCGCAGGTGTCCTGCCCCGGAAGCGTGGGCGAGCCGTCGCAATCCTCGTCCGCCTGCACGTCCGACGGGGTGCCGTCCGGGTTGTAGGTGATGATGTCGATGGCGCCCGGGTTCGCGTTGGGGTCGCAGTCGTTGCAGTCCCCATCCGCCTCCGCGAACCCATCGCCGTCGTTGTCGATGTTGGGATCGCCGGCACAGGAGGGGGAGCTCCCGCCGCTGCCGGCGCTGCTTCCACCGCTGCCGCCGGAGCCCGCATCCGAGCCGCCGGAGCCCGCATCCGAGCCGCCGCTACCAGCGTCGCTCCCTCCGCTGCCTGCATCGCTCCCGCCGCTGCCCGCATCCGAACCACCGCTGCCTGCATCCGACCCGCCGCTGCCTGCATCCGACCCGCCGCTGCCTGCATCCGAGCCACCACCGCCCGCGTCGGAACCACCGCTACCTGCGTCGCTCCCGCCGGAGCCCCCCGGGAACCCGGAGGAGCCTGCGGGGTTCGAGCCTCCGTCGCCCCCGGCACCGGCGGGGTTCCCTGCAGCGCCGCCTTGCCCGGCCTCGCCCGCCCC
>CAZSDX010000581.1:0-4511 GCA_964605685.1 uncultured Polyangiaceae bacterium
GAGCGCGAAGGAGGCAAGAAGGATGGCGATCAAAGCGCGCCGCATGGAGCCCCCGTTTTGAACGAAGAGCGCTGGATCGTCTGGTAGGTCAGGCGATTCTTGTTATCCAGCAAGGGAAGAACAAGGCCGTTGGAGCCAAGCTGCGGAGGGAAGGGAATGGCCTGGGCTCCCGCGCGAACCCCCAGCGGTTTGATACCGTTGGCGGAGACCTCAAAAGCAAAGATCTGGTGGCTGTGATCCCGGGAGCCGGTCAGCACCAGGGTACCATCCTCCAGGACATTCAGGTACCTCCCACGGAAGACCTTGAGATCCGGCCAGGTGGCCAGGGTCTTTGCCGTATCGTTCCTCAGATCGTAGCGGACCAGTTGCCACCAGCGTTGATCGCTCTGGAAGAGGACGTACAACCACCGGCGAGATACATCCAGGGCCATCGAGGCCACGTCGCCGGTGGGCGCGGGGCTGGCCCGGTGGGTAGCGGTTTTCCAGGTGCGCTGCTCCAGATCGTACTGCCAGATCTGCTGGTTGCGATGCAATCCGTTTTGCCCGCCCGCAACGAAGATGCTCTCCAGGGTCGTGGAGAGCAAAGCCCGATAGTTTTCCACCGGGATCTCCGTCGTCTGCGCTTCGACCTGCGGCGTTTCTTCTTCCAGAGAGAACGGAGCCACCCCGCCCCGACGTCCTTCTAGCTGCAAGCCCTTCGAGGAAAGTCGGGCCATCTGCGGAGTGGTTCCCTGGCGAGTGAACTCTCGCGGAAGGATGGCGAACTCGCGGAAATCTCCGTTGGCCCTCCGGCGCTTCGGTGACTCGGCAGCGTGAGCAAGGACGACGTTCCCTGGAGTCAGCGATTGCGCCAGGTCGTCCAGCCCGGGGATCCTGACCTTGACGCCGTTGGCGATCCCGAACAAGACGCCGTTTTCGGGGAAGCTGAGGGCCAGGAAATCATCAGGCAAGGTCAAGGGATTGGAGTAGATCTCCTTGCGCCAGTTGAACCAGGTGACGCAGTTGGGGCCAAACTTGCAGGGATCCCCGATGACCGAGGGAGGAAGCGTGTTCCAGTGCTCCTCCACGACACGCCCGACATCAAGCTCGATGTAAGTACGGCGCAGGTTGTAGTTGTCTTCCCGGGAGCGTCCCGTCAACCGATCCGAAACATTGTTCGCATCGGTCTCTGCCAGGATGGCACCATGCATGTAGGGAAACTTCTGGTCTGGCCCCTCGGAGGCGGTCAGAAGTGGGAGAGTAAAGACGTTGTTCTGGCGATCCTGCCACCAATCCCAGTACCAGAAGGAAAAGGAATTCGGGTTGGGTTGATTGGAGAAGGAAGCCGGGGCCGTGCTCGACGGTCCGATGTTGACCCCCAGGTCGTTGCGGACTGTGATATCCCTCCAATTGAGAGAGGCAGAAGGATCGAACGTTGTGCATGTGCCTTGAATGGACACACATTGCTCGAGATTAAACTCGTCGCACTGGCAACCGCGGAACTTTTGCGTGCCGGGGAAAGTACGGTTGGGGTCGGTGTCGGAGAGCTTACCCAGGGAGGTTCTGGTGGAGAATTGCCAGGAGCGCCTTTTCTGCTCCAGAACGTCGTCGCTGGGGGAAACCGGAAGTCCGCTTCCGCTGGAGTTGATCTTTTGCGTGGCCTGCGCGACGTTGCTGTCGAGGATGGCGATGGGGACGGGATCGCAAACGTTCGGGAGAGAAAACACCTCCCCGGGAGGAGCCATGGAGGCTTCCGCGATCTCGGCGTGGAAGTTGTCGTTGGGCTGCTCAGGGTTAAAATTCTTGAAATTGGGGCAAAGATCGCAGGCATCGGTGAGGCCATCTTGGTCGGCATCCGCAGGGAGCCTGCAACGTCCGTTCGCTCCATCCATCAAACAAGCTTGTCCCGGTCCAGTGCTGGGGCAAGTTCCGGGAAAGCAAGAGGGGGTGTAGCGCGTGAGGTTGTTGCAGCTCCCCGCGCCACCCGTCGCGAAATTACAGAAGGCTTTCTCCTCGGAAGCGCTGCACCCGGCACAGGTCAACAGGTCGTTGGTGGCGCAGCCCGGAAACGGGTCACAGATATCCCCGTACTGGTCGCCGTCGTTGTTGTTCTGCTGGGGGTTGGTGCAAGAGGTGGGAGTCGGGCAAAGCTTTGGGTTACGAGGATCGCAGTTGTCGCAGACATCCCCGACGCCATCGTTGTCGAGGTCTCCCTGGTCAGGATTGCTGCAATTCGCAGGATTGTTGGGGCAACGTAGCTGGGGAGCGCAGTTGTCGGCAGCATCCGGGATCCCGTCGTTATCGAGATCGGTTGCAACGTTTGCGATGTTGGCCGCGAGGAAATTTTGTATGTCCGCGTTGGCGAGCCGTACACGGATCATGTAGGGATCGTCATACTGCTGATCTCCTTCGCTGCGTCCCTGATGCAGGGCTACCAGGCGAGCCTGGTTCGAACCAGGTAGATACCCAACGATGGGCGAACCGGAATCTCCAGCAAGGGAATAGCTTTGACTTAGCTGGATATAGGTAAGGTAAACAGGGGATTCCCAGCAGCCAAATTCAAAGACCAGCTTGTCGCAAGGATCGTCGATAAAACCCAGGTACGTTGGCCCATGACGCCGGATGTTATCTGTGGGGGCACAAGGTGGCTCATCCTCGATACCGCAGATCACATTTGCATCCGTGGAGCCGAACCCACTCGTTTCAAAGCGCTCCATGTCTGTATGCGACCCGAAATAAATGGGTACTGGGGTTGCAATGCTGGCAGGAACAGGGGGCAAGGTGAGGATGCCAATATCTCGACCGGTACTCCTCGCATTCGAGGTGCATTGCTGGTTTGCCCACGTTGGATGAACCACAGGATTCCCCGCCGGGATGAGAGCCCCACCAGCACTCGGACCAAAATCAACGTTCCAAGAATTGATGGTATTTGCAGCGTTGCAAAGGCAATGACCAGCCGTCAGAACCTGGGTCGGAGAAACCAGGACCCCCGAGCATGTCGTGACCAACCCCGTCGTCAAGCCAACCTGGATCCGTACCGTTGCGTTGACAAACGGGTTCTGATCTGGGGTGTCTGTCGTAACCCCAGGCCCCCAGAGGGCATCCGTCTTGGTATCAATCTTGCTCCCCCCCCCCAGAGGATTCGCGGATTTCGTCTCTGGCTCGGTAGTACAAGCCAGCAGAGAGCAGGCAACGAGGGAAAGGACGGCACAACGGGCGGCGGAACGGGTCATGGTGGTTCTCCTTGCTCGGGACCCTTTCAGGGCTACCTCCATAAAACGCGGCACCGCAACAAAAAAATGCATGTTGCCTCGCTCGCCACCCTCACCGGTGCAGGTTGGACGGTCCTGGCGGCTGGACCACCTGCGGCGGCACCTCCCCGGAGTAGACCGGCGCCGGAGCCGACGGGATCGCCCCCACCGCGCACCCCAGCGTGGCCCCCAACTCGCAGGCCCGCTGCCGTAGCTCCTCGGCCTGCTCCGGGTCGCGCCGCACGCCGCGCCCTTCCCGCAGCTGGATCGCCAGCCAGGCGCAGCCCTCCGCGTCCGCCACCGAGCCCTCCCCGGGGCGGCAGGCTTTCTGGAAAAAGACCGCCGCCCTGCCGTCGTCCCTCAGCACCCCCCTCCCCGTGGCGGTCGCCTCGCCCGCCAGCCGACAGCCCAGCGGGTGCCCCCGCTCGCAGGCCCGCTGGAACAGCACGAATGCCTGCACCTCGTCCAGCGGTACCCCCTCGCCCCGCTGGTGGAGCTGCCCCAGGTGCAGGCACCCTTGCCGCTCTCCCTCGTCGCAGGCCTGCCGGTAGAGCCGCGCCGCGCGCTCCCGATCCGGAGGACGCTTCTCGTTGCCTTGCTCCAGCATGACCCCCAGCCCCACGCAGGAGAGCGCGTGGCCTCCTCCGCAGGCGCGCTCGAAGAGCTCCGTGGCCCGGGCGGGATCCGGCGGCCCCCCCCGGCCAGCCAGCAGCGCCAGCGCCAGCATCCCGCAGGACGACGGCGCTCCCTCGGCGCAGGCCCGCTCGTAGAGTCGCCTCGCCTTCTCCTCATCCCGTGGGACGCCCTCGCCTCGCTCGTGGAGGCCCCCCAGGTTGGTGCATCCGTTCGGGTACCCTCCCTCGCAGGCCCGCTCGTAGAGCCGCACCGCCCGCGCCGGATCCGCGTCGCCCCCGACCCCCGTCGCGAGCTGGATCGCCAGCGCGTTGCACCCCTGCGCGTCGCCCCCGGTGCAGGATTGCTCGTAGCGCCTCCGCGCCTCCCCCGGGTCGTGCTTCCCCCCGCGCCCCTGCTCCCGCATCGCCCCCAGCGCGTAGCAGGCCGCCCCGTGGCCCTGCTCGCAGGCTTTCTCGAAGAAATGCGCCGCGCGCAGCTCGTCCTTGGGCACCCCGGAGGCTCGCTCGTACATCAGCCCGAGGGTGTGGCAGCTTGCGCTCTCCCCCCGCTCGCACCGCGCCGCGCAGGCCGCGATGGCCCCGGGAGCGCACGCCGGCTCCGGGCTCCAGCGCCAGAGCCCGACCCCCAGCGCCACGATCACCGCTG
>CAZSDX010000582.1:0-4506 GCA_964605685.1 uncultured Polyangiaceae bacterium
CTGGCCAAGGTGATCAGCCAGGTCCGGGGCAAGGCGCTGGGCTGCGTCTTCGAGCTTCCGGTTCCGGAGGGGGGAGGTTCCGTGGACAAGTCGCAGGTGAACGTGCAGATGAACGTGGGCACGGGCCCGCAGGACATCCCGAAGCGGAGCGACCCCAAGGACCCGTGCATCGCGGATTACTGCTGGGACTACAACGGGGAGGGGAAGATCGAGCTGATCGGCAAGGCGTGTACGGACCTCACCAGCGCCGCCAAGGCTGCGGTCTCCATCGTTGCGGGGTGCGAGACGATCATCAAGTAGTGGCGGGCTGGCGGCGCTGGGGGATGCGCCAGGAGGTGCCGGTGGGGGTGTCGAGGATCTCGACGCCGAGGGCGAGCAGCTCGGCGCGTACTGCGTCGGAGCGAGCAAAATCCTTGGCGGCGCGGGCCTCGTCGCGCTCGCGTAGCTTCTGCTCGATGGTGGCACGGTCGAGCCTGCGGAGGCGCAGGCGGCGCTCCTGGGAGCGGGCAACGTACTCGGCGGGGGAGCACCGGAGCAGGCCGAGGACGTCGGCGCAGGAGCGGAGAGCATCGAGGGCCTCGCGGGCCAGCAGCGCCGCGCCGCCAAAGAAGCGGACATCCTTGCGGCGTTTCTGGGCGAGGTCGCAGAGGTCGTTGGCGGCCTTGGCCAGCTCCTGGAGGATAGCGAGGGCGGCGGGGGCGTTGAGATCCTCGTCGAGCGCGGCAGCCACGCGGGGTCGCGCGGAGCGGATCGTCTGGGCGATCTTGGCAAGCTCCTTGGCGCCGCTCTCGGCGCCCTCGGGGATCTGGGAGGCCAGCGTTTCGAGGCGCTCGACGGAGGTGAAGAGGTAGTCGACTCGCTCCTCGGCGTCGTCGAGGCCGGGGAAGATGGTACGGCTATCCTCGAGTTTCTCCATGTCGAACTCGACGGGGCTGCGGTAGTGAGCCGAGAGGTAGAAGAAGCGGAGCGCCTCCGGATCGTTGCGCTGGTAGCAGTCAGCAAGGGTGACGAAGTTGCCGAGGCTCTTGGCCATCTTCTCCTTGTCGACGGTGATGAAGCCTCCGTGGACCCAGTGGCGGCAGAAGTCTCCCTCGCCGGGGTGGCAGGCCTCGCTCTGGGCGATCTCGTTCTCGTGGTGGGGGAAGATGAGGTCCATCCCGCCGGTGTGGATGTCGAAGCCGTAGCCGAGGAACTTCTCGGTCATGGCGGAGCACTCGATGTGCCATCCGGGTCGACCGCGACCCCACGGGCTCTCGAAGGCCCATTCGCCCTCCGGGGCGCTCTTCCAGAGGGCGAAGTCGGAGGGATCGCGCTTGTCGGTGTGGGCGCTCTTGCCGCGGTCTTCGAGGCCCTCGCCGGCGCGGAGGTCGTCGAGGTTCTTGCCGGAGAGCTTGCCGTAGTCGGGGAAGCTGCGGACGGCGTACCAGACGTCCTTGCCGGTGGGGGTCTCGACCTCGTAGGCGGCGCCGAGGGCGACGAGGCGCTGGATCATGGCGATGATCTCGGGGATGCACTGGCTGACGCGGGGTTCGTGGTCTGGCGGCAGGCAACCGAGGAGGGCGACGTCCTGCTGGTAGAGGGTGGCGTAGCGGTCGGAGAGCGCGAGGGGATCCTCGCCGCGCTCGCGGGCTCGCTTGAGGATCTTGTCGTCGACGTCGGTGATGTTGCGCGCGTAGGTGACCCGGAGGCCGCTGGCCCGGAGGTGGCGCACCAGCAGATCGGGGAGGACGGCGCTGCGCCCGTGGCCCGCGTGGCCGACGTCGTAGGTGGTGGGCCCACAACAGTACACTCGCAGGTGGCCTTCGTGGGTCGGCGTGACCGGTTCGACGCGGCGGGAGAGCGAGTTGTAGAGCTTGAGCGAGAGCGGGCGTGTCATTTTTCCTGGACCGTACCACGATCCCACGGCTTCATCGGCGGCGACCTGACGGCCAGGGGGTCCAGTTCTCGTTGCGCCGGGGGGCCTGGTGCGGCCAGAGTGTGCCCCGCGCTTTTCCTCGGCATGACCTCACGCACCCTTCCTTTCTGGCTCCGGCCGCTGGTGGCCCTCGGTCTGGCGGCGTCCTGCGCGTCGGGGCCTCGCTACGACGGCCAGGTGTACCGGGGCCACGGGCTCCTGTTCCGTACCGGTCCGGTGGCCGAGGGCTGGTCCCGCCTCGACGCCAGCCACGGGCTTCTTGCCTTCCGGGATGAGGGGGCTCGGGCCACGGTGCTGGTCAACGGGCGCTGCGGCCAGGACGGCGACGACGTGCCGCTGGCGGCGCTGACGGCGCACCTGTTCCTCCGGTTCACCGAGCGGAAGATCGACGAGGAGGCCCTGGTGCCCTTCGACGGCAGGGAGGCGCTCCGCACGGTGATGACGGCGAAGCTCGACGGCGTGCCCATGCGCTTCGAGGCGGTGGTGACGAAGAAGGACGGCTGCGTCTACGACTTCGTCCTGATCGCGTCCCCGGAGGCCTTCGACGGCGCCCGGCCCGGCTTCCAGCGCTTCGTCGACGGCTTCCACGCGGAGCCTCGCCCGTGAGCGCCGAGGAGCCGGAGGATCGCCCCAGCCTCGGGCCCCACAGCCACCGGGGCTCGCGGCTCCCCCCCGAGCCACCCCCTTCCCCGCCGGGCTTCGTCGGCCTGGTGGGCGGGGTGCTCTCCGCGGCCATCGAGCGGATCGGCGACGTGAGCTGGCTCTTCGTCGGGTCGCTCCGCTCGCTGGTGAAGCGCCCCCTGGAATTCCGGCAGATCCTCGCCCAGCTCGACGCCATCGGCGTCCAGAGCACGGGCCTGGTCATCATCACCGGCACCTTCGTCGGCATGGTCATGGCGCTCCAGTTTGTCCTGGGGCTTCAGAAGTTCGGCGGCATGGAGTACACCGGCCGGGTCATCTCCCTCTCCTTCTCCCGGGAACTCGCCCCCAGCCTCACCGCCGTCATCGTCGGGGGCCGCATCGCCTCCGGCATCGCCGCCGAGATCGGCAGCATGGTCGTCACCGAGCAGGTCGACGCGATCCGCGCCCTGGGCGCCGACCCGATCAAGAAGCTGGTGATGCCTCGCCTCGTCGCCGCCATCCTCGGCATGCCGATCATGGCGGTCATCGCCTTCCTCCTCGGCATGGTGGGCGCGCTGGCGGTCTGCTCCCTCCAGTTCGGCCTCCCACCCAGCTTCTTCATCTCCACCGCCCTCGACTCCCTCTACCTCGCGGACTTCTGGAGCGGGTACCTCAAGACCCCCTTCTTTGGCGCCATCATCGCCCTGGTTGGCTGCCACTGCGGGCTCCGCACCCGCGGAGGAACCCAGGGGGTCGGTAACTCGACCACCGAGGCGGTGGTCATCACCTCCGTGTCCATCCTGGTTGCGGATCTGCTCCTGACCAACCTCTTCGCGATCCTGTTCCAGAGGCCGCCGTGAGCCGCCCCTCGCTCCCCCGCCCTTGGCCTGCGCTCGCCCTGCTTCTTGCCGCGCTGTTGACCGCTCCGCTCCTGGCGGTGCTCGCCTCCTGGCAGCGCGCTGCTCTGGAGGCACGCCGGCTGCCGCTGGCTTCGGTGGGGCGCCTGCTCCCCTGGCCGGACCTGGCCGTCGCCAGCGGCGCCCGCCACCTGCGCTTCCTCTCCCTCGAAGAGCCTGTGGCGGCCTTCGCGGACGGTCCCGCCACCCTTGACGCGGACCCCGCCGGGGGCAGCATCGCCCCGCCCCGCGCGGTGTGGTGAGGCTTCCTCAGTGGACCGGCGGAAACTTCGCCGCGCTGGACGATGGAGCCGGGGGGGGAGGCTGGTAGGTGATCTCGAAGGTGACCTCGGTGGCCTTGCCTTCCTCGATCTTGACGGATTTCTCCAGGGTCTGACCGATATCCGGGTGGCGCACGCCCACCTGGACCTCGCCCACCGGGACGCCTTCCACCTTGAAACCACCCGCCTGGTCGGTGACCGTCGCCGTGGGAAACTTGAAGACGAACACCTCGGCGATCATCCACGGGTGCTTCATGTCGTCCAGCAGCATGTAGGAGCCAGGCCGGGGCGGGTAGAGCCGGATCGGCTCGCCCCCCGGCATGGCCACCATCAACGCGGGGGCTCGGGCCCCCTCCAGATGCGGCAGGTAGGCTTCCCGCGGGTCGAGGTTCACCACGTCCAGCCGCTGCCCGTAGGTCATCACCACCGTGCGCTGGTCGAAAGTGCACCCCCGGATCTTCACCTCCACCGCGTCGCCCCGCGCCGGCAGGAATCCCTCGTAGCCGGTCACCCCCACGATGGCGTCCGCCAGGCCCCCGCCGGGGCCCACCCGGAACAGGTATTCGTGGGCCTCGACCGCCTCTTTCCCGCAGCGCGCCTCGACGGGGCGGGGGCCTGCCCGGCGCGGCGGCTCGCCCTTCACCGTCACCTTGCCCACCACCGAGCCCACCGGCCCCTTGTACACCGGGAGCCCCCCCGGGTTGACCACCGAGGCCACCTTCTCCGGCGAGAACGGTAGCCCCGTCGCCACCCCCGCCGGCGCCACCGCGGACGCCGCCGCGCTCGCGGCCCC
>CAZSDX010000583.1:0-4500 GCA_964605685.1 uncultured Polyangiaceae bacterium
TTCCCTACGGAGAGCTCCTCACCCCGGGCTTTCCGTCGTCGTTTGATCCGGCGACGCAGGCGTTCCGCGCGTTCGCGCTGACGGGAGAGCTGGCGGTGGCGGGTGGGCAGGGGTGCCTGGCGCTGGTGCAATCGCCGCCTGCGGGGGTGCGCGTCACCCCGCTGCCGGTGCTGCCTCCGGGGGCGACCACGGCGCCGAGGAGCCGGCTGGTGGTGACCACCGGATGCGTCGGCGGCGCGCAGGTCCCGGATATCTCCAGCGCGTGTGGGGTCGGTGTTGACCCCCAAGCGGGAAACGCCGGGATGATCCTGGTGGAGCTGTCGAGGATCGCCCCGCCAGCGGGGCAGATGGGGATGCAGGTGATCCACGGGTCCGCGGCGATGCCGTCGCTGGCGGTGCGGGTGCTCCCGGCGGGGGCGGAGCTGCCCAAGACGCTGGTCGGGTCGGTGGCACCGGGGCAGATCACCCCGCGTCCTCCCCTGGCCGAGAGCGCGGAGGGGCTTTTCGGGGTGAGCCAGGAGGCAACCCAGTACCAGCTCTGGGATGCGACCGTCGGGGCGCAGCTCGCGGCCTTCAGCGCGGGCGCCTCGCTGGGGGAGAGCGGCATCCCGCAGGAGCAGGTGGCGGCGGGCAAGGGGGTGGTGCTGGTGGTGCTGGGGCCGAGGCCCGGGTCGCCGGTGGACGCGGCGCCGGTCGCGCCGACCCGGCTGCGGTGGCTGGCGGCTCCGTCGCTGTGACGGCTCCTTGAGGGTGGCGTAAGGGCGCGGCCTCCGCGAGGCCCAGGGCGCGGAAGACCTCGGGGGTGAGGGGGGCGTACCGGGCGGCCTCCTCGTCGTAATAGAACAGCGGATCGGCGATCTGCCCTGGGTCCGCCCCTTGGTCCCGGAGCGCGGAGCGGACGAACTTGAAGGTGGAGGTGAGCTCCAGCCCGGAGACTACCCGGAGGAAGCGGGGGCGAGAGGCAGCCGGGAGGTGCTCCGCCACCAGCCGGAAGAGGGCTTCCCCGTCCAGGGAGGCACCGTCGCGGAGCTTGAGGGCGGCCATGCCGGCGCGCCCCTCCCGCCCGGGGAGCTGTACCCCGTAGACCACGCACAGATCGACGGCGGGGGAGCTCATCAGGAGCTGCGCCACCTGCTCCGTCGAGACGTTCTCGCCTTTCCAGCGGTAGGTATCGCCGATCCGGTCGACGAACCAGTAGTCGCCGTCCTCGTCGCAGCGGAGCACGTCGCCGGTGAGGAACCAGGCGTCCCCGGGCTCGAAGGCGTCCCGGGCGATCTTCCGCTCGGTCTCGGCGGCGTCGAGGTACCCCTCGAAGCGGGAGAGCGGGTGCTCGGTGGAGATCCGGGCGATCAGGTAGCCAGGCTCCCCCGGGGCGACGTGGGTCAGGCGTCCCTCGCTGGTGCGGACCGGCGCCCCCCGCTCCGCGTCGTAGTGGACCAGGGCGATCTCCGGTGTCCCGGGGATCGCTCGTCCGATGGAGCCCACCTTGTCCCCGGTCAGGTTCACCAGCGCCACGTTGGCCTCGGTGGCGCTGTAGAACTCGAGGACGCGCACGTCTCCGAAGCGCTCCTGGAGCTTCCTCCAGACGTCGGGGCGCAGGCCGTTGCCCGCCAGGAGCCGCAGCGGGTGCCGGGCCTCCCCGGGCTGCGGGGGGGCGTTCACCAGGTAGCGGCAGATCTCCCCGACGTAGAAGGCGACGGAGGCTCCGTACTTGCGGACGTCCTCCCAGAAGGTCGAGGCGGAGAAGCGCGGGGCCAGGGCCAGGCGAGCGCCGCCGGCCAGGGCGCCGCCGCAGGCCACGAGAAGCCCGGTGGCGTGGTGGAGCGGGAGGCAGCAGTACACGGTGTCGCGCCAGGTGAGGCGGCAGCAGGCGGCGGTGCCCAGCGCCGCGAGGATGGCGCGCTGGTTGGTGATCCGCGCGGCCTTGGGGAGCCCGGTGGTGCCGGAGGTGAACATCAGCAGGGCCAGATCCTTGCCGCGGCCCTGGTTGATGGGGACGTTGGGCGGAGGATCCTCGCTGGCCGGGTCGAGGAGGGACTCCAGGTCGACGGCGCCGGAGGGCAGGGGAGAGGCGCCCCGGTCCAGCACCAGCAGCTTGCCGTCCGGCAGCGCCCCGGCGAGCCCTGCGGCGTGCTCGCCGTCGCAGATCAGCACGTCGACGGCGGCGGCGGCGAGGGCCTGCTCCAGGGAGCGCCCGCGGACCCCGGTGTTGAGCAGCGCCGCCACGGCGCCCAGCCGGTTGAGGGCCATCACGGCGGTGAGGTACCAGGGGCTGTTGCTCATCAGCACCCCCACGTGGTCGCCAGGCTTCACGCCGGAGGCCACCAGGGCGCAGAGGGTCTGGTTGACCCGGGCCTCGGCCTCCCGGTAGGAGTAGGCCTTGCCGCACCAGAGGAAGAAGGTGCGCTCGGGGATGGACGCCGCCTGCTCGCCGAGCATGGCCGCGAGGCTTATCCTGCTGTCGCCCTCGACGCGCTTGAGCTGCGCCAGCCGCGGGAGCTGCCAGCGCAGGGTATCCACCACCTCGGACACCTCCAGGGACACGTCGCCCATGCGGCGCCACAGCGAGTCGACCGCCTCGGTGGCCAGGTCGTAGAGCCCGCGGACCCCTCCGGCGGCGACGTCCTCCAGGGCCACCTGGATCGCCTCGTAGTCCTCGCCACCGGGGGGAGCCTCCGGGGCGGTGGGCGGCGACGGCGACGGATCGAGGGCCCGGGGGCGAGGGCCCACCCCCGCCTTCCAGTGGACCCACTCGACCACCAGGGGCCACACCTGCCCCAGCGCCGCGGAGCCCACCACCAGCCCGAAGTGCCCCGCCCGGATCGGCACCTCGTGGATCTCCGCCTTCGGGGCGGCCTTGCGGATCGCCCGCACCGCGTGGGGGAAGGCGATCTCGTCCCGGGTCCCCACGAAGAAGAGCACCGGGCAGGTGATGTCTGCCAGGGTGACGGAGCGGCCCGCGATGACGAAGCCTCCGGAGGCCATCCGGTTGTTGACGATCATGTCCTCGACGAACTTCCGGAAGGCGGGGCCGGGCCACGCCACGAAGCCCTCGCCGTTGAGGAAGCGGCGCTTCGGCTCGTTGGCGGCGTCCCGGAGTGCCTGCTTGTCCGGGGCCACCCCGAGGAGCTGCACGAACTGCTTGAGCTCCTTGCGGGCGGACAGCAGCTTGAAGCCGGTGCTGGTCAGCGCCCCGGGGAGCCCCGGTAGCTCGGAGATCGCCGCCGCCACCGGCGCCCTGGCCAGCATCACCAGCTTCTCCGTCACCTCGCTGTGGAGGGGCACCGGGAGGTTTTTCCAGATGTCCACGGGGCTCCCCATGGTGATGACCGACGCCAGCCCCCGGGCCTGTCGGTAGGCGGCGCACTGGTAGACGAACATCCCCCCCTGGGAGTACCCCACCAGATGCACGTCCTGGCCCAGCTCGCTCTGCAGGTGCTCGACGCACCGATCCACCGCCAGCACGTGGTCGTCGAGGGTGCGCTCCAGGCCGCCTTCTTCCTGCTCGGGGACGCCGAAGTCCACCAGCCACACGTCGATCCCCTGGCTCCCGAGCCAGCTCACGGCGCTCAGCTCCGGCGAGATGTCGTAGATCTCGGACGACACCATCAGCGGGGGGACCAGCAGCATCGGCTGCTGCACCGACCGCGCCGCCCCTTCCGGGGCCTGGTAGTGCCGGAGTCGAAAGTTCTTCTCCTCGATGACCACGTCGAAGGGGGCCCGGTAGGGGGACCCCATGCGGCCCTCCCGCAGCACCTCGATGGTGTTCTTCGCCCCCTTGCTCAGGCGAGCCAGCCCCTTTTGCAATCGACGAACCGGGCTCTTGTCTGCCATGCTCTCTCCGCCTTTTTCTGTTCGCATCCCCATGGCACAGGCCACGACGTACGCTGTCCACACGGAAGCTTGCACCTATTTGCTCGACGATGACGGTCTTTGTTGCCGCATCCTGTCGCCGGGGGGCCTCGTCACCCCCGGCATGAGCGCCGCCATCGGCTCCCAGTTCGTCGCCTGCCTTGATCTGACCGTCCCGGGGGGGCTGGTGGCCGAGCTGCGGGTGGGCTCCGCCGCCCTCTTTGCCACCAAGGACGACCAGGGTCGCTACATGCTCCTGCGCACCTCTCCCATCCAGCACATCGAGGCCCGCCAGAGCACCCAGCCCCTGCTGCCTCCTCCCGTCGTCCCGGCTTCCCTGCCGCCGGTGCCTGCGGTCCCGGCGCCTCCTCGCGCCCGACCGTCGAGGCCCCCCAAGGGGCCTCCCAAGTCGGGGCGGGTCGTCCGCGCTCCGGGCGGCGGGCCTCTCCCTCGGCCTCCTTCCCCGGTGGTGCTCCGGGGAGGGGAGGCCACCGGCCCCTCGCTCTCGGAGGAGACCCTCTCCATCGCCAAGCCCCTCTACCGCCCGCCTCCTCCGCCTCCGCCGGATCGCCCCCGGGCCCCGCCGGTCCCCCCGCCGCGCACCATCGCTCGCCCCCCTGCCGCGCCGCCGCCCTCGCCCTCCGTAAC
>CAZSDX010000584.1:0-4498 GCA_964605685.1 uncultured Polyangiaceae bacterium
GGGGTCCACCTCGACCGGCGCCGCGCTCGCGGACGCCGACGGCGTCGGGCCGGGGGCCACGTCGATGGAGCCGAGCCTCGCCCGGGAGACCTGGTACTCCTTGAGCTTCGGGTTCCAGAAGGCCACCGACAGCTCGCCCAGATCGACCTTGCCGGGCTCGGTGATCTTCACCAGGTACGTGAAGGTCCGGGAGCCTCCCACGGAGCCATCGCCGGAGTCGATCACCTCCCGCACCTCCGGATCGAGCCAGGTCACGCCCTTGCGCTCCGGCAGGCGCAGCGCGGTCGGGGGGTTCCCGGTGCCGCGGACGGTGGCGGTGACCGCCACGCTGCCGCCGGCCTCGATCTTCCGGGGCTCCACCTGGGCCTGGAGGCTGAAGGAGCCCACGTCGCCCAGCATGTACCCGGCAGGACGAGGCCCCGCGGGCGGCTCGCTCACCTGCACCACCAGCGCCTTCGATGCCCGCACCAGCCCGCCCCGCAGCCCGCTCCCTCGCAGCCCCTGGCCCAGCATGGTGAGGGTCATGGGGCCCACGGTAAGCTCGCCGGATTTCAGGGGAAACAGGGCGATCTTCCGGACGAGCTGGACCATCCATCGGGCGCCGCCCACGTTCACTGGATGCGCCTCGTTCTCCCCGGTGGAGACGAGGCGCTGCTGGAAATCCGGCGTGGAAGGCTCGTGCGGGTCGACCACCTGGTAGGAGCGCGGCACCGAGTAGAGGTAGATCGTCAAGGTGACCTGCTCGCCCACCACCGCCTGCTCCTTGTCGAGAACGGCGCGGAGGAAAGCCTGGGGTTCCAGCGGGGCGTCCAGCGAGAGCTGGTTCACCTCGGGAGGCGGCGCCTGCGGGCGTGACGGTAGCAGGTCATCGTCGTCGTCCCCGAGGCCGAACAGCGGACCGAAGAGGCCCCCGAAGGGATCGCGGCGGCGCTGCCTCGGCTTGGGCTTCGACGGACCGCCGGGCGAGGGAGGACGCACCTGGACCCGCACGCTCCCGGCGGTCACCCGGCGCCGGTCGAGGGCGAAGCTGGCGGGCCCCACCTCGAAGGACCCCGCCGTCGTCGGCACCACATGCCACGACGCGCGGAACCCGGATCGCTGCGTCACCCGCCCGTTGATGATGCTCATCTGCGTCTGCGTCGAGATCATCGGCCCCGTCACGACCCAGCCCGACGGCGCCTTGAGCTGCGGATCCGTCGGCTGCGACCCTGCCGCCTCGCTCATCGCCGTCAGCGTCACCGTCAGCGACTCGCCCATCTCGATGTCCTCCGCGTCCACGCGCAGCGACACCTCCGGGGACCCTTGCGCCCAGGCCACCCCCTCCCGCCACGGACCCACGGCCCCGCCCGACCCCAGCGCAACGACCCCCGCCAGCAACGCCCAACGGATGACCTTACCCATCGCTCACTTGTCCTGCATCCCGCGCACCTTGCGGCTCCCGGCGCGGGCCTTGGCCTCTTCTTTTTGCCAGGTCGGAGCCTGCTCGAACTGATCCAGGATCCGATCATCCTGGGTCCCGCTGGACCCTCCCGACGGCCCCGCGTCTGGCTGCCCCCCGTCGGGCCCCGCGGGCTTCTCCTCGGATCCGTCGCTCGGCGCGTCCCCGGCGGCGTCCCCCTCGCCTCCTTCCGGACCGCTGTCCCCCGAGTCCGCCTGCGCCTCCTTCGGCCCGTCCTCCGGCCCGTCGTTGGACCCATCCGGCGCGTCCGGCTCCGCATCGGCGTCCGCGTCCGCATCGGCGTCCGCATCCGCGTCCGCATCGGCGTCCGCATCCGCGTCCGCATCCGCGTCCGCATCCGCGTCCGCGTCGGCGTCCGCGTCCGCATCGGCGTCCGCGTCGGCGTCCGCATCCGCGTCCTGGCCGCCGTCGAGTTTTTCGTCTTCTTCCTTGTGGCGGAGGGCGAGGGCACGGTTCCAGGCGGCGTCCCGGCCGATGCCGTCGCCGGCGTCGCCGGGGAGCCCCGGGATCAGGTGGAGGGCCTTGTCGTAGTCCTTGACGGCGTCGTCCCACTGCCCTTCGAGGAAGGCGAGGTTGCCGCGGAGGTAGCGGGCGCGGGCCTCCAGCTCCGGGGAGAGATCGTTGCGGGCCAGGATGGCGTCCAGGATGACCTTGGCGCAGTCGATCTGGTCCCCCCGGAGCACGGCGAGGCGCTTGGCCTCCTCGTCCGGGCCTCCATCGAGGCGCAGCAGGCCATCCTCGAAGCGGCGCCCGAACTGCTCGGCGATCTTGAAGAGGGAGAGGCCGAGGTCGAAGGCGGCGTTCTCGGCGTCCGGAGGGCCGGGGACGCTCAGGCTCCCGGCGTCGCAGCGGGAGGTGCGGAGGTAGTTCGCGAGGCGCTCGGTGGAGGTCTCCGCCTGGCCCGCGTCCAGCTCGGCGATGGCCTTGTCGACCTCCGGGGACATGCGCTGAAAGGGATTTTTGGGATCAAACCCGCAGGCGGCGACCCAGGCCATCCCGAGGCCCAGGAGCGCGGCGCGGGCGTAGCTTCTCCTTGGATCACGCGGCACGGGGTACCTCCCCGGCGGCCTTGTCGCCTGGTTTCCTGCGGCGCGGCGCCTCGTTGAGGAAGGTCTCGGCCACCACCAGCAGGAGCACGAGGCCCAGGGGCCAGGCGAACTTGTCGTCGTAGACGGTCTCGACCCGCTCGGCCAGCTCGGTGGTCATCATCGCCTTGAGGTGGCGGGTCATCTCGTCGATGCCGGTCTTGCCCCGCTCGGAGCGCACCACCTTGCCGCCGGACACCCGGGCGATCTCGTTGAGCTGCGCCTCGCCCTCCGGGGTGAGCTGGGTGGTCAGGGGTTTCCCGGTCTCGTCGGTGCGCCAGGAGACCACCCGACCGTCGGGCCCCACGTCCGGGATCCGCTCCGGCGTACGCCCCCCGATCTGCACCACGTGGACGGCGATCCCGTCGGCGGCGGCGGTGCGGGCGACGTCCACCGGGTTGCCTTCCAGGTCCTCGCCGTCGGTGATCAGCAGGAAGACCTTGCGATGATCCTTCGCCTTGGGATCCCGCAGCATGATCTCCCGGGCCCGCTCCAGGGCGCGGCCGATGGCGGTGCCGCCCACCGGCATGTCGTTGGGCTCCATCTGCCGGAGGAACTGGGCGATGGCCGCCCCGTCGGAGGTCAGCGGGAACCCCAGCGGCTCCCCCGCGAAGGCCACCGCCCCGAAGCGCGCCCCGCTCAGCTCCCTCACCATCCGGCCGACCTCCGCCTTGGCCCGGGCGATGCGCGAGGGGACCACGTCGCGGGCGTACATGCTCTTGGAGAAATCCAGCAGGATCACCACGTCCAGGTTGGTCGCCGGCACCAGCTTCTGCCCGCGGCTGTACTGGGGCCGGGCCAGCGCCACGAAGGCCAGCGCCACCGCCAGCACCAGCAGCACGCCCTTGGCGGTGCGCCGCGGGGAGGCGTCGAAGGTGACCAGGGCGGCGACGCGCTCCGGGACGCCAAAACGCGCGGCGGCGCGGCGGAGTCCGATCCCACCCAGGAGGAGGAGCAGCGCCACCAGCAGCGCGGACAGCGAGCCGAAGAGCCAGTAAGGGGCGGCGAACTTCAAGGGAACCTCCGGAGGAGCCAGGAGCGTAGCAGCGCGTCCAGCGCGAGCAGCAGCGTGCCCGGCAGCAGCAGCAGGGGGAAGAGATCCTCGTAGGAGGCGAGCTGGGACTCGAAGCGGGTCTTCTCCAGCCGGTCGAGGACGTCGTGCATGCTCTTGCGGAGCGCGTCGGCGTCGGTGGCCAGGTAGAATTCGCCCCCGGTGGACCGGGCGATCTTCTGGAGCAGCTCCGGGTTGACCGGGAAGTGAGCACGCACGTACTTGGGCTGGCCGAAGATGTCGACGCCATCCTGCACGTCCACGTCGTCGCCGGAGCCGATCTGGATGGTGTACACCTTGGCCCCCACCGACTGCGCCAGGTGAGCGCCGTACTCGGGGGCGATGCTGCCGGCGTTCGAGTCCCCGTCGGTGAGCAGCACCACCGCCTTGGACCGGGCGTTGCTTCGCCGGAGCCTCGCCGCGCCGGTCCCCAGGGCGTCGCCGATGGCGGTGCCGGTGGAGTCGATCATGTCCAGCTCGATGCCGGAGACGAGCGTGTCGAGGAGCTGGTAGTCCAGCGTCGGCGGCGCCAGCACGTAGGCGCTTCGTCCGAAGACGACCGCGCCGATGCGGTCCGTCTTCCGCCGGCCGATGAAGTCGCGGATCACGTCCTTGGCCACGTCGAGCCGTGTCGGACGCATGCCTTTGGTCGGCGGGCGGGCACCCCCGGCGGGCTGGCCATCCATCACCGCCTTCATCGACCCGGAGAGGTCGAGCACCAGCACGATGTCGATCCCCGACTCGCTGGTCTCGCTGGGGCGCAGCAGCGACACGGGCCGGGTGAGGGCGGGGCGCACCAGCGGTGTTGCGATCAGTGTCGGGAACTGGTCGGGCGGCAGCATCGTCGCGGGAAGGATGGCGAGGCCGAGGCCCTGCGCCGTCATGGCGAGCGCGGTGTTGATC
>CAZSDX010000585.1:0-4496 GCA_964605685.1 uncultured Polyangiaceae bacterium
GGTGATGCGGGCGCGGCCGGGGATGGCGGAAGCGCGGGCGCCGGGGGGGGCGATACCTGCTACACGCCCACGCCCCTGGCCGGGAGCGAGAACTTCGTCGCCAAGGACGGGGACAACAAGCGGACCTACTCCTTCAAGACTCCGGGTGACCCGGAGTCCGGCCCGGTGACGGTTACCATCACGGGCAAGCAGATCCTGGGTTCGGTGAGGGTACAGGGGAGCGAGAACGTGATCGCGGATCTGATTCCCCTGGAGGATGGCCCCACGACCTCCAAGAGCTTCGCCGCGGCCCCGGGGGTGACCTACGAGATCCAGGTGGAGGAGTTTTCGGTCTCGGGGACCCTGGGGGAGGTGGAGCAACCGGTCTCGGTGAGCTGGTCCCTCGCTCCGCTCAAGGACTGCTACGAGCCCAACAACACGCCGGAGCAGGCCGCCTCTCTGCCCCTGGACGAGACCCTCTCGGCCTTCTTCTACGCAGGTGCGACCGCCAACGGCCCCACCTACGACGACTATGCTGATTTCTACAAGATCACCGTCGACAAGGCGGGGAAGCTCCGGGTGGTGCACGACCGCCCGGGGACCGAGGGGTCGCCCATCCCGGCGACGCTGGCGCTGTTCCGCGCCGGTGAGGAGACGGAGCTGGCGGAGGCCTTCGAGCAGGATAAGCTCTCCCAGCAGGTCGAGGCCGATGTCACCCCCGGGACGTACCTCGTCCGGATCTACCCGCTCGTCTCCTTGCCCCTCGACACGAACCCGGAAGAGCCGCTGGCCAACTGGTCGCCTTACACCCTGAAGGCCACCCTGGAGTAACCAGGGCGTCACGCCCGCTTCCGGCGGGGGGGCTTGCCGGCTGCGGGCTTGCCCTTGGGGAGGAAGGGCGGAGGCCTGCGGGGCCCGGGGCGTCGCCCGGCGCCCTCGCCGTCGCCGCCGCGGAAGCACCCCTCGCACTTGCCGAAGCGAAACCCCAGCGGGAGCATCGTCCCGCAGGAGCTGCACCGGCGCACGGTGCGCCCTCGGAGGCTCTCCTCGATGAAGCTGGCCAGCACATCCTTGGCGTGATCGCAGACGTCGATGCTGCGGTAAACGGCGGGGAATCGGTAGGAGAGCCAGGAGTAGATGGTGAGCGTTTTGAGGTGGGTCTCGGCCTCCAGGAGCGCCATCGGGTCGGTGGTCATCCGGCGCCGGCGGTAGTGCTCCACCTCGAACAGGTCGAAGAGCCGCTTCTCGTCGTCGAGGGCGTAGGCTTCCATCATCCGCTCCCAGGAGCGGCGCATCGGGTCGTTGTCGACCTCGACCGGGGCGGAGGCGAAGGTGAGCCGGGTGAGGGCGTCGGTCTGGGGGAGCTTCTTGTCGACGATGGCGGCGAGGGCGCAGAGATCGGTGAGGTCGGCGGTGGTGAAGACCTCGTCGTCGAAGGTGATGGCCTGGGCAAAGAACACCAGGATCCGCTCCAGCGAGGTGGTGCCGAGCACATGCCCCAGCAGCTCGACGTGGCGCTCGTCGGGCATCACCCGGAAGGGCGGCCCGATGGGCCCTGGCCCCCGCTGGAACGCCTGCTGGATCACCGCGAGATCCTCCCGGGTGAGTGCGGTGACGGAGCCCTTGCTGGCCTTGCCGTAGCGCCCGGCGCGGCCGCCGATCTGGAGGATCTCGTGGTCCGTCAGCAGCCGGTCGTGCTTGCCGTCGTACTTGGTGCTGGTGAAGAACACCACGCGGGAGACCGGGAGGTTGAGCCCCATGGCGATGGCGTCGGTGGAGACGATCACGTCCGCCTCGCCCTCGCGGAAGCGGCGCGCCTCCTCCCGGCGGACCCGGGGCGAGAGGTTGCCGTAGATCACCGAGCAACGCAGCCCCGTGGCGTCCTCGATGGTGGCCTTGAGGTCGAGGACGTCGCGGCGAGAAAAGGCGATGACCGCGGTGCCCGCCTCGATCTTCGACAGCGCGGCGGGGCGGCGCTCGATTTCCAGGGGGGCGAGGCGCTCGGTCTCGACCACGGTGAGGGGCTCCTGGAGCATCTCGGCGATGCGAGCGACGGCCTCCCGGCAGCCGGGGGCGCCGGTGAGGAGCACCCGCTTCGCCGGCGCTCCGATCAGCGCGGCGGTCCAGGCCCACCCGCGGGAGGGGTCCGCCAGGAGCTGGATCTCGTCGATCAGCACCGCGTCCACCGGCGTGCGGAAGTCGAGCATCTCGATGGTGGAGCTGGTGAAGGCCGCGCCGTCGCGCATGTCCCGCTCCTCGCCGGTGAGGTAGGAGCAAGGCTTCCCTCGCTTCTCCAGCTCGCCCTGCCCTTCGAGGGCCAGCAGCCGGAGCGGCGCCAGGTAGAGCCCGCTCTCCCCCTCCGCCAGCGCGTTGAGGGCGCGGTAGGTCTTGCCGCTGTTGGTGGGGCCGAGGAACAGGGTGATCTCCCGCCTCAGCGAGCGGGCCAGCGGGTAGTAGCCGCCCACGTCGGCGTAGTGGCTGCGGTGCTGCTCCAGGGCGGCGATGTCGTTGTGGAACTTCTCCGCCCGGAGCCTCGCCGCCAGGCCGCCGAGGGCGCTCTTGTAGTCGTCGAAATCGCCGTGCTGCGCCGCCACCTGCTCGATGGCGCGGGCGATGGATCCCCGGTCCGCGGCGAGATCCTGGCCGAAGAGCAGGTCGGCGTAGCGAAGGACGTGGTGGAGCTCCTTGTGGAGCGCGGCCTCCTCCGGGGCGAGCATGCGGGCCAGGGCGTCCCGCATGCCGTCGAGGTCGCCGGCCCAGCAGAGAGACTCCTGCTCCGCCACCGAAAGGGGCCGGACCTCGTGGATGCACAGCGGGAGCGGCGCTCCCAGCAGCGTGGCATCGATCCGGCGCTGTAGCCGGAGCGACCACCGCCCCTTCTTCTCCTCGACCGCCTCGATGGGCGGCGGGAGCCCGGCGTCCGAGAGCGCCCGGAGCCTCGGCCCGATGGATGCGGTGAGGAGCTTGCGGAGCCCCTTGCGGAAGCCGTCGAGGACCGTCACCTGCCGCTCGTACTCGATCACCTCGGGTAGCCTCTGAAGCAGGCCAGGGATGGCCTCCGGATCCCCGGTGATGGCGGCGGTCACCGAGGCCGTCTCCAGGGCGGCGCGGATCTCCTCGTCCAGCTCGTCGAGGTCGTGGGTCAGATCGGAGGCCCAGTCGGCGGCGGCCTCCGCGAGGGCCGAGGGCGCGTCCGGGTGGCCGTGGGCCATGGCGTCCGCGAGTTGATCGGCGTTGATGACGACCCCCGCTTCCAGGACGACCGGGCGCTCGTGGTAGACCTCCTCGCGCCGGAGGACGAAGCGTAGCGTCCCGTCCTGCACCCGGAAGCCCTCCGGCAGCGAGGGGCTGGAGGTCAGGAGGGCGTCGAGGGCCGCCGCCGCTGCGGACAGGAGGCCAGGGGGGCGTTTGCTGGATTCGGACATGATCAATCTTCCGGAGGTCGAGCCTCGATGGCCCGACGGTAACGTTCGCGCCGCACCGCGTCCCGGAGCACCTCGAAGGCCTCGTCGAGGACCTCCAGGATCGTGCGCGTCGCCTCCGCCAGGTCGGCGGTGGTGGGGCTCAGCACCCGCGATGGCTCGAAGGATCGTCGTAGATCGAGGTAGGCGCGGCGGATCTCGTAGGGGGTAGCACCCCGGGGGACCCCGAGCACGGCGAAATAATCCCCCTCTTCCACCAGCGCCAGCCTCGCCTTCACCCTCGCCCGGAGCGCCTCGTCATCCAGCTCGTCGCGCGGTGGAGGAGGTAGGGACTCGACCTCCGCAGGCGCGAGCACCTCCAGGACCCCCAGCGCCGCCAGGACCAGCAGCACCGACGCCAGCCCGGACGTTGGCCTGACATCCAGCACCTCCCCCACGGTGAACCCGCGGCAGCGCTCCACCGCTCCGAGCTCCCCCGGCTCCAGGGCGCACTCGCTCAGCAGTGCGTACCGCCTCCCCTCTCCCAGCCTCGCCTTGCTTCCTCCCAGCGCCCGTACCGCGTTGTCCGCCGGGATCACCCTCCGACCGATCTCCACCAGCACCTCGCTCCCCGTCGACCCACCGAACACCGACGGCTCCGAGCGCAGCCTCCCCGTGGCCTCCGCCTCGTGCTGGCAAACGCCCTCCGCCAGGCCGATCATCCGGCCCACAAGCCACTCGGCATGCCCCCGCAGAGCCTCCCATAGCCGGTCCTGGCTCAGGTGCCCGTGGGCCACCAGGGCTGCCCCCGCGTGGCGCCCGAAAGGCGGCAGCCGCCCCTCCAGCTTCGCCCCCAGCTCCTCGGGCAGATCCCCCCGCTGTACCAGGAAGGCCAGCAACGACTCCCCCTCCAGCGTGGAGCTGGCGGTCACCAGATCCCCATCCCGGAGCACCACCCGTCGCAAACCTCCCTGTCCGTCGAAGCAGAGCACCCCGGAGAACCGCTCGCTGATCGACCTCGCCAGCAACCGCAGCGCCTCCCACTCGCCCAGCACCACCGGCGCAGGAAGCACAGGCCCCGCAGGGGCCGGCGGCGCGGCAGGCGGAGGCGCCGCC
>CAZSDX010000586.1:0-4477 GCA_964605685.1 uncultured Polyangiaceae bacterium
AGCCGCCGGCCCCCGCGGCGGCGGGGCCGTCGGCCTGGCCCGCGGCGCCGTCGTCGGAGTAAGCGTTGAGGGTGAGGCGGGTGTAGGGGCAGTTCTTGTGGACCAGGACGGCGTAGTAGGTGGACTTCGGGTCGAGGGGGTACTCGGTGTCCTCGCCGATCTCGAAGGAGCCCGAGGTGGAGGAGAAGCCATCGAAGACGAAGTCGTACTTGCTCACCTCGGGGAAGCCGTTGAACGATGACTTGAACGAGACGGGCTTGCCCTTGCGCACGTAGAGCGTCCAGTCGAGGCTGCCGCCGCCGAAGAGCTTGTCGACCTCGACCTCGAAGGTGATCCGCCTGGCGCCGGGGTCGGGCTGGTAGCTGAAGTGGAAGGGCGAGGAGAGCTCGACGAAGTTCTTGAGCTGGTTGCAGCCGGCGCCGAAGAACTGGCCGAGGAGCTCCAGACCGAACTGGCCGACCTCGCGCTCCTCCTTGTTGAGGGACAGCACGCGGCCGCAGTCGAAGAGGCCGCGGGCGTCGAAGTAGCCCTTGATGGTGGCGAGCTGCTCGGCGGTGATCTTCCCGGAGGTGACCATCTCCTCGCCGACGGCGACGATGTTCTCGGCGAAGTCCTGGAGGGAAGTCCCGGATAGGAGCATGGAGAAGCCGCCCCAGACGAGCTGGTCGGCCACCTCGGGCCCGAGAAGCTTGCGGATCTTCCAGGCGACGTTCCCGATGATCTTCCCGTCCTCGTGGACCTCGCCGAACAGGCCCTCGGGGCACCGCCGCCCGTCGTCCTGGTCCAGATCGCGGGCGCTGTTGCCGAGCACCGCCGAGCCCATGTCCGCGTCGCCGTTCACCGTGCAGGCGAAGTAGTCCGAGATCCCCTCGTCGATGCTGCCTCCGAAGGCGGAGACCCCGTAGGCGTCGATGCCGAACTGCCCCTGGTTGTAGCCGATGGCGTTGCGGCTCGCGTAGTGGGTGAACTCGTGCATGAACACGTCGGAGTCGTAGGTGAAATCCTTGTTCCCCTGGCCGATGGCGATCAGGTTCGGATGCGAGGGCTGGTCCATCCCCCCGGGCGAGTAGAAGGCGTTATCCATCGGGGCGCCGTTGTCCCTGGCGTTGGCCACCACGCCGAGGCTCCAGGAGGCGTCGGTCATGTCTACCCCCAGGGTCGTCCCGAAGAACTCCCGCATGCGGTGGATGTGGTAGTACGCGTTGACCACGGCGAAGTGATCCGACGGGTCCATGGAGGAGAGGGGGGGGTCGTAGAGGAAATCCGTCCCCACGTTGGGCACCGTCTCCTGCGAGCCAACGAACGGCGCCTGCTGCCCGCCAGATTCGTACTGGTACACCGCCAGCCTCCCACTGTACGCCGTGAGCCGCTGCGGCTCCGACGGGTCCAGATCGAGGAGCGGCTCGTCCGTCGGCGTCGGCGTGTCCTTCGCGCTGATCGTGTAGACGCGCCCCAGCACCGACCGCGCCAGCACCTCTCGCCTCGCCACCGTACCCCGGACCGCGTCCACCCAGAACCGCTCGCCTCCGGGCCGGGAGGTCACGTCCACCTCCCACACCAGCCGGCCCCCCGGCGCGTCCTCGCCCCCCGGGAGCACCGCCAGCCTCGGTGTCCCTGCCTTCTCCGCCCCCACCCCGGCCGTCGCCGCCGCCACCGCCGCCGCGCTCTTCGCCGGCACCACGGGCGTCGTCCCCACCGTCAGGGCCGGCTCCAGCTCCAGCGCCGCCAGGTGGATCCGCCCGTCGTCCCCCACCCGCACCGCCGCCATCGCCCCCACCACCGGCAGCCCCTGATGCTTCTGCACGAACCTCACCGTCGTCGCCCCGGCCCCGGGGAGCCTCGCCTGCAGCGCCAACTCCACCCCCCGCGCGCTCGCCGGCGCCACGCCCGAGCCCAGGTACGCCTTCGCTGCCTCCACGGCCCTCCCGGGAAAGAGCCGATCCCGGGGGCCCCGGACGCGCTCGGCGGCGGAAGAAGACGCGGTGGCGAGGACAAGGCTGGCGAGCAGGGCCGGAGCGGCAAAACAAGGACGCATGAAGGCGCACCCTAGCCTCCAGAGACGCCGCCGCAACCCCGTTGCTCCCGGGTTTCTTCCCGCCATCCCCGGGTAATTTCCGCCGGGACGGTCTTCCTGCAACGGAGGCGGATTCAGGCCGAGGAGGGCTTGTCCTTCCCGGCGCTCTGCAGGTCCCGGAGGGTGCGCTGCACCAGGCTCCAGACCGCCCCTGCATCCGAGGCGATGTCGTCAGGAGAGCCGGAAAAGCGGCCGCAGAAGGAGGATTTCAGCACCTCCTTGAGGGACTTCTGCTGGGTGGACTCGAAGAGAGGATGCTTGAGGTAGATGCAGGCCTCCTCGGTGGCGCGGACCGAGAGGGTGGCGCTCAGCTCCGGCGCTCGCCGGATGGCGTCCGCCACCGCCACGATGGTCTCCACCAGCGAGCGCGGTAGCTCCGGGTGGCGCTGCAGGAGGAGCTTGATCTCCTCGGGGGGAGGCGGGTAGGTCATCTGCAAGGGGGCGAAGCGGTCCAGCTGGGCCGCGTCGATGCCGAAGGTCGCGGAGAACTCACGCCCGCGGTTCACCGCCGCGATGAACTGCACGTTCTCCGGGATGGTTAGGAACCGGTTCTCGATGGGATGGAAGATCCGGCGGGTCGAGTCCAGCGCAGGCATCAGCGCGTTCCGGGCGCTCTCCTGGCACCGGTTGAACTCGTCCAGGAACACCAGGTACCGCCGCTCCGGGTGCTGCGTGGCCTGCTCCAGAGCCTCCAGGAAATCCGTCTTGAGGAACTCGGTGACCGGCGCCCCCGACGGCGAGGCCCGCACCTGGATGGTGGCCAGGAAATCCGTGGGCTCCACCACCGCCCCGCAGTTGAAGAACACGAACTCCATGCCCAGCGACCGGGCGATGGTGCGCGTCAGCACCGTCTTGCCGCAGCCCTGGGGGCCGTCCAGCAGGATGTTCAGCCCGCTCTCCAGCAGCACCTGGAGCTTCCGGGAGACCATCGGGTCAAGGTAGACCCCCTCCAGCTTGAACTCCTGGGTCCGGACGAATTCGACCTCGATGTAACCCCGGTCGGTGCGCTCCGGCTTGTGGACGTTGAGGATGCGGACCAGGCACGGGATGCCAGGGCGGATCCTCGGGTCGTCGCAGAGGACCACCTTGGGGGCGCGCTTGCCGTCCAGGTGCGTCGCCCGGTAGCGGAAGCCCGATTCGCTCACCGGGTTCACCCAGAACGTTGCCTCGCAGGTGCTCCCCGCCGCCAGCTCTTCGGTCGCGATCTTGTTGCTCATGGATTCCTCGGGAGGTGATGGACCGGTCGCTCAGCGCGCGCTGCCGGCGGGGGGGGGTTCCGGCGGAGGTTCGCCCACCGCGACCCGAGCAGGTACCTCCACTAGCTTCGGCGGCT
The DNA here is from genome assembly GCA_964605685.1 of uncultured Polyangiaceae bacterium. Lineage (GTDB taxonomy): Bacteria > Myxococcota_A > Polyangia > Polyangiales > Polyangiaceae > JANWXX01. The sequence continues at coordinate 3,408 of CAZSDX010000586.1, forward strand.
CGACCCGGTCCCCCAGGAAGGTACGCCACTGCACGGTGTAACGCCCGCGAGGAAATCCAGGGAGCACCGCTTCCTCTCCCGGCAGCACCCAGGCCACCGGCACTCCATCGACCAGCAGGTAGCGCAGCCCGTCGGTGGCGTTCCGGGCCAGGAGCCCCTCCGCCGGAGCGTCAGGCCCCGGCGCCCCCACCTCCCCGGGCCGCAGCCGGAACGCCGCTGTCTCGTCCCGCGTGAGCAGCACCCCCGAGGGCTGTGCGGGCACCATGGAGGCGGCGACCTGGGCGCCGAAGGGAGGACAGGCCACGTCACCCGCCGGGAGCTCCATACGGCGGGAGTACTCCTGCACCTCGAAGACGACCCCGCTCCCGGAGCGCCAGGTGAACTGGGCGCGGACCGGCAGGCGCCCGGGGGCGCACAGCGAGAGGGTCGGGTCGACGGCGATCAGCTCGATCAGCAGCCGACACAGCAGCGCAGCCCCCAGGTTCGGCTCCGTCAGGCGGATCGTGTCCAGCACCACCGAACCCACCCGGGAGGTGACCTCGGTGCGCTGCGGGATCAGCCCGCCTCGCGGCGCAGGAGCGGGGCGCGGCGCCACCTCCCCCGGTGACAGCGGGAGCACGTCCAGACGCCGGTCACCGAACAGCGCCCGGAGCGAGCCAGGCGGCGCCGCCCGGTACTCCTTGCCCCCCGGGAAGATCAGCGCGTGACCCAGGCGATCCGCGCGGGCTCGCAGCTCCGAGCCGAGCGGCAGAGGAAACGGCCTGGTGTCAAAAAGAACCCTGAGCCGACCGCTCTCGGTGGCGGCCATCAACCATTTGAAGGCGGTGAGGCGGCGGGCGGCGGCGAGCCCTTCGGGGGAGACCTCCGGGACACGAGGAGGAGAGGGGACGTCGAGCCAGCGCCAGTCCGCCACCAGGAGGAGGCCGGTCACCTCGCGGGAGGTGAGGAGGTCCGTCGGCAGGACGCTGTCGGCGCGGAGAGGCTCGGCGGGGGGAAGCTCGGTGAGCGCCTGGGAGACGGAGCCCGCCGGGGGCGCCGCGGAGGCGAGCCCGGGGAGGGCGCGGGCGCTG
>CAZSDX010000587.1:0-4477 GCA_964605685.1 uncultured Polyangiaceae bacterium
CCCGGATCCTCCCCGCGCAGGAGGCCCGCGTGGTCACCGCCCCGGCGACCCCCCAGGCGAGGGAGGGCGCGCGGACCCTCGGGGGCTCCTTCCTGGCGCTGGTGCAGGAGGCCCGCGGCCGCCGCGCCAGCGACCTGCACCTGGTGACCGGCCGGCCGGCAATGATGCGCACCGCGGGCGAGCTGGTGCCGGTGGGCGACCCGCTGGACGCCACCGCGGTGGAGCGGCTGCTGCTGCCGCTCCTGAGCGACAAGCAGAAGGCGCAGCTCACGGAGCGGGGCTACGTCGACTTCGCCATCGACCTGGAGGCGCAGGGGCGGCTTCGAGCCAACGTCTCGCGGCAGCGCACCGGCCTGAAGGGGTCCTTCCGGCTGGTGATGCACCCGCTTCCCTCGCTGGAGGAGCTGGGGCTCCCCAAGGAGCTCACCCGGGTCACTTCTTACCACCAGGGGCTGGTGGTGATCGCGGGGCCCAACGGCCACGGGAAGACCACCACGATGGCCGCCATCGTCGACCTGATCAACGGCAGCAAGCCCCACCACATCCTGACGGTGGAGGAGCCGGTGGAGTTCCTCCACCCGCGCAAGCAGTCGGTGATCTCCCAGCGGGAGGTGGGGCTGCACACCCGCACCTTCGCCACCGCGCTGAAGGCGTCGCTCCGGGAGGACCCGGACGTGATCGTCATCGGCGAGCTGCGCGACCGGGAGACCGTCGAGATCGCCCTGACCGCCGCGGAGACCGGCCACCTGGTCATGGTGACCATGAGCACCCCGTCGGCGGCCAAGACCATCGACCGGCTCATCGACTTCTTCCCCCCGGACGACCAGCCCCAGGTGCGCGCGTCCCTGGCCGGCGCCCTCAAGTTCATCGTCGCCCAGCGGCTCCTGCCCGCCGCGGACGGCAACGGCTTCGTCGCTGCGGTCGAGCTGCTCACCGGCGTCCCGCCGCTCTGGGCGCTCATCCGGGACAACAAGCTGTTCCAGCTCCCCAGCCTCCAGCAGCGGGGCCGCGCCTTCGGGATGATCCGCTTCGATGACTCGCTGGTCGAGCTGTTCCGCGCCGGCAAGATCTCCGAGGAGACCGCGCTCCGCTACGCCGAGAACCGCAAGGAGATGGCCAACTCCCTGCGTCCTGCCCAGGTCCAGGCGCCGCCCCAGCCCGCCCCCTCCGGCGCCGCCAGCGCCGCCGCCAACGCCGCCAACGCCGCCGCCAACGCCGCCAAGGGCATCCAGGATCTCAAATCCAGGGTCGGCGGCCTCTTTGGAAAGAAGGAGTGATCCTTGCCTGCCATCGACACCTACTTTGATCTGCTCCTCGACCGGGGCGGCTCGGACCTGCACCTGTCCCCCGGGTACCCGCCGATGCTCCGGGTCAAGGGGGACCTCATCCCGGGGAGCCAGAAGGCGCTGGGGAACGAGGAGATCGAGCGGCTCCTCTTCGAGATCCTTTCTCCGGAGCAGCGGTCGCACTTCGACGAGGCTCGGGACCTGGACTTTGCCTACTCCTACGGGACCAAGGCGCGCTTCCGGGGGAACTACATGGGGAAGACCACGGGCACGGGGGCGGTCTTCCGGACGATCCCGACGAAGATCCTGACGCTGGATCAGCTCTCGGTGCCCCCGGGGATCCGCAAGCTGGCGGAGCTTCGCTCGGGGCTGGTGCTGGTCACCGGGCCCACCGGCAGCGGCAAGTCGACCACGCTGGCGGCGATGATCGACGCGATCAACAGCACCCGCCAGGGGCACATCCTCACCATCGAGGATCCGGTGGAGTTCGTCCATACCCCCAAGAAGTGCCTGATCACGCACAAGGAGGTGGGGGAGCACGTACCGAGCTTCCTGGAGGCGATCCGGAGCGCGGGACGGGAGAACGCGGACGTGATCTTGGTGGGCGAGCTGCGGGGTGCGGAGACGATGAAGCTGGCGCTCCAGCTCGCGAGCTTCGGCATCCTGATCTTCGCCACGGTGCACACGAACTCGGCGGCGGCGACCATCGACCGGTTCGTCAACGCGTTCCCGGCGGAGCAGCAGGCGCAGATCCGGGGGATGCTGAGCGACTCGCTGGCGGGGGTGGTGGCGCAGCAGCTCCTGAAGCGGGCGGACGGGACAGGGAGGGTGGCGGTGCAGGAGATCCTCATCGGCACCGGGGCGCTGACCTCCATCATCCGGGAGGGGAAGACCTCGCTGATCAACAGCCTGATCCAGTCGGGCCAGTCGGAGGGGATGCAGAGCATGGACAGCATGCTGGAGAAGCTGGTCCGGGACGGGGTGGTCAAGGCCCACGATGCGATGGAGAAGGCCCTGGACAAGGAATCGTTCGCCAAGCTGCCCCACATCGCCAAGGAGCTCCAGGGGGCCTGATCGAGGGGCGGGAAGAAGCAGGGAGGGGTTGGGGTTGAGCGAGGCGAGGTTATCTGTCACGCTCGGGGGTACATGCTGCGACGATTTGGCATCGGGCTAATCAAGGGTCTGCTGGTGGGCGGCCTCGTGCTGTCGGCGCTGCTGTTTGGCCTCAAGGTGGTGGCGGTGCCGGTGTGGGCGGCCTACCTCCTGTCGGTAGGGGTCGGCGCGTTGACGGGGCTGATCGCGGGGAAACCCATCTGGCTGAAGGAGGCTCGCATCGAGGCGGGGCTCAAGGCAGTGGCCGGGATGCTCCTCGGTGCCCTGGGGATGTTCGCCCTGCACAAGTGGGGCTCGGCGCTGCTCCGACCGGACCTGCTCCGGTCGCTGGCGCCCGCGCCGGCTCTGCCCGCAGGCCAGGCGGCCCCGGCGCTCACGGGGTTGAGCCTGACCTTCCTGCCGATGGTCTCCGTGGCGCTGGGCCTGTTCTTCGAGCTGGATAACACCCCGGCCCCCGAGGAGAAGAAGGACAACTCGAAGAAGGGCCCGCCGCCGGGGTCCCGGACCCGGGTCTCCAGCGAGATCCCCTCGTCGGAAGAGATCGACGAGCTGCTCGATCCGGGATCGCAGCAGTCGCAGCGCCGCGAACGACGGTGACCGCCCCGGGCCACCGCACCTCGCTCCTCGTCGCCGCCCTGCTGAGCGTCGCCTTCCTCGCCACCGTCCTCGACACCCCGCGCCGCCGCCTCGTCGTCCTGCCCGCGGCCTCCTTCGAGCAGCCCCCACCCCCGGAAGACCACGGTCCCCGGGCGCCTCTCCAGGTCGAGGTCACCGACGAGCAAGGCGCCCTGGTGCCCGGGGCCTCCGTCGCGGTGTACCTGATCCGGGAGCAGACCGCCTACACCGCCGGGCTCCAGCTCACCGACGCCCAGGGGGTCGCCACCCTGGAGCGCGTCCCCACCGGTGAGCTCTGGGTGCTCACCGAGGCCCCGGGCCGCCAGCGCACCTCGGCGCGCCTCGTCCTCGGCCCCGAGGGAGGGCGCGCCCGCGTCACCCTCCGCCGCGCCCACCGGCTGGTGGTCCAGGTGGTCGACGAGGCGGACCGCGCCGTGCTCGGCGCCTCCGTCGAGGTCCGCAGCGGGGACCCCCTCCCCTACCTCGGCAAGAGCGGCGCTTCCGGAGCCGTCGAATTCACCCGCCTCGGCCCGGGCCCCTGGTCCGTCCGTGCCTCGGCCCCGGGCTACGAGGCCGCCTCCAGGAGCGGCGTCCGCGCCGGGCTCCTCCCCCAGCGCCTCGCCCTCCGCTCCCTGGGGACCCTGCTGGTCTCCGTGCAGAACCCGGACGGTTCCCCCGCCAGGCAGGCCACCGTCGAGGTCGCCGGCTCTGGGCTCTGGCCCGCACGCACCGCCCCCACCGACGACGAGGGCAAGGTCCGCGTCGCCGCCCTCCCCGCCGGGGTCTACAACGTCTTCGCCTCCCGCGAGGGGCTCGCCAGCGAGACCAGCCTCGGCGTCCCGGTGCAGCGGGGCGAGCCCACCGAGCTCACCCTCCGCCTCGGGCAAGGGCGCAGGATCGCCGTCCGCGTCGTCGACGGCGAGGGCGACGACGCCCGCCCCGTCCCCCGCGCCGAGGTCGTGCTCGCCGAGGATGGCCTCTCCTCCTTCCCTCGCCGCAGCGTCTCCGACCCCCGGGGCGAGGTCGCCTTCGGCCCCATCGGGCTGCGCCCCGCGGTCCTCGGCGTCCGGGCCGAAGGCTTTGTGCCCCGCACCGGGGTCAGGGTCAATATAGACACCGCTGGCCCGGTCGTGGTCGCGCTAATGCGGGGAGGTCACCTAGCGGGCGAGGTCGTCGATCTCCGGGGGGATCCGGTGGCGGGGGCCTCCATCGAGGTGATCGGCGTCGATTTCGCGGGGATGCCCGTGGACGAGACGCCGGAGCACATGAGCTTCCGGGAGGTGCATTTCGCCTGGGCGCTGTCGACGCCGGTGGCGCTGATCCCGGCGGGCGAGCTGGGGGTGATGCCGGGGCCGCTGCCGCCGATCCCGAGGGGCCGCCCGGCGCCGGTGGGCGAGAACACGCCCCCGACGCCGACCACGACGACGGCGATCCCGACGCTGGGGGGCGCGGCGCTGATGAAC
>CAZSDX010000588.1:0-4472 GCA_964605685.1 uncultured Polyangiaceae bacterium
GGGGGTGCGGGGGGGGGGGGGCGCCGCCGCCGAGCAGGACAGCAAGGAGGCGGCGAGCGCCAGGGGGACCAGGAGCCGGGGGAGGCGACGGAGCACGGGGCGGGCGTAGCGCGGGCGGCCTCCGGAGGAAACCCCGGCGCACGGACCGTGCACGCAACCATGGCGCCGCTTACCCGGGAGGCTCTAGAGTGAGCGTCGTGTCGGTCTCCGAGGCAAGGCTACGGCAGCTGAGCGAGCAGCTCACCCAGGCGTCCATCGAGGGGACGTCGGGGCTATGCTACTACCCGACCCAGCTCATCGGCGAAGGGGGCCAGGGCTGGGTGTTCCGGGCGGGTTACGACGAGCCGGACGGGCCCTCGGTGGTGGTGAAGATCCTGCGGCCCGACGTGGTCAACGAGGAGGCGCTCAAGCGCTTCCTCCAGGAGGCGGACGTGCTCCGCAAGCTTGGGCAGACCCAGGCCCCCAGCCCCAACGTGGTCCGGTACTACGACCACGGGGTCTACCGCCACCGTATGAGCGACGGCGAGACCTACGCGCTCCCCTTCACGGTGCTCGAATTCGTCAACGGGCAGAACCTGGGGCAGCTCCTGGCGCAGACGCCCGGCAAGGGGCTGGGGGTCGACCGTACCCGGCGGCTGCTCCGGCAGGTCGCCCGAGCGCTGTCCCTCATCCACGGCGCGGGGCTGGTGCACCGGGACCTCAAGCCCTCCAACCTGCTGCTCGCGGACGACGGCGACCACGAGGTCATCAAGATCACCGACTTCGGGCTGGTGAAGCGCTTCGACGTGGACGCCCGGGGTACGCTCGCCCTGGCCGGCGCCAGCGTGGGCTACGCCCCCCCGGAGCAATTCGAGATGGGGAACCCCCGCGTCTCGCCGCGCACGGACCTCTTCGCCTTCGCCGCCGTCCTCCACGAGACCCTCACCAGCATCCCCGCCTTCGCCCCCGCCCGGGGAGAGACCCCCTTCCAGGTCCTGTCGCGCATCCTCTCGGGCCCGCGCCCCCAGCTCTCGTCGCACCCCGACGCCCTGCCCCACGAGCTGGCCGAGCGCCGCGATCTCCTCGCGCTCATCGACCGGGAGCTCGACCGCGCCTCCCGCTCCAACCCCGACGAGCGCCACGAGTCCGTCCTGGCGTTCTGGACGCCCGTCGAGGCGGTCCTCCGCCTGGCCGCCGACCGCGCCTCCCAGCGGACGGCCAAGATCCCTGTCTACGAGCGCGCCTCCCCGCTCCCCGGCCCCCCCGCACCGCCCCCCCAGCTTCCCCAGCCCGCAAGGCCCCCGGGGCTCTCCGTCGCGCCGCCCGCCTCGGCCACCGGAGGCTCCGGGGAGTATCTTCCGACCCGGGAGGCCATGCCCTCGGTCTCTGCGGCGCACCCGGCCTCCGGGGCTCCCGTGCCGGGAAGCCAGACCCCAGCGTCCTCCGCGGCCCTCGCGCAGCCCACCTTCCAGCTCCGCTCCCGGGCGCTGCTCCCGGACACCGCCTGGGCGATGACCTTCAGCCTCGACGGGCGCGCTGCCTTCGCGCTGGGGCGCTTCGGGCTGCTGCGCTACGATGGCGGCGCCTGGTCAACGAATCTGCTGCCAGCGACCATCGATCCGCTGCAGATGCGCGGGGTCCTGGCGACGCCGAACGGCGGCGTGCTGGTCTACGGCGAGCGAGGGCAGCTCTGGGGAGCGGGCGCGGACGGCGTCTTCATCCCCTGGAGTGCCCCCGACAACGACCTCCTCTGGCTCAACGCGGTGCTGGTCCCCCACCCGGCGGAGATCCTCCTCGTGGGCGAGCACACCGATCACCAGGCAGCGGCGCTGGGGATCCTGCGGCCCGGACAGCCCCTCAGCCGCCGGAGCATCGAGGGGACGCAGCGGCTGCTCGCGGTGGCGAGGCTCGTGTCCGGCGGGCTGCTGGTGTGCGGGGAGGGCGGCGAGTTGCTCCACATCGGCAACGGACCGCCCGAGCCGGTGGCGTGGGGCCGCACGGGGCACCTGGTGGCCATCTTGCCCGCTGCGGACGGCGGCGCCCACGTCGTCGGGACAGGGGGCCACGCGCTCCACGTCACCTCCGCCCGCGAGGCCCGGCTGGAGCCGGTGCAGACGACCCGCGACCTCCTCTCCCTCGCCATGACCCCGGCGGCGATCCCCTGGGCAGGAGGCCAGGACGCCCGGCTGCTCCGGCGCACCGCGGGGGGCTGGCTCCGGGTGCCGCTCCCGCCCCAGCTCCACGCCAGCATCCGGGCGATCCACGCCACCACCGCCTCGCTCCAGGTCCTCCTCGACGACGGCCAGCTCCTGGAGGGATCCTTCGGGTGAGGGAACCGATCCGTAAACGGGGCAAGGTCGATTTTCCCACGGTCCTGCTCCGCGCCACCATCGCCACCCACCTGCTGCTGCTCCTCCCTTACGCCGAGCTGTTCCGCCGAATGGGTCTCAAGACACCCTGGCTGGTCGGCACGGTGGTGGCGGTGCTGTGGATGCTGCCGATCCGGGGAAGGATCCGGGCCATCGTCTGGGACGAGCCGCGAGCTTCCTGGAAGGTCGGGTGGCTGGACGAACCCTACTTTATCCACTGGTGCGCGACCTTCTTCGGGGCTCCGTTTCTGCTGGCGGGCTGCGCGTTCTCGGCGCTGCTCGATGGGGTCCGAGGGCGTCTGCCGGAGCCCCCGGGGGCCTTCGCGCTGGGGTTCCACCTGGCGATGGTGACCGCAGGATTCTATGCCATCAAAATCCGGAGGCGCTGGGTGGTGCGGCGGCGCTTCGACGTGGTCATCGAGGGGCTGGATCCGGCCTTGGATGGGTTCCGGATCGTGCAGCTATCGGACCTGCACATCGGGGGCCTGCTGCCGGCGGGCCTGGCGGAGCGCTGGGTCCGCATGGCCAACGAGGAGACCCCGGACCTCACCGTCATCACCGGGGACCTGGTCACCTCGGGGGTGAACTTCCACGACCGGATCGCCGCGGTGCTGGGGGGGCTCCGGGCCCGGGAGGGCGCCGTGGTCTCCCTGGGGAACCACGACTATTTTGGCGACCCCGAGTCGCTGCCGCAGAAGCTCCTGGGAGCTGGGCTCCGGGTCCCGCGCAACGCCAGCTTCCTGATCGAACGGGGCGGGGCCAGGCTGCGGATCTCCGCCGTCGATGACACCTGGACCGCCCGCGCTGACCTGGAGAAGACCCTCGCCGGGCCCAAACCCGCCCCCACTGTGCTGCTGGCGCACGACCCCAACCTCTTCGATCGTGCCGCCGACCTGGGGGCCGACCTGGTGCTCTCGGGGCACACCCACGCGGGGCAGCTCGCCATGCCCTTCCTGGTCGAGCGCTTCAACCTGGCCCGCATCGCCTACCGCTACACCTACGGCTTCTACCGCCGGGGCCGTGCCGTGCTCTACGTGCATGCGGGCCTGGGCACCACCGGCCCCCCTGCCCGCCTCGGCGCCGCCCCCGAGATCGTCACCTTCACCCTCCGCGCGGCCCCTCCGCAGGCCTGATCGTCAACCCCCCTCGCTACTTGCAGTCGCCCGCGTAAAAGATAGCCACGTCGTCGACGTACCACCCGGCGGTGTTGGGGAAGCACTCGTCCTTGGGCGCCGAGGCGAAGTGAAGGCGGAAGCGGAACTCCGACGAGAGGTGCGCCGAGATGTCGAAGGTGGAGAGCACCCACGCCTGGTTCACCCCCTTGGCAGCGAAGCCGGTCTTCTCGTCGAGCGTCGAGCTCTGGCAAGGCGGCGTTCCCCCGTCTTTCGGGTCTCCGCTGCCGCCGTTCACCTCCAGGGGCTGATTGGAGGTTCCATACCCTTCCAGCGGAGCGACCACCTTCCAGGTCCCCCCGGAGTACACCTCCAGCACCCCACCGGAGTAAGAGTCCACCGGGATCCCGAACGGCGGGTTGCAGGCAAGCTGGCAGGCCCCGAAGAGCCCCTTCGTCGGATCGCACACCCGGAAATCTCCCCAGTGCCACACCCGCAACCGGAGCGGCTTCCCGGCCTGGGCGCTCAGGTCGATCACCGGCGACTCCAGGAAGGAATCCTCGCAGTAGGCAGGCTGCTCGTTCAACCTCGTGGCCCAGAGGGAACCTCCCCCGGTGTGATCGCTCTTGGGGCCGGTCGATGGCTTCCCGCACTCCCACGTTTTTGCCTTGGCCGTGCTGGTGAAGTCCCCGGAGCAATCGTCGAAATGGAAGCCCCGCACCACGCACTCCACCGGCGGCGACCCCCCGCTCCCTCCGGCCCCCGCGATCCTGCCAGCGCCCCACACGGCGATCTTAAGCACGTCAGCGGCGGGCGTGTGCCGGGGCTGGACGGCACATCCGCCTTCACTTTCGTTGCCCCCAAGCAAATGCGCCTGCCGGTGCTGGTCGCGGTGCCGCACGCGGGCCGCGCCTATCCGCCGCAGGTGGTGGAGCGGATGCGCGATCCGCATGGGGCGCAATTGCGGCTGGAAGACCGGCTGGTGGACCGGCTCGGCCGGATGATCGCGCAG
>CAZSDX010000589.1:0-4469 GCA_964605685.1 uncultured Polyangiaceae bacterium
AGGAAGGCCCGCTCGGGGCGGAGCGCAGGGGGCCGGGCGGGGAGGGACGCTGCGGAGGACGAAGCGCTCGCGGCGGGAGGAGCGACGGCGACGGTCGGCGGCCCCGGAGCGGCGGAGGTGCAGGCGCCGAGGAGCAGGAAAAAGGCGAGGCGCCCGCGGGGGGAGTCAGTCGTCCTGCACACGCTCCCGGTACTCGGCGGCGCAGGCGGCGGCGAGGGCGTGGGCGGCGATGGGGGTATCCGGGAGTTCGTAGCGCATGGCCTTGGAGCCCTTCCAGAATTCCAGGAAGACAACGCCCTGCTTGAGCCGCCCGACGGCCACAAACCCCTGCTCTTCCAGGAGGCAGGCGGCTTCCCCCGCGATCTTCAGGCGCTCGCTCGGGGTCATCGCTCAGTACCCGGGAGGCAGGACCACGCTGTCGAAGGGGACCGTCTTGCCGGTGCAGCTCTCGTTGGTGGGCGAGGTCGCGTCGGGGCACCAGGCGATGGGGCCGTTCATGTAGTCCATGTACAGGTCGTGGTAGCCGGGGAACCCGGGGGCGCTGGCCCGGTCGTCCCGCACCGCCCCCCAGGAGTTCTTGATCCGGAAGAACCGGATGCTGCTGCCCGGCTCCAGGGCCGCGTCGAGCTTCTTCTTGTCGTCAGGGTTGGAGGGATCGAGCGTGACGCCCGCCTTGAGGAGACCGAACGCGGCGGTCTCGGCCTCGTAGTCCTCGAGGACGGTCATGTGGCCGCCCTGGCGGCCAGGGCGGCCCGCCTTCTTGAGGGTGGTGAGGTTGAAGGAGCCGCGGAGCACCGGGTCGGAGCCCTCCATGGCGTTGAAGTCGACGTCCCAGGTGATGATGACCGGCTGCCGGTCGTGGAGCGCCTTCTGGACGCGGATCTGGAAGGAGCGGCGGGTGGCGTCGGAGCCCCAGCTCGGGTAGGAAGCGACGCGCCACTCCTTGATGGCGACGTCGAGGGTGGTGTTCTTGACCTGGGGGCCCTGGGCGGAAGCGGCGGTGTAGCGGACCTTGAAGGCACTGGGGGCGATGATGGAGGTGCCGTGGGTGGTGCCGCCGTTGCGGAGGGTTCTGGAGCCGTCCTGGCCGAAGGCCTTGGTGAGCTGCCCCTTGACGCTGGCAGGGAGGCCGAAGGCCTTGTCGAGGGCCTTGCGGACCGCGAGGCGATCCTTGCGGGCGTCCCTGGTCTTGAGGGTTCCTTCCTTGAGCTCCTTGTTGACGGCGGAGAGGGCGGTGGCCTGGCGAGAGGACATCTCACTCTGGGTGTCCTGCTTGACGAACTTGCCCTCGGGCATCACGCCGCGGTCGAGGACGATGTCGTTGGCGACATCCCAGAAGCCACCGGTCTCGATCTCGTCGACCTGGTACTTCACGATCTGGTCGTACCAGTGCCAGTACGTCCAGTAGGTCTGCGACACGTCGAAGGCGGAGCCGGTGGCCGCCAGGTTCATCGACTCGATCCAGCTCGCGTGGGCGTAGAGCCAGCAGTTGCCGATGGCCTGCCTCTCGACCTCGGTGTGCATCACGTCGGTGATCTCGGACTCGTCGCTGACCGCAGGGTCGCCGGTGGCCTCGTCGCCGCACCCGGAGAGCAGCGGAGCAAAGGCGAGGGCGGACCAAACGGTGAGCATCCGGAGCGAGCGACGAAGGAGAAGTCGGTAGGACATGAGACCGGATATCGGAGCACACCCCCGGCGGCCCGTAAAGGGTCAGCGCTCGCCGCGGAGCGAGGCCTCCACCAGCTCGACGCAGAGGGCGTCGAGGGCCTTCCGGTCGGGGGCGTGAGGGAGGGGCGAGGAGCGGTAGAGTTCGTCCATCTCTTTCTCGGCGGCCTCGGCCCAGGCGAGGAGCTGCTCGTAGCTCCAGGCGCCGTTGCGGATCGCCAGGAGCTCTTCCCGGTCCGGCCGCTTCACCTGGACCTTCCCCGTCTCCAGGATCTCCTTGCACATCTTCATGAGCCGGACGAGGTGCATGCCATGCTTGCTGTTCCCATGGAATGCGACGTGCCCTTTCCTGCGAACGACCAGGGTTGAGTTGGGTACGGTGAAGCAGACAACACGCTGATTTTTCACCGGGATCTTCTCCACATTGGCCGAGCGAACGAGCACCTTGTGGGCATCCACCTTCTTGTTGATGTGGACGTGGAACATCTGGCTATCTCCTCGACCCCGGTAGGGTCCGTACAGGGAGGTCTCCCAGCCACAGAGGAGGGCGAGTTCCTGGACGTCGTTCGCCAGCCTCCGCGAGGTGCTGTAGTAGATGAGGCTCTTCAGGCCTGTCTTCCTGGTGGTTCCATCTCCGGAAAACATGGCGTCGAAGAGGGTCTCCATGAGGCGTCTGGAGAGCGAGAAGACCCACCGCGGGATGCGCTTTTCAGGGCCCCAGCCGCAGTCCTGAGCGATCCGCTTCCGTAGTGCTGGATCGCGAACGCTCAGGATCATCTCGGTCATGGGTTTTGCCCTGAGGGTACCCGGAGCGCGCCGGTAGGCGTAGAGGGAGGTATGGAGTTTTTCGCCGTACTTGTTGGCGAACTTCGCCATGGACCCGTGGAGGCGACCCCCTTGCTTCTGGCTGATATGGATGGCCTTGGGGGCATCCCCGCGCCGGACCAGGGTACCATCCGAGAGGTACCACCCCAGGAGCCGGAGGTAGACCTGGGGATCGAGCAAGACATCGCTGAACAAGTGCCTGTTCGAGAAGGTGGTCTTGCGGGGGGTGATGGTGCGAAGCGTTGCGAAGGTGTCCGGGAGGTGGGCCGCCTCCACCCACTCCCACCCTCCGCGCTTCCTGGAGCGTCGCTCCTGCTTTCGGATGAGCATCCGGTGGTTCGGGGTGACCAGGAGATCCAGGTGTGTCCCGTGGATGCGGTAGAGCTCCCCGGAGAAAGAACCCTCGAAGCGATCCAGGTAAGACTGGTACTCGATACCGCACTCGGTCCTGTGGGACACCGCCTGCTCGGTGGTGTTGATGAAGACCGTGGCCAGCAGATCCTCCGGGGAGATCTGGTCGTAGGTCTTCCAGCCGGCCTGGGTAAGGAACTCGGTGTCGTCCGAGTAACAGTCGTAGCCGAACTTTGCCTCCAGCTCGGCGCGCTTGGGGTTCCGGTTGGTCTTCCAGCTCTGGTACTGCTCCCACTCCCGCTGGCGTGCGTTGTACTGGCGCTCCCGGTCCAGCAGCAGGATGAAGTTCTCGTCCTGGCCCAGGGTGCGGGCGGCGTTGCGCCACAGGTCGCCGGTAGAGAGCTGGATCTCCGCGAGCTGCGCGGCCATGGCGCTCTGGACGGCGATGCGGGTGGCGGGGTCGACGCCGCTGAGGTCGTCGAGGTTCCAGGTGTCGAGCTTCTTCTGGATCGCGGCCTGGGCGGCGGCGAGCTGGTCGGCGGGGATGAGGGTGCGCTCCGGGAGGCCGAACTCGCCGCGGGTGGGCGCGTGGGTGGGCGGGTTCTTGAGCCAGCGGTGGTGGAGCTGGATGCGCTTGAGCTGGGCGTGGGCGTAGCCGGAGAAGGTGAAGCGGGCCTTGCGGGACAGGAAGCGCTCCCGGGCCTCGACCATGCGGCGTCCCAGCGGCGTCAGCACCCGGAAGGTGGACTCGTCCGCCCACAGCACCTCGATGATGTTCGGGTTGCACTCGGCGGCGAGGTTGAAAAACTTCCGGATCTCGTAGATGACCAGGTCGTAAGGGTCCTTGCCTTCCGCCTGCTCGAAGCGGCTGTGGAACCCGAGGAAATACTCCCTCGGTGGGATGGCTACGCCCTTGAGATCGATGTCGCTGGTGGGGGTGTTGAGCCCGTAGGCGTGGCTGCCGTGGGTGACCAGGAGGATGGTCCGGTCGGTCAGCCAGGGGAGGTTGCCGCGGTAGTAGACCTCGTCGTCGCTCATGGCCGCCATGATCCCCCGGAAGCCTCCCGCTGGCGAGGATCGACGCGGCGGGGTTGCGGCGAGGAGAGAAGCGAATCAGCCTGGGGAGGGTCCGAGGTCCGAGAACGCCGATGTCAAGAACGTATCCTCCTGCCGCGCGGGTGGCCTTCCACGTGATCAAGTTCGTGGCCATCTGCGCCGGCCTGGCGTGCAGCCTGGTGTGCGCCATGTCCCTGGTCGGGGCCGTGCTGGAGAACGGCTGGCTCCGGCTGCTGCTCGGCTCCTTGCTGATCCTGGTGCCCCCCCTCTTCCTGGCGGATCGCCTCCTGCCGGACGACGGCTCCGCCGCCCCGGGCCTCGTGTCCGACGTCCTCTCCCTCGCCTGGGTGGGCTTCCCGGTGCTGTGGGTCCTGGCGCTGGGCGGCACTTCCCGTCCCCTCCTCGCCCGGGAGGGAGATCGCCTCGCCGCCGCGGATCACGACCAGCTCGCCGGGCTGGCCTACCTGCTGGCGAGCGTCGACGCGAAGGCCACCGCGCCCGCCCCCGACCCGGCGGCCTCGGCCTCCGCTTCCGCCTCCGGATCCGCCCCTGCGGCGAGCGCCTCCGCCTCG
>CAZSDX010000590.1:0-4468 GCA_964605685.1 uncultured Polyangiaceae bacterium
AGCGGCGGGAGCGGGGCGGGGGGGGGTGGGGCGAGCGGGGCAGGGGGGAAGCCGCTGGTGGGGACGTGTGCGGACGCGAGGCCCGCGGGGGCGCCGAAGCCGCCGCCGCCGCCGGGCTACAGCAAGGGGACGTGTCCGGCGTTGAAGCCCGGGGCCAACGAGATCAAGACCGGGAACGATACCCGGAAGTTCCTGCTGGTGGTCCCCTCGGATCATGACGGCGAGGAGCCGCTCCCGTTGATCTTCCTGTGGCACTGGCTGGGGGGGAGCGCGAAGAAGTTCCTGGAGAAGGGGGAGGTGCAGCAGGCAGCGGATCAGCTCCGGTTCGCGGCGATCATCCCGGAGGCGAAGGAGGGGAGCCTCAACACCTTCAAGTGGCCCTACAGCATCGCGGCGCTGCCGAACCAGGTGGACGACGAGCTTCGCCTCTTCGACGACCTGCTGAGCTGCGTGAGCGAGCAGTACCCGATCCAGAGCGACTGCGTGGCGAGCATGGGGGTGTCAGCGGGGGCGCTGTGGACGGATCAACTCGCGGGGTTCCGGGGGGAGTACCTCTCGTCCATCGTGTCGCTCTCCGGGGGCGTCGGGGGCCCGGTGATCAAGCCCTGGAAGCTCCCTCCCCACAAGATGCCTGCCTACGTCCTCTGGGGCGGCCCCAAGGACGTGTGCGTGACGGTGCAGTTCGAGCAGACCTCGAAGAACCTCCAGAAGGCGCTGAGCGACGGGGGACATTTCCAGGTCGAGTGCATCCACAACTGCGCCCACGCGGAGCCTCCCCTCGACCCCATCGAAGGTTTTTCCAAGTACACCCCGGTCTGGCGCTTCTTCCTCGATCACCCTTACTGGCTCGCCCCGGGGGTCTCCCCCTGGAGCGAGACCGGGATGCCTCCGGGCTCTCCCTCCTGGTGCTCCATCGGCCCCGGCACGGCGACTCCTCGCGTGGGGGAGTGCCCCGAGCCGCCATCCTGCCCGATCTGAATCAGACCACCCGGAGGGGGTCTGTGTCGACCTCGCTGGGGAGCACCTCGACCCCCGGCAGGAGCGAGGTGAGCCGCGCCGCGAGGGGAGCGAGGGCCACCCGCTCGCTGTTGGAGTGGAGCGCGCAGAGCACAGTGACGCCGGCGCGCGCCGCCCGGAGCACGTCGTGGTGGCGCAGCTCCCCGGTGAGGAAGAGGTGGGCACCGGAGGCGAGGGCGGCCCCCAGCAGCTCACCTCCAGCCCCCGCACAGACGGCGACGCGGCTCGCCTCGCCCTCGCTGGGGCCCCCCACCAGCAAGCTTCGCAGGCCCAATCCGCGGCGGGCGCGCTCGATCAGCTCGGCGCGCGGCGTGGGAGGGAGGTCAGCGACGCGGCCTATCCCCAGCTTTTCCCCCTCCTGGGGAGAGCCCGGGGAGAGCCGCAGCGGCCTCCGCTCCCCGGCGCCGAGCAGATCGCAGAGCACGTCGTTGGTGCCCCCGGGGGCGACGTCCAGCGCGGTGTGGGGGCTGTAGAGGGCGATGCCGTCGCGGATCGCCTCGAAGATGCCGTCGCCGGCCACCACCCGCTTCGTCGGCTGGAACAGCGGGGGGTGGTAGGAGACGACCGCCTGACAACCGAGAGCGCGGGCCTCCCGGGCCACGGCGGCGGTGTAGTCGATGGCCAGGAGCAGGCGGTGGAGGGGCGCTGCCGGGTCGCCCACCAGGAGACCCACGTTGTCCCAGGGCTCGGCGAGGTGGGGTGGAGCGATCTGCTCGAAGGCGTCCAGGAGCGCTTGGAGGGGGAGCGGCATGGATGGACGGTTCGCTAAGCGCTCGCCGCGGGCAAGCTTCCACTGAGCAGGGACGTACTCCCCCTCTTCTTCCGCTTCTTCGTCCTCGCCGCCTTCGAGGCGGGCCCAGTGGGCGGCCACCTGCGCCAGCAGCGGATCGATGGTCCGGTGCTGGAGGCGCCGGTAGGGAGGCCAGGGGCACCACTCCCAGGACTCGTGCTCCGTCAGGCGGAGCTTGGTCACCGGGCGGATCAGGCGCCCGAGGAAGATCACCAGCGTCTTCTCCACCCTGCGACCCCCGAAGCGCCGGTACCGGGGGAAGTAGGTCTCGGTGTAGCGAAAGTCCGGGTCCAGCTCGACGCTCTCCGGGAGGATCCCGGTCTCCTCTCGCAGCTCACGCAGGGCGCACTGGAGCTCGGTCTCCGGCTCCTCCAGGTGACCCTTCGGCAGGTCGTAGCGCCCGGTGAGCTTCATCAGGAGGAACGATTTGGGGGGCCCGTCGCGGAACAAAAGGAAGCCACAGGATTTCACCCGGGGCATCGAGGGCGGGGGGATGCGGGCGCCCATGGTCCTCCCAGGGTAGCGTGTCCCGCGCCCGGAGGCACGGAGCCCGCGCACGGCCCGAAGAACGAGGGGAAACCCGGGGGATGGCGAGGTTCCGGCGGCTTGCCGGGAGGGACGTTCAGGGGCACCCCAGGGGCTTCGACGCCACGATCACCTTCTCCACCGCCACCTGCTCGATGAGCATCCGCTCCGGTCTCTCGCCCCGCAGCCTCATCCTCAGCACCGCGATCCCCAGCCTGCCCTTGACCCGCTCCTCCCTCGTCATCCTCACCACCGCCTCGTCGTCGCCTCGCCTCGCCACCGAGAGCTCCCCGATCTGCCAGCGGGCGTGGGGGCTCTTGCTCCACACGCTCGCGAGCTCCGCCGCCACCTGCTCCCGCGTCCCCGAGAAACCTTGCCACTCCGCCTCCGGCGCGAAGAACGTCGCGATCCTCGCCGTGTCATGGAGGTTCCATACATGCTCGAAGCGGAGCACCAGGGAGGTGACCCGGTGCTCGAAGGTGTCGTCGCCGAAGCGGGCCGCCAGCGAGGCCCGGTGCTCCTGTTCGACCCGCGCCAGGTCGTCGCGGCACTGCTGGGCCTCCTTGCGCTGCTGCTCCAGCTCGTGCCCGCGGCGCTCCAGCGATTCCTGGAGCTGCCCCAGCTTCCGGCGCTCCTCCTTGAGGAAGGCCCCTAGGCGCGCCACGTCGTCCTCCCGGAGCTGGAGCTCCCGGGCATGCTGGCGCACGCTCCACGCGTAGCCACCGACCGCCGCCGAGGCCCCCGCGGCGATGCCCAGGAGGACGCCCCAGGTCAGCCGCCGCGCCCGGGCGGCCCGCTGCCGGGATGCCTCGATGAAGTCCGCCTGGGGCGCGAGCAGGTCGGGTCTGACCCGGAGCAGGTCGAAAGCTCGGACGAGGTCTCCCCCCTGGAGGAGGCGGTCGGGGCGGGCCTGGGGGGGGGCCTCGCGCCAGCGGAGGGCGGCGGGGGCGAGGCTGGCGGCCTCGCTGCGCTGGGCGCGTTCCTCGTGGATCCAGCGGGCGAGGGTGCCCCACTCCCGGAGGAGCGCCTCGTGGGAGAGGGAGACGCGGTTGTCGTCGAGGGAGACGAGGCGAGCGCGGAGGAAGGCGTCGAGGGCGCCGGTGTGGGCGGGGCCGAGGGCGCGGAGCTCGGTCTCGGGGACGCGCTCGCGGGCGAGGGTAGGGCCGAAGTGGACGAGCCGCAGGCAGAGGTCGCGGGCGGCGTCGAGGTCGTGGGGAGGGAGGGTATCGAGGGTGGCGTCGGCGTGGCGGGACAGGGCACCGGCGACGCCGCCGATGGTACGCCAGGCGTCGACCGAGAGGAGGCCCCGCTGGCGGGTGTTCCACCATTCTGCCAGGGCGAAGGAGACGAGGGGGAGGCGGACCTCGTCGGCACGCAGCTCCTTGAGCACGTCGTCGACGATGGGACGATCGTCGTCGATCTGGACACCGGCCAGGCGCGCCGGCTCCAGGACGATGGCGCGGCCGCTGTCGACGGAGGGAGGGGCGACGAAGCGGACCGAGCGCTCCAGCAGCGCCCCGAGGGGGCCGATGGCGGCGACGCGGGTGGTGAAATCTTCCCGGAGCGTGCACAGCACCCGGAGCCCCGGGGTGAGGTGCCCGTCCTCGCCGCCGGCGAGGCGATCGAGCGCCAGGACGAAGCGGCCCCTTTCCTCCGGGGAGAGGAGGGTGACCAGCTCCTCGAGCTGATCGATCACCAGCACCACGCCGACGGAGGGGCCGAGGGCGGCGCGAGCGCGATCGAGGGTGTCCTCGGGGGCGTGCCCCGGTCGGAGCACCAGCGGAACCCAGTCGTCGCGGCTGTCGACGAAGGCGCGGGCCAGCGCGGGGATCACGCCGGCCACCGCCAGGGAGGACTTCCCGGAGCCGCTCGCCCCCTGGAGCACCAGCACGGGGCGGGCCGCCAGCTCGGCGGCCAGCCGCTCGCTGTCCTCCTCCCGGCCGAAGAGGAGGCCTTCCGCCTCGCGTCCGTAGGCCTGGAGCCCGAGGTACGGGGGATCCGGGACGCCGAAGGGCCGCAGGAACGCCTCGTCGCAGGCCGCCCGGAGCGCGCCGGGGGCCGGGCGCTGGGCGGGGTCGAGGGCTAGCAAGGAGGCGACGAGGCGCCGGACGGCGTCCGGGGCGTCCGGGACGAGCT
>CAZSDX010000591.1:0-4468 GCA_964605685.1 uncultured Polyangiaceae bacterium
GACGCAAGGGTCGACGCACACGTCGAGGCGGCAGACCTGACCGGCGGGGCAGGTGACGCCCTCGCAGGGAGTCTGGCACTGGCCCTTGCGGCAGACGCTCCCGTCGGGGCACGGCTTGTTGGCGCAGGCGGGGTCGACGCAGTAACCGGTGGAGGTCTCGCAGGTGAGGTCCAGGGGGCAGGAGAACTCACCGCCGCTGCACTTCTTGACGCACGCCCCGCGGAAGCAGACGAAGTCGACGGGGCAGAGGCCCTCGCCGTCGTCGATGGCGCCGTTGCAGTCGTCGTCCACGGCGTTGCAGACCTCGGTCCCCTTGGGAGCCGACTGGAGGCAGGTCAGGGCGCCGTCCTTGCACTGGAGAAGCCCCTGGGCGCAGACGCCGGGGAGCCCGGTCTCGCAGGGGACGCCGCCGCCGGAGCAGCTGATCCCCTCGACGCGGGTCAGCAGGTCCTCGAAGTCGTTGTCGCCGCCGCCGTAGAGGTCCTCCCAGCCGAAGTAGAAGGCCTTGGGGTACACCTGGCTGTCGAGCAGGATGAGGTGGATGTAGCTGTTGGGCCCGGTGTTGTCGTCGTTGTACTGGGGCTCGGAGAAGTACAGGTAGCCCAGGGTGCCCGGGTCCGGTCCGCTCGGACCGAACTGGACGCAGTTGCCGGGCTTGTCCTGCGTCGAGGCCATGAAGAACCCGATCTTGCCGCCCTTGTAGGCCGGGTGGCTCTTGATCGCGAGGGTCTTCACCGTGCCCACGCCGTCGTTGCACCCGAGGAACTCGTGGAGATCCGAGAGCGCAGGCTTCTGCCCGGTGACGTTGTACCAGCCAAAGCTGTTCTTCTGGCCGCCGCCCCGGGCGATCACCTTGAAGGTCAGGTTGCAGGTCGGATCGAAGGTCTGGGGCGTGGTCGCCGCCGAGACCGACGGGTTGATGTTCTCGCCCTCCCCGTCCAGGTACCCCTTGAGGTTCCCGTTGCTCGGGATGGGGGAGCCGTCCGGCTGGTTGAGGGCCAGCACCGCCGAGGGCGCGATCGTCAAGGTAAAAAGCAGGGCCGCCGTGGACCATCGGTGGAGCGCCATGCCCCAAGGATACCCCGGATCCGCTCCGGGAGGGCCCCTCGCAGGCACGGCCATGCCGATAGGGATGGGGCGAAGCCACCCACTCGGAGAGTGGCTATCCGGCTTCACCGCCCCGCGGAAGGATTGACCCACCACCCACCTGGCTTCACCCCCGGGAAAGGTTGCGCCGCCAGGGTAAACCTGCAACAACGCGCACCGCATCCGGCCAGGCGCCGAGGTCGCGCCCGGTGCATTGCTGGAGGTTCCCATGGTCAACAGCTTCGGCGCTCGCGCCACGATCAAGGTAGGCGAGCGTGCGTTCGACATCTTCCGCCTCGATGCCCTGGAAAAGCATGGCATCCAGGTCCAGCGTCTCCCCTTCTCCCTGCGTATCCTGCTGGAGAACCTGCTCCGCCACGAGGACGGTCGCACGGTCACCGCGGACGACATCCGGGCCCTCGGCGCCTGGGATCCCAGGGCGGAGCCGGACAAGGAGATCGCCTTCATGCCCAGCCGGGTGGTGCTCCAGGACTTCACCGGCGTCCCCGCGGTGGTCGACCTGGCGTCGATGCGGGACGCGATGGGGAAGCTCGGCGGCGACCCCAACAAGATCAACCCGCTCCAGCCCGTCGACCTGGTGGTGGATCACTCGGTCCAGGTCGACTTTGCCGGCTCCCCCGACGCCCTGGAGAAGAACGCGGAGCTGGAGTTCCGCCGCAACCAGGAGCGCTACGAGTTCCTCCGGTGGGGCCAGTCGGCCTTCCGGAACTTCCGGCTCGTGCCCCCCGCGACCGGCATCGTCCACCAGGTCAACCTGGAGTACCTTGCCCGCGTCGTCTTCACCACCGACGACAACCCGAGCGCGCCGAAGGGCGAGCGCCCGGTGGCCTACCCGGACACGGTGATCGGCACCGACTCCCACACCACGATGATCAACGGCCTCGGCGTGCTGGGTTGGGGCGTCGGCGGCATCGAGGCGGAGGCCGCCATGCTGGGCCAGCCCCTGTCGATGCTGATCCCCCAGGTGGTCGGCTTCCGCCTCACTGGCAAGCTGCCCGCGGGCGCCACCGCCACCGACCTGGTGCTCACGGTGACCCAGATGCTCCGCAAGAAGGGCGTCGTCGGGAAGTTCGTCGAGTTCTTCGGCCCCGGCGCCCTGAGCATCCCGCTGGCCGACCGCGCCACCATCGCCAACATGGCCCCCGAGTACGGCGCCACCTGCGGCATCTTCCCGGTGGACCCGGCCACCATCCGCTTCCTGGAGCTCACCGGGCGCCCTCGCGACCTCTGCCAGCTCGTCGAGACCTATTTCCGCGAGCAGCACCTCTTCGGCGAGGAAGCCTTCTCCGAGGCCCAGTACAGCGACGTCCTGGAGCTGGACCTCGCCACCGTCGAGCCCAGCCTCGCCGGCCCCAAGCGCCCCCAGGATCGCCTCGCCCTCAAGAGCGCCAAGGCCGAGTGGCATAAGGCTCTCGCTGCAATCTCCTCTGCGGCTACGGGGAAGAAATCCTTGCCCCAGGCTGCTTCGGTCCTT
This sequence comes from uncultured Polyangiaceae bacterium, assembly GCA_964605685.1. Taxonomy (GTDB): domain Bacteria; phylum Myxococcota_A; class Polyangia; order Polyangiales; family Polyangiaceae; genus JANWXX01. The sequence continues at coordinate 2,582 of CAZSDX010000591.1, forward strand.
CGTTCTCCGGAAGAGCTTGGCTTCGACCCAAAGGCCATGAAGCATGGCGACGTGGTGATCGCCGCCATCACCAGTTGTACCAACACCTCCAACCCATCGGTGCTGCTGGCCGCCGGCCTGGTCGCCCAGAAAGCTACCGCCCGCGGCCTATTTACCAAGCCTTGGGTAAAGACCAGCCTTGCTCCTGGGTCCAAGTCGGTCCCGGATTACCTCCGTGCGGCTGGCGTTCTTGATGCTCTGGAACAGCAGCGCTTCCACGTCGTCGGCTACGGATGTACTACATGCATCGGCAACTCTGGCCCTCTGTCGCCGGAGGTTTCTGCAGCGATCAGTGAGAAGGATTTGGTCGTTACTGCGGTGCTCAGCGGGAACCGAAACTTCGAGGGGCGCGTTCATCCAGAGGTCAAGGCGAACTACCTGGCCTCACCGCCGCTGGTCGTAGTCTACGCGCTGGCAGGCACGATGGATATTGACTTCGAGAGCGAGCCGATTGGTACCGGATCCGACGGCAAGCCGGTATTCCTCAAAGATATCTGGCCTACCCACCAGGAAGTCGCCGAGGCAGAGGCTCGTGCCGTCACCCGCGAGCTCTACGAGCGCGCCTACAGCGACGTCTTCGCCGGCGACGCCCGGTGGCAGGGCATCCAGGCCCCTGCGGGCGAGACCTTCACCTGGAACGACGCCTCCACCTACATCAAGCGCGCTCCCTACTTCGACGGCATGGGCAAGACGGCTCCGGGCTTCTTCGACGTGAAGGGGGCTCGTGTCCTGGCCTTCTTGGGCGACAGCATCACCACCGACCACATCTCCCCTGCCGGGAACATCAAGGCCCAGAGCCCCGCCGGCAAGTACCTCCAAGAGCGCGGCGTCGCCCCGGAGGACTTCAACCAGTACGGCGCGCGCCGCGGCAACCACGAGGTCATGGTCCGCGGCACCTTCGCCAACATCCGGTTGCGCAACAGGCTGACCCCCCAGGTCGAGGGCGGCGTGACCCGGATGCTCCCTGGAGGCACCGAGGTCCTGCCGATCTCCGACGCCGCCGAGAGGTACCAGGCCGCCGGGGTGTCCACGATCATCCTCGCCGGCAAGGAGTATGGCTCTGGTTCTTCCCGGGATTGGGCTGCCAAGGGGCCGATGCTCCAGGGGGTCAAGGCGGTCCTTGCCGAGAGCTTCGAGCGCATTCACCGCTCCAACCTGGTCGGCATGGGGGTCATCCCGCTCCAGTTCCGCGCCGGCGAGAGCGCGGACTCGCTGGGGCTCACCGGCGAGGAGGTCTTCGACATCCAGGGGCTCGCCCAGGCGCTGTCCTCCGGCTTCGCGGCGGGCCGTGAAGTGCCGGTGGTGGCCACGCTCCCGGATGGCTCCACCCGCACCTTCCACGCCGTCGTCCGCGTCGATACCCCCCAGGAAATCAGGTACATCGAGAGCGGCGGCATCTTGCCTTACGTGCTCCGCCAGCTCGCCTTCGGCTGAGGGCAAAGGGGGGGGGCCTCACCCCCCGGCCCCCTCTCCGTCTCCCGCGGAGAGGGAGAGATCCTCAGCAGATGGAAAAAAAGAGGAGGGCCTTGTTCACAAGGCCGACCACGGGGATGGGGATGGGCAGGGGGTAGGGACACGGGCACAAAGGACGGGCTCCGTGGACGGCGATTTGAACATGGCCGGGAGATCCTTGGCAGATAAAGAGGGGAAAGAAGGGGAGCGGAGATTGTTCGCTTCGACCCTTTATTCCGGCATGTGTTTGACCTTCTTTGGGGGCCTGGAGGATGGATTCTTTCCTTGTTCTGCCCTCTCTATCTGCTGAGGATCTCTCCCTCTCCGCGGGAGACGGAGAGGGGGGTCTGTCCGCCATTGTTGATCAAGCGACCCGGCGCACCTCTCCCCGGGTTT
>CAZSDX010000592.1:0-4440 GCA_964605685.1 uncultured Polyangiaceae bacterium
ACTCATAGGGGTACTCTAGCACATCCTAGCAAATGTCAACAGTTAGAAAACCTCTGAATATAACCCACTTACCAGTCCAAACAAGTACACAGAAGAAGTCTCTAAAAAAATACAAGAGGAATTGGTATTGCACATCGAGTCATGGGCGAAAGAAAAAGGAGCACCATCTGTTGAAGGAGTAGTTAGAGATCAAATGAAATATATCAAAACTGAACTTGAGATCGTGCGTGAGTATGTGAGTAATGCTAGTGATGATCTGAATGTAAATATACACGAAGATTTGCTAAATTTTTCTCAGTACTTGTTGTTTAATGGTGTGTCTTATGTTGAGATGCATTTTCTGATAATTCAAATGATCCAGACGTTTTTTCAAGCTTTTATGGCCTTGCAACTCCCCATAATTATCCTGAGCAGTATCTCCGCTATTTTCGGTGGTAGTTCATTCATACTACCCCTGGCACCTGTTGCATTGATTGGATCATATTTTCTTATGAAGACTGAGGCAGCTCAAGCACCACTCCGATCCAGAATCTTCGAATCCGTCAAAAAAGATTTGCAAAAGGAGGAAAACCAGAAGAAGATGAGAAAAGCTTTTGGAGAAGCAACCGAGAAAATCTTCTCGGATGTCAGTCTCTATTTTGAGAAGAACGCTCAGCAACTTATCGATGAGACGGCGAAACAGCTCGGGCGACGCGAAGAAAAGATGCGTCAAATCCTGGAAAAGATCGGAGGAGACCCTGCGGAACTCCAGGCGGAACTGGAGAAGATCGAAAGGGAAGCGCGGGATGTGCTCCGCTCGGTCGACGAACTCGAATCCTTGGTCGCCAGGGTTCGCTCCTCCATGACCCTCTCTCTCTGATTCCTGGCCAGCAGCCTTCCCGAGCACTCTCTGAGAACGTGGAAACCCAAGAAAGGCACCGAAAGGGGTCCAGGTGACCCAGGATAGCCTGGGGGCCGTCGGCCCAAAAGCGCCCCCGGGGGCCGCCTCCGGTGCGCCCTCGTTTGACGGTGCCTCCCGGAGCGGCGACCATCCTGCCATGCCGCGTCCCTTGCCTGGCTTCTCCTCCCGGCGGCTCCCCCTGCTCCTGCTGGCGGCGTCCTGCCTCTCCCCGGCTTCCTCCGGGCCGACGGAGCGCGCCGCCTCCCTGGCCCCGCGTCCTCCCCAGGAAACCCACACCCTGGGGGTAACCGCTCCCCGTGGCGCCTGGTCCACCGCCGCCCCGGAGGTCGCTCTCCAGCTCCCCTCGACCGCGGCGGGCTCCGTGGCGCTGAGCCGCCCCGGGACAGCGCTCGCCTTTCGCCTGGCGGACGCTCGCCCCGCCCCCGCGGTCACCTCGCCGGAGCAGGTCCGCTACGAGGGAGCGCTGGGGGAAGGGACGGAACTGCGCCTCACCCCGCGCCCCGACGGCGTCGAAGACCGCGTCGCCTTCCAGCGGCGACCCGCCGCCGAGCACGTCGACTACCTGGTCGATGTCCGCTCCGTCGCCGGGCTCCGCAAGGTGGGCGACGTGGTGGAGTTCCTCGACGAGGGAGGTGCGCCGCGCCTTCGTATGGAAGCACCATATATTGAGGGAGCGGACGGGCGTGTGGGGCGTGCGAGGGTGGAGGTGGGGTGCGCCCACGACGAGGATCCGAGGGGGCCGTGGGGGAGGCCGGTGGTGAGGGCCGGGGTGGAGGAGTGCCGGGTGCGGGTGGGCTGGGAAGGGGCTGGAGTGACCTACCCCGCCGTTCTTGATCCGGTGTGGACGACCACGGCGGCGATGGCGAAGGATCGAGCGTTCGCCGTGCACGGGCGGCTGGGGAGCGGGCGGTTCCTGGTGGCGGGGGGGCGGTCGTGCCTGAACGGGAGCTGCTCGGCGCTGCTGTCGACGGAGATCTACGATCCGGCGACGGGGAGCTGGGCGCAGGGGTCGCTGCTCAACACCGCCCACAACGCGGGGGCGAGCGCGGAGGTGGCGGGCGTGGGGATCGTGGCGATCGGCCACGACAGCAAGACGGAGGAGCTGTCCCAGGCGGCGGAGCTTTACCGGGAGGAGACCGGGTTCTGGGAGGTACTCCCGCCGCTGGCGGAGGGGCGCCAGGAGGCCATGGTGGTGGTGAGCGCGGACCAGAAGAAGGTCATCGCGGTGAGCGGGCTGGATCCGAAGAACAACTCGCCGCGCAGCACCATCGAGATCCTGGACGTGGCGACGAAGACCTGGAGCTACGGGGGGTTCATGCTCAACCCGCGCTACCTGGGCACCGCGACGCTGCTGCCGAACGGGAAGATCCTGCTGGCGGGCGGCTCGGCCTGCGGGAGCTGCGGTCCCCTGGCGGACGTGGAACTGTACGATCCGGTGACCAAGACGAGCGAGGTCATTGATGACCTCCTCCAGCCGCACTTCGGCCACGCGGCAGCGGTGCTCCAGATCCAGGGGAAGCCGAAGGTGCTGATCGCCGGGGGTGGCTCCGTGGAGTGCGAGCTGTTCGACATCGAGACCAAGAAGTGGTCCTTCACGGGGAGCATGGCCAACCCCCTCGTGTACACGGCCTCGGCGCGGCTCTCGGACGGGAGCTTCCTGGTGACGGGCGGGGTCACGGTGCCGGCCTTCGAGGGGAACAGCGTGGCAGAGCGCTTCGATCCGGCGACCCTCTCCTGGAAGGCCGCGGGGCTGACCGCTCCGGAGCACGGCGTCCCGGCCTTCGCGCTGCTGCCCGGGGACAGGCTCCTGGTGGCGGGGGGGGTCAAGAACAACTTCCTCGCGGGGACCAACACCAGCGCGACGGTGGAGGTGTTCCAGCCGCAGCTCCAGGGGCAGGCGTGCCAGGGGGGCGGCGAGTGCGCCAGCCAGCACTGCGCGGACGGGGTGTGCTGCGACAAGGCGTGCGGCGGGGTGTGCGAGGCGTGCTCGGCGGCGAAGAAGGGGAGCGGGGAGGACGGGGTCTGCGGTTCTGTCGCCGCGAACACGGATCCGGACGACGAGTGCCCGACCCAGGACAAGAGCACCTGCGGGACCTCGGGGGTCTGCGACGGCCAGGGGGCCTGCGCCCGCTACCCGGCCAACACGCCCTGCGGCTCGGCGGAGTGCAAGGACGGCGTGGCCAGCGGCCTGCTGTGTACGGGGGACGGGAAATGCCAGCAGCAGGTGAAGCCCTGTGACCCGTATTTTTGCAAGGATCCGACCGCCTGCGCGACGGAGATCGACGGCTGCGTCGAGGACAGCCAGTGCGCGTCGTCGGCGCACTGCCAGGGGGGGCAGTGCCAGGGGGATCGGGCGCAGGGGGAGGTGTGCAGCCGTGGAGCGCAGTGCCAGAGCGGGTTCTGCGTGGACGGGGTGTGCTGCGCCACGTCCTGCGAGGGGACGTGCCAGGCGTGCGCGTCGGCGCTCAAGCAGGACGGCGGGCCCGACGGCGTCTGCGCCCCGGCCCTGCTGGACACCGACCCCCACGAGGACTGCTCCGACGAGCCGCTGATCGGCTGCGACCGGAACGGGGCGTGCGACGGCAAGGGCGCCTGCGCCCTCTACGCCGCGGGGACGACATGCCAGCCGCCGGTCTGCGAGACCGACGGGGAGGGAGGGTTCCGTATCGGCGTCTTCTCCTGCGACGGCTCCGGCTCGTGCCTGGCGGGGCAAGGGGCATCGTGTGGGGTCTTCGGGTGCCAGCAGGGAGCCTGCAAGACCTCCTGCGAGGTCGACACGGACTGCGCGGAGAAGGGTTACTGTGCGGGAGGGTCGTGCCTTCCCCGGAAGGATCTCGGGGAGAGCTGCCAGGCCCCCCGGGAGTGCCTGGGTGGACTCTGCGTGGACGGGGTCTGCTGCAGCAGCCCCTGCGATGGCCCCTGCGAGGCATGCAGCACGGAAGGGGCGCCGGGGATCTGCGTGCCGGTGAGCGGCGCACCATTCCCGGGGCACCCTGCCTGCGCCGCCGCGCCCACCGGGCAGCCCTGCCAGCAGCGCACCTGCGACGGCGTCACCCGGGAGACCTGCGCGGGGTTCGTCGGCCCCGAGGTCACCTGCCGCGCCGCCACCTGCGCCGACGGCGTGGCCGTGCTCGCCGCCACCTGCGACGGCAAGGGAGCGTGCCCCGAGCAGGAGACCGCCCGCTGCGAGCCCTTCGTCTGCGGAGGAAACGCCTGCGGGACGGCTTGCTCTTCCGACAGCGACTGCGAGCGTCGCTTCCAGTGCGACACCGCCAAGGGGGACTGCATCCCCCGGACCTCCGCGGTCTGCGACGGCGAGCACACCCTCATCAACCCCGACGGGACGACGACGGACTGTGCGCCCTATGGCTGCGAGGGCTCGTCGTGCAAGACCCGGTGCTCCTCCGTCGGGGACTGCGTCCTGCCCAACGTCTGCGACGACGCCACCCGCGCCTGCATCCCCGCTCGCCCCAACCCGAGCGAGGAGGCCGGGTGCAGCGCCGCTCCGGGGCGCCAGGGCTCCGGCGCCGCGGCCTTGC
>CAZSDX010000593.1:0-4415 GCA_964605685.1 uncultured Polyangiaceae bacterium
GACCCGCCAGGCGCGTGGCCTCCGCCGGAGCCCGGAACGCCAGGGCGTTGGTCCGCAGCACCACCTCGCCGTGCTCCCCCGCGCGCGCCTGCCTCAGCACCTCGCCCAGCCGCGGATCGTTCTCCGCGCACCCTCGCAGCGTCAGCCGCGCGCTCGCCCCGGGCAGCGTCGGGAGCCCCGCCCCGGCGGGCGCCGCGCGGCAGTCGCACACCGCACAGCGAAGCTGGCAGGAACCCCGCAGCAAAAGCTCGTGGGTGGAGGTCACCTGGCTCCTCCCCCCCGGGGATGCACCGAGCCTGGTAGGGGCCGATTTCACCCCGCGATCCTAGCAAGCGCGCGCCTCCCCCCGCAAGGAAGGACCAGGGACTGCCCTTGACTCCCGGAGGGGTGTTTCTACGATCCCGGGTCATGCCTCAGGAGCAACGCCTGAACCTGTGCCGGGCAAGCTCCCTCGAGCATCGCTTCTGCTCCCCGCGTTGGAAGCAGGCCCTCCTCCCCCACCCGCTCCCCTCCCTGATCGAGCAGATCCGGGCCATCGATCCTGCCCGGTGCAAGCGGCTGCTCTTTGCCGGGGAACCGCTGGCGCACCCGGACTTCGACGACCTCGCGCGGGAGGCTCGCCTCCGGGGCATCGAGCGCCTCGCCCTCCTCACCGACGGCCCCCCGCTCGCCCGCCCGGGCACCGTGGAGCGGCTTGTCGAACATGGGTTCGAGCGGGTCTTCGTCGTCTGCGGCGGCGTGCGACGGCGTGTCTACGAGGCGGTGATGCACGACCCCGCCTTTGTCGAGGCGCTGGAGGGCATCCGACGCCTCGCTACCAGTCCCATCGAGCTTCACCTCGTCGTCCCGGTCCTCGCCGCCAACGAGGCCGACGTCCTCCCGCTGCTCCAGTACGTGCTCGCCCTGGGCGGGCGCCTCTCTGGCTTCTTCCTCTCCGTCCCCGAGCTGCGCCACGTCCCTCCTGCCTACCGCCCGGCCCTCCTCCCTTACCGCGGGCTGGCTCGCCTCGCCGAGCGGGTGTTCTCCCTCTGCCAGCGGGAGCGCGTTGCCTACGGCTTCCACGAGAAGCGCGGCGTGCTGCCCTGCGCGTCCGGGGGCGTGCTCGATCGCTTCGGCACCGTGTTCGTCCAGCACCTCGACGCCCTCAAGCACCGCCCTGCGGACCTGCCGTTCGCTCGCGTGGAAGCCTGCGAGACCTGCTCCCTCGCCTCCGCCTGTCCGGGGGTGGAAAAGACCTACCTGGACACCTTCGGCCCCGACGGCTTCGCCCCGGTCCCCCTCGATGTCTCGATGGACTGGCGCCTCAAGCCCATCGCGCGCCTGGAGCAGCGGGATTTCAAGAGCGTCTCCGCCTTCGACAACCACGCGGAGAACCGGGGCCGCTCGCTGCTGCGGATCAACGGCCACTGCAACATGTCCTGCGCCTTCTGCTTCATCGACCGGACGGTCCCCGACCTTGCCACGGACGAGATGAAGCGCTCCATCGACCAGCTCGCGGAACGTAACCTGGATCACCTGGTGCTCTCCGGGGGCGAGCCCACCCTCCACCCGGATCTCCCCGCGCTGGTCGCCCACGGGCGCGCCCACGGGTTCCGCACCATCGAGATCCAGTCCAACGGGGTCAGGGCGGCGGATCCGGAGTACGCGCGGCGGCTGGCCAACGCGGGGCTCACCAAGGTCACCGTCTCGCTGCACAGCGTGGACCCGGAGCACTCCGACCGGATCACCAGGCTCCCCGGGGCCTTCCAGAAGACCATCGCGGCGATGCACAACTTCCGCCGCCTCGGCGTGCTCACCCAGGTCGCCCACGTGATCACCCGCTCCAACTTCCAGGAGCTCCCTGCCACGGTGCGCTTCCTCCGGGAAGAATTCCCCGAGGAGGGCGGCCCGCTGAGCATCTGCTTCGGCATCGCCCAGCCCATCAGCGACCTGGTCTACACCTGGGTCATGCCGCGCTTCGACGAGATCCGCCCCTTCATGCGGGAGGCCCTCGACTACTGCCTGGAGCACGGCGTCGGCTTCGGCGGGATGATCGGCCAGGGAGGTTACCCCCCCTGCATGCTCGACGGAGAGATGCGCTACTACGAGCGGAACCTGGAGAACATCTACCGGAGCGGCGACCACGGCGAGCAGTTCCAGAAGCCACCGCGCTGCGCGGAGTGCAGCTTCGATCCCTGGTGCCTCGGCGTCCGCCGTGCCTACATCGATACCTACGGCGACGAGGAGATCAGGCCCTTCCGGCGCGACATCCCCGCCGCCCCGCCTCCGCCCCCGGACGCTCCCTCGCCGCTCGTGCAGCTCCGCGTCCCCCCGCGCGCCGCGCCGTAGCCCGGCGGGAGAAGCACCGCGGCTCATCGGTCGTTGGCCAGGATGGCGGCGCAAAGCACGTCCAGGGCCGCCCGCTGCTCCGGCGTGGGGTGCGCCTCCCTCGCCCGGATGTCGTAGTGCTTCGAGCGAGCGTGGCGCGGTCCCTCCCCCCGCGGGACGATCTCCACGGAGAAGGGCTCCGTGCCCGGGCGCCGCAGCTCCACCCTCAGGCAGCCGGGGGCCACGGACAGATCCCCGAGGCGCCAGCCTCCTGCGAAGCTCCCCCCCGACGACAGCGGCCTCACCAGCCGCTCGAAGCGGGCCCGCAGCGCCGCGGTCGGGGGCGCCGCCTCGCCCTCGCTTCCCCGCTCCAGGCGCTCCCGGAGCTGCTGGGCGGTGATGCTCCGGAAGTCGCTCGCCCCCCGAAACGCCTCGATCAGCGCGGCAAACAGGGACACCTCGTCGCGGCCTCCGCGCTCCTCGCTCAGCGCCGTCGCCAGGGCGGCGAGATGGGCCACCTCCTCGTGGAGAAAGCGCCAGGGCGGGGCGGGGTAGTAGCCGTAGCGGCGGGAAGAATCCTCGCCCTCGCGGAAGGACTCCACGAGCAACCCGTCGCGCCGCGCCAGGTAGTGCAGCGCCGTGTCCGGGTAGAGCCTCGCCCGGGAGAGGAGCAGCCGCCCCCGGAGCCGGTCGAAGCGGGTCCGTCGGATGGCGTGCAGGTTGGTCTCCAGGTCGTCGAGGGTGGTCCACGGGGAGAAGAGGACGAAGCCGAAGGACGCGCTCTCCAGGTCGAGGACCTCCCCGAAGCGCCCCTTGAGCGCCCAGAGCCATTCGAGGAACGCCACGTTCGTGTCGGCGGAGATCCCCTTGTTGTACCGGTCCAGCTCCGGCTGGGAGAAGTTCTCGATTCCGACCAGGAACGGTGAAATCCGTAGCCCCGCGGGGCCCGCCGCGGTCAGCGCCTCCTCGAAGCGGCGGGCGCTCCGGAGCAGCCAGTCCGCCCGGGTCTCCAGCAGCAGCGTGAAGGCCCCTGTCCGCTCCGCCGCCAGTGTCTTGACCACCTCCGTCAGGTAGGCGAAGGGGTTCTGGTCCTTGAGCACGATCCGTGTCAGCTCGGGGGCCTCGGCCCGCAGGTAGCGTAGCTGCTCCAGCACCGAGGCCGCCGTCTCCCGGGCGGGGCGTCCCTCGTAGTGGTTCCCCGTGGTGCAGAAGGCGCAGCCTCGCCCCACCCCTTGCGGGATCTCCACCCCCGCATAGACCGGATTCTCCCGCGCATCCGCCTGGTACGGGCACCCCCCGTTCCCCTGGATCGAGAAGGTCCGCGACGGCGGGAACCCCTCCGGGTTGATCACCAGCGGGCGCAGATCCGGGGCATAACGGCGGACCCGCGGCGGCGCCAGGCTCGGCCCCCCCACCGGCACCCAGGCCCCCGCCCGGCGCGCCCGCGTCCCTTCCGGCGGCTGGCGCGCCTCGCCTCGCAGGTACGAGAGCAGCAGCGGCACCGTCCTGCGCAGATCCCCCGCGCAGAGGTAATCCGCCGGCGGATCTTCCAGCTCGTGCTCGCCCCGTGCATGCACAAAAACACGCCCCGGAAGCGCCCCGCGGAGCCGCTCGATCAGTTCCCTGCTCCAGGTGCGCTCGAAAACCACCGCGTCGTGGCCGCGCAGCGCCTCCACCAGCCTTGCTTCGACCTCCCGATCCTCCCGCTCTCCCTGGCCAAAAGCCGCCAGCACCAGGCGGCTGTCGAGGCCATCCTGGCGAAGATCCCCGGCGAGGAGCGCCAGCTCCCGGTCGTCCAGGAAAGAGCGATCCCCGTGGCTGTGGATGCTCAGGATGGCCACCCGCTCCACGGAGCGTCCTTCGCTCATGCGCTCCAGCGTATTCTCCCCCGAAGAAATCGTCCATCGAGGGGACCTCACCCCCCCGGCCCCCCTCTCCCTGAAGGGCAGAGGGGGGAGAGCCCCGGCAGTCACGGAGGGGACCTCACCCCCCGGCCCCCCTCTCCCTGAAGGGCAGAGGGGGGAGAGCCCCGGCAGTCACGGAGGGGACCTCACCCCCCGGCCCCCCTCTCCCTGAAGGGCAGAGGGGGGAGAGCCCCGGCAGTCACG
>CAZSDX010000594.1:0-4413 GCA_964605685.1 uncultured Polyangiaceae bacterium
GCCGTCGCCCGGAACGCCGTCGCCAGCCCCCCGGCGCCCCGCTCCATCGCGACCCCCGCCTCCGCCAGCAGCTCGCCGATGAACGCCACCGCCTGGTGCTCCTGGTAGCGCAGCTCCGGGTGCTCGTGGATCCTCCGCGCCAGCGCCTTCAGCGCCTCGCCGTGGCGCTCCACCTGCTCATCGACCTGCCGCTCCAGGGTCATGGCACGAAAAAAAGCCCCGCTCTCCCCTCGAAGCAAGCGAAACTTGCCCGCCATGGTCACCACCTCCCTCGATCAGGGGCTGGAGCGGCTGCTGGGGCTGGGTCGCTCCTTTCCCCCCATCTCCTTCGAGAGCCGCCTCCTGGCGGACGCCCGCCGCGCCGAGGTCCAGCGCCTCGTCACCCGCTACCGCCCCGAGATCGACGACCTCGCGCCCCTGGTCGTCGAGCGCGACCTGGAGGCGATCCGCGCCTACGACGACCTGGCCGCCGAGGCCATCGCCGCGCTGCGTTCCTCTCGCCCGCCGGGGCTCCGGGGGGTGATGAGCGCCCTCGATCACCGCTCCATGCTCCAGCGCTCCGAGTACTGCGACGACCCCGGGTGCCCCGAGGAGCAGCGGCGGCACATCCTGGCCAGCATCGACTGGCTCAACGAGCACCTGGGGAGCTACGACCTCTGGGCCGGCTGGATGACCCCGGACCTCCGCCCGGTCGACGGGCGACCCACCCGCGTCCTCGACCTCGCCGCCGGCCACGCCGGCTTCGCCCTCGCCCTCAAGGAGATGCTCGGCGACACCCTCGACGTCACCGCCAGCGATCTCTTCGAGGAATACCTCGCCCTCGGGCGCGAGCAGGCCCGCCGCCGCGGGCTCCAGCTCTCCTTTCTCCAGCAGGACGCCACCGACCTCCGCTCGCTCCAGGGCGAGCGCTACGACGTGATCGTCTGCACCCAGAGCATCCACCACTTCCCCCCGGGCATGGTCGCCCGCATGCTGGGCGAGGCCGCCCGCGTCGCCCGCCGCGCCGTCTGGTTCATCGACGCCGAGCGCAGCCTCCTCGCCGTCGCCCTGCTCGGCACCGTCGTGGGCCTCCACACCCGCGCCTGGGCCGTGCTCCACGACACCGTGGTCTCGCTCCGGAAGATGTACACCGAGGAGGAGCTCTCGCTCCTGGGCGCCCTGGCCCCCGCGCTGCCCCCCGCCGCCCGCGTCACCACCCGGCGGCGCCCCCCGGGCTTCGCCACCCTCCACGTCGCCCTCCGCTGAACCCTCAGCACGGGCACGGCGCCGGGAAGATCCCCGCCGCCAGCTCGTCGAGGAGCTGACGCAGCCGGCTCTTGCTCGCCTTCCTCAGGAAGACCGCGTCCCGGCCGCTCTTGCGGAGCAGCTCCTTGGTCCTGTGCATCGCCGCGTGGCTGTTCACGTCCGTCACCACCACCACCACGTCCGCCCGCCCGATCAGCGACTCCAGCGCCCCGGCGCTGGGCCCCCGAAGCTGCCCGTCGTGGAACTCGATCTCGTGCCCGGCCCGGCGGGCTTCCCTGGATAGCTCCGACTCTGCGCGGCAAAGACCGCCCACGATCCCGATTCGCATGGGAACACTCCTGCGTCGATTTCCCGCAACGGCCCTCGTTGCCGGGTCCGACCCGAAAACGCCCCGCACATGGCGCCTATTCCGCCGGGAGAACGCCCCTTCACCCTTTGACACAAAGGAGAAATCGAGCCGCTCCGGCTGCCAGATTGACACCCGCGGAGTCCTCACCCCCCGGCCCGCTGTCCGTCTCCCGCGGAGAGGGGGAGATCCTCGGCAGATCGAAAGGAAGAGGAGCGGAATAGGGGTCATCATGGACCCGGCGCACGCGGTTGGACTTTCCGGGGCTTGCTGGACAAATTCTCTCCCTTCTTCGCCCATTCCATCTGCCGGGAGTCTCCCCCTCTCCGCGGGAGACGGAGAGGGGGCCGGGGGTGAGGTCCACGAGCGGACATTCTCTGTCCCTGTATGGAACCCCGGAGAGATTAAAAGATCCGAGGAGCCGGCGACCGGGTCGGCGGACGAGCAGAGCCACGGAGACCCCCATGGAACAGGAAGACGGAACGACAGAGCAGGGAGAAGGCGAGCGCTGGTGGCACGACGAGGCGCTGGAGCCCGGCGAGGTGGGAGCGAGGCTGGCCGGGGTGAGGGCTTCGTACCGGCGCAAGATGGCGGCGGACGGGGGGACGGCGGCGGCGGTGCTGGTGAGGCTGGCCGTGGACGGGGACGACGGGGTGAGGGCGGCGGTGGCGAGGAGCGAGGCGGCGCCGGAATTTGTGCTGGAGTTCCTGGCGGGGGATCGGCGCGCGGGGGTGAGGGCGGAGGTGGCGGAGAACCCGAGATCCCCGCGGGAGGCGCTGGAGAGGCTCTCGCGGGATCGGTGGCCGGCGGTGAGGAGGCTGGTGGCGGAGAACCCGGCGGCGACGCTGGCGCTGCTGGAGCGGCTCGCGGACGACGAGTCGTGGGTGGTGCGGGCGAGCGTGGCGTCGAACCCGCTGTGTCCCGTGGGGATGCTGTGGCAGCTGGCGGACGACGCGGATCCGTCGGTGAGGGCGGCGGTGGCGAGGTGCCCCGGCGCGCCGAGGGAGCTGCTGGAGCGGCTTGCGGCGGACATCCACACCCGGGTGAGGCTGGCGGTGGCCGGGTCCAGAGCGGCGCCCGGGGATCTGCTGGGGCGCCTGGCGACCGACCGGGTGAAGGCGGTGCAGCGGGCGGCGAGGGCACGTCGAGCAGCGTGATCCCCCCGGCGGGCTGACTTGGTGCTTGCGGGCGAGGCCCGGGTGTACCACTGTGCTGGTGCCTTGGGAGGTCTGTACCCAGGATCCCAGATTTCGTCGGTGCTTCGCCTGGTGAGACCCCTGCGAAGCGGAGGGATGAGTGAACTCTGGGTGGCAGAGCACCAGGCGCTCCACACCCAGGTCGTGGTGAAATTCCTCTCCCCGGATCTGCTCGAGGATGAGGTGACGGTGGCCCGCTTCCAGCGGGAGGCCGCAGCGGCGGCGCAGGTGCGTAGCCCCCATGTGGTGCAGTACCTGGAGCACGGGGTCTGCGAGCACGGCCCGTACCTCATCATGGAGCTGCTGGAGGGGGAGGACCTGGCGACTCGCCTCAAGCGAGGCCCCATGACGCCGGGCGACGTGGCGCAGGTGGTGGTGCAGGTGGCCAGGGCGCTGAACAAGGCCCACGCCGCGGGGATCATCCACCGGGACATCAAGCCCGAGAACATCTTCCTCGTGGAGGTGGGGGGGAACGATATCTTCTGCAAGCTCATCGATTTCGGGGTGGCGAAGGGGAAGCGCGACCCGATGGCGACGATGAACAAGACCGCCACAGGGTCGCTCCTCGGGACGCCGTACTACATGTCCCCGGAGCAGGCGGTGAACGCCAAGGACACGGATTTTCGCACGGACATCTGGGCCCTGGGCATGGTCGCCTTCGAGGCGCTGACCGGGCGGCGGGCGCTGGAGGTGGACGGCCTGGGCGCGCTGGTCCTGGCGCTCCACACCTCCGACCTGCCGACGCTGACCAGCTTCAACCGGGCCCTGCCGGCGGCGCTGGACGCGTGGTTCGCCCGGGCCTGCGCCCGGGAGCCGGAAGACCGCTTCCGCAGCGCCCGGGAGATGGCGGAGGCTTACCTCAAGGCCATCGACACCCCGGCGAACGCGGCGCTGGCGCTGCAAGTGACCACGCCGCAGCCCCGGCCCGCGGTGATCCCGGCGGCGGTGATCTCCTCCCGGGTTGCTCCGGCGGAGACCGAGGCGCCGCTCGACACGCCCCCCAAGGTCCCCACGCTGAGGCCCCCCCCGCCGGCGGCGCGGCGCAGCTCCCGACAGCCGGTAGAGGACGACTCCTGGAAGCAGCTCATCGAGCGCTCCAACGAGGTGCGCCCCAGCCGCATCTCAACGCCCCCCCCCTCGCCCCGGAGCAGCGCTCTCCAGCCGACCCCGACCCCGGAGCCTCTCCCCCAGCGGAGCCCGATGCTCTGGCTGCTGGTCGCGCTCCTCGGGCTGCTGCTGCTCGGAGGGGTCTCGCTGCTGGTCCGGGGGACAGCGGCGCTCCAGGTACTCTTTCCCGGGCAATACCCGGCGGCCTCGAACGGCACCGCCAGGCCCTGAGGCAGGTGGTTGGCGGGCGGCCTGGGGTGGCTTACCATCGACGCATGTCGCCCCGGATCTTCTTCCTTGCTCCCGCCGTGCTGGGGCTCTCGCTCTTCGTCGCCTGCGGCTCCGAGTCGAGCACGGCGAGCAACGAATCCCCGGGGGTCGGAGGGAAGACCGGGGCCGCCGGCAAGGGCGGGGCCGCCGGCGGGGGAGGCGACGGGAACGCCGGGGGCGGAGCCGCAGGGAACGCCGCCGGGCAAGGCGGCGGCGCGCCGGAGTCGCTTCGCGAATTCTCGACGCCGC
>CAZSDX010000595.1:0-4404 GCA_964605685.1 uncultured Polyangiaceae bacterium
TGAACGCCGGGGCTTCCGTGGCTTGCTCACGTACAGAAAGGATTCACCGGTGAACCGCGGTCACCAGGTCGGGCGCGAGGAGCTGGTGGCGCTCACCTCGTCGGCGGAGCGCGCCAGGCGGAAGCCGACGCGCTCGGAGCGTTCCACGGGGGAGTAGGGGCGGCGCACGGCGCTGTGGCAGTCGACGCGCCAGTCGCACCAGGCGCCGCCGCGGGTGGCCGCCTGGTTGCTGAGCTGCCCGCTGTCGCCCTCCAGCGCCGGAATCACCCAGTCGGCGACGCCGCCGGCCATGTCGCGGATCCCGTAGGGAGATACGTCGTCGTGGAAGGCGCCCGGAGGCTCGGGGCGCGGTCCTCCGGGGCGGGACTCGCGCATCTTGCAGAAGGAGGCGTCGAAGTGGTCGCCCCAGGGGTAGGCCCGTCCGTCGACCCCGCGGGCGGCTTTTTCCCACTCCAGCTCGCTGGGGAGCCGGTAGGTTCGGCCTGTCTTCTCCGACTTCCACCGGGCAAAAGCGAGGGCCCCGGGGAGGTCGATCCCCACCACCGGCAGCCGGAGCAGCTCGGCTTCCTCGGCGCACCACCGCCTCGGGAACGTCGGGCGAAAGAGGCCATCGACCAGCTCCCAGAAGGGCTCGCCGTTCTCGGTCCGGGGCAGGAGCTGTTCGACCTGAGTAGGCTCCCAGATGCGCATCTCGTCGAGGAAGGCGAGGTAAGCGGCGAAGGTGACCGGGAATTCTTCCAGGAAGAAGGCCGGGACGTGGACGCGGCGGAGATCCTCGCCCAGCAGGCTAGCCTCGTGGCCGCCCAGCAGCGCCTCGCCCGCCGGGATGAGCTGTTCCCCCGGGATCAGCGTCCCCACGGAGGACACGTCGAGGTGGAGAGACACCTCGATCCCGGCGCGGAGATGGAGCGGCGCGCGGATGGTCCCCCCCGGGGTCTCGATCTGGGCGAAGTAGCTCCCTGGATCGAGGCCCTGGGCCTGGATCTTCGATCCCTGGAAGCGGAGCTCCCGGACCGGGAGCAGGCGGCGCCCGATCTCGCCGGTGAGCCAGAGGCTCACCCCCTGGACGGGTCCGTGGACCTCCAGGGAGAGGCTCGCGACGGTGCGCGTGGAGCGCTGGAGCGAGCCGTCGTCGTACTGGTTCACCATCCCTTCGAGGTAGACACGTTCTCCCTCGGCGCGGCGGTCCTGGGCCCCCTGGAGCGCCTCCCAGTAGAGCCTCGCCAGGCCGAGGCGCGCCGTGGTGAGGTTGGGAACCTCTTCGAGGGCATGCTCGTAGGTGGCGATGGCCGCCTGGAAGGTCCGGAGCGCCACCGACTGGAGCACCGCCTCCCGGTCCTCGGCGTCCCAGAGGGCCTGCTTCTCCTCGGGGCTACTCCAGGGGGCGATGGTGGCGCGGAGCAGGTTGATCTCCGCGACGCGCTCGGGGGTGCTGTGGCGCAGCTCCCGGTAGTTCTCTGCGAGGACGTCGCCCTGGGAGGTCAGCTCCTGGGCGCGGCGCAGGCGGCGCTCCTTCTCCTTGGTGCCCTCCAGGTAGAGATCGACGGCGTCGGCCAGCTCCCGGGCGGATGCGTGGCGTTGCTCCGGATCGAGGGAGAGGGCCTTGAGGCAGATCTCGTCCAGCTCCGGGGAGATCTTCCTCTCGGGGGCGCGCTGCGACGGGGCTACCGGGGAGGGGAAAGGGGAGGCCCCCCGCTGCACCGCGTCGAGCATGAACTGCATCGGCAGGATGGGGAACGCATGCTGGAGGCAGAGGATGTCGTAGAGGACCGCCCCCAGGGCGAAGACATCCACGCGGGCGTCGAGGGGGCTGCCCTCCGGGGCGAGCTGCTCCGGGGCGAGGAAGCCGGGGGTACCGCCCCGCTGGCTCCGGCGTTCGCCCAGGATGTGGCAGAAGCCCCAGTCGACGACCAGCACCTCGCCGTAGGGCCCCACGAGGATGTTGGCGGGCTTGAGGTCGCAGTGCACGACGCCGCGGCTGTGGGCGTAGTCCACCGCGCGGCACACCTGGACGAAGCAGCGGATCAGCTTGTTGAGCGAGTAGTCCCGGAGCGCGTCGGGGTCGCGCTTGCGGAGGTTGATCAGGATCTGCGCGAGCGTCGGGTGGGACAGCAGGCGCATGATGTAGAAGGGACCCCGCTGCGGGTCTTCCCCCATGTCGTAGAGGGGGACGATGTTGGGGTGCTCCAGGCGCCCGGTGACCCGGGCCTCTCGCTCCAGCATGGCGGAGGCGCGGGGCAGGTTGGGGGTCTCCGGCTTGATCCGCTTGATGGCGACGCTGCGCCCGATGAGCTGATCCTCGTACTCGATGACCTCCCCCATCCCGCCGATCCCCAGCACCCCCCGCTTGAGGAATCGCTCCGAAGGATCCCCCATGTGCAGCCGCGTCGGCCGCTCTTCCCGGGAGAAATCCGGCTCGGCGGTGCTTTCACGGAGCACGCTGCTGGTGATGACGATGGAGAGCCCCCCCTCGCTGCTCCTGTTCTTCGCCGACGAGAGCGTGGCCAGGTTGATCAGCAGGGTGTCGAGCTGCTCCGGAGACAGCCCTTGTCCCTGCCAGAACGCCTCGGCGCTGGCCGGCTCCGCCAGCGCCGCCGCGGTCGCGAGCGCCTCCGCCAGCCCCTCCCGGTCCAGGTACCCGCGCTCGAAGGCCGCCAGCCCCAGGTCGAGGATCTGCCTCGTCAGCATGCGCCTCCCCTTACCGTCCCCCGCCCAGTTGCGCTACCCCTTGCCCGAAGATGTCCAGCCATCGAACCATCCGTATCGGCACGGGGAACCCCGGCAAGCTCCGCGAGTACCAGGCCATCCTGGGGGAACTCGGCCACGATCTCACCACCGTTGACGCCCCAGAACCAGAAGAAAACGCTCCGGACCTCGAGGGGAACGCCCGCCTCAAGGCCTCCGCCTACGCCCGCCACGTCGGCGCCCTCACCCTGGCCGAGGACTCGGGGCTCGTTGTCCCTGCCCTCGGTGGGTTCCCCGGCGTGATCTCCGCCCGCTTCGCCGACTGCGAGATCGATCCTGCTGCGAGCAAGATCCTCGCCTACCGCCCCTCCGGGCGCCCGCGGAGCGCCCTGGACGAGGCCAACCGCCAGCGGCTCCTGGAGCTCCTCGCTGCCCACGAGGGCGAGGCACGCCGGGCGTACTTCCAGGTGGTGATCGCGGTGGCCGACGCCGACGGGACGATCCTGTTCACTGCCAGCGGCGAGGCCCACGGGCGGATCCTCCACCAGCCCCGGGGAGAGGGCGGATTCGGCTACGACGCCCTCTTTGCCGGCGACGAGACCGACGGCCTCACCTTCGCCGAGGTCGACCCAGCGCGGAAGAACGCCGTGAGCCACCGCCGCAAGGCCCTGGAGAAGGTGCGCGCCTGGCTGGCGGCGCGGGACTTACTTGCATGCCGGCGGCAGCGCCGCGAACTCCCCCAGCAGCTCCGTATACGCCTCGATCCGGCGGCCCCCGAACTTGCTGTCGGTGAACTGGTAGAAGACCCGCTGGTTGAGCGGCTGGAGGTTGCCGTTGTTGTAGGCCTCCGCGTCGCTCTCCTTGTTCCCAAACGCCCACGACGGCACCAGCCCCCGGTCCGCCAGCATCTTCAGCTCGCCGCTCTTGTACTCCACCGCCGTGCCTCCCAGCGCCCCGGTCAGCGTGAGGGTGGTATGCACCAGCCCGAAGGGGAGCCCCCGCGCCTTGACGAACTCCCGCGTGCGCTGCACCAGGAACTCGGGTCGCGCCGTCATGTACATCGGCCGGTAGCCCTTGCTCGCCAGCAGCGACAGCGCCTCGCCCGCGTCCACATGGGCGTCCGGCAGCGTCCCCTGGAGCAGCTTCACGAACTCGACGTTTTCGCTGGTCGTCAGCGTCCCGTCCACGTCGGAGACGAAGATCGGCGTCCCAGGCTCCACCACCTGGAGGAACAGATCCGTCGTCGTCAGGTCGCCCGCGACCACCATGTGCACCCGGTGCAGCCCCATCCCCAGCGCCTTCTCCGGCGGAATCTTGTAGTAAATTCGCCCCCCGCTGTCCTCCACCCCCTCCACCGTCGGGTGCTTCTTGTCGTCCGTGGTCTTGGTGGTGATCAGCTTCTCCCACGGGCCCGAGCAGCCCCGCTGGAGGTACACATCCACCTCCTCGTCCTTGATGTCCTTGTCGTTCAGCCCGTAGGCGAACTTCCCGATGATCCACTGATCTTGCCCCGGCGTCAGGAACAGATCCCTCCCCCGGTGGTTCGGGCTCCCCAGCGTCGACGTGATGCTCGAGGTCGTGTGGTTCCACTTCCGCTTCGGCCCCGGATCCGGTGCAGGCCCCTCGCACGGCGGCAGCGCCTCGCACGGCTTCTCCCCGCCGGCCCCCCCCTCGCCCGCGCCACCCTGGCCCGCCGAGCCTCCCGCCCCCGCTCCCCCC
>CAZSDX010000596.1:0-4403 GCA_964605685.1 uncultured Polyangiaceae bacterium
CTGCGGCGGGGCCACGGCGCTGTGGCTCCGGGCGCAGGGAGAGGGCGTACGGGAGCCGCTCCGGGGGGCGGCCGCGGCGCTGGCGCTGGGGGGCGGGGTGCAGGCGCGGTACCCGCTGGGGGAGGTGTGGTGGCTGCTGCTGGGGGTGGAGGGGTCGGCTCCGCTGGTGAGGCCGACGTTCCGGATCGAGGGGGTGGGGGTGGTGCACCGGACCCCGGCGGTGGTGGCGGGGGGCTGGCTCGCGGTGGGGTGGATGCGGTAAACCTGCCCTGGCGAGGGGGGGCCCTCCGGGGGGCTTGGGTGCGGGGAATTTTTTGCTAGGGTGCGCCGCCATGTTCAAGAAGATCCTCATCGCCAACCGGGGCGAGATCGCGGTACGGATCATCCGAGCGTGCCGCGAGCTGGGTATCAAGACCGTGGCGGTCCATTCGGAGGCCGACACCGGTGCCCTGCACACCCGGCTGGCGGACGAGGCGGTGTGCATCGGCCCTGCACCGGCCATCAAGAGCTACCTGAACCTGGCGGCGCTGATCAGCACCGCGGAGATCACCGGGGCCGACGCGGTGCACCCGGGCTACGGGTTTCTCTCGGAGAACGCGCATTTTGCCGAGGTGGTGGGGCGCTGCGGGCTGACCTTCATCGGGCCGAGCCCGGAGGCGATGCGGGCCTGGGGCGACAAGGTGACCGCCCGGGCGAACGCCAGCCGCTACGGGCTGCCGATGCTCCCCGGGACCGGCGTGCTCAAGGGCCCTGGCCACGCCATCGACGAGGCGAACCGCATCGGGTACCCGGTGATCCTCAAGGCGTCCGGCGGCGGAGGCGGCCGGGGGATGCGCA
Organism: uncultured Polyangiaceae bacterium; assembly: GCA_964605685.1. Classification (GTDB taxonomy): domain Bacteria; phylum Myxococcota_A; class Polyangia; order Polyangiales; family Polyangiaceae; genus JANWXX01. The sequence continues at coordinate 838 of CAZSDX010000596.1, forward strand.
TCGTCCGGGGCAACGAGGAGATGCGTCGCGCCTTTGAGTCGGCCCAGGCGGAGGCCGCCGCCAGCTTCAAGAACCCGGATATCTACCTGGAGAAATTCCTCGAGGAACCCCGGCACATCGAGTTCCAGGTGCTCGCGGACAGGCACGGCCAGGTGTGGACCCTGGGCGAGCGGGAGTGCTCCCTCCAGCGCCGCAACCAGAAGGTCATCGAGGAGGCGCCCAGCCCGGTGCTCACCGAGGACATCCGTCAGCGCATCGGCGGGCTCCTGCGCCAGGCCATCCGCGAGACCGGCTACGTCACCCTGGCCACCGCCGAGTTCCTCATGGATGACCAGAAGAACCTCTACTTCATGGAGGTGAACACCCGGCTGCAGGTCGAGCACCCGGTCACCGAGCTGGTGACCTCCCTCGACCTGGTGGAGCTCCAGATCCGCGCCGCCGCCGGCGAGAAGCTCGACCTGCCGGACACGCGCCCCTGGAGCTTCCGGGGCCACGCCATCGAGTGCCGCATCAACGCCGAAGACCCGGTCACCTTCGCCCCCTGGCCCGGGCTGATCACCGAGTACCACCCGCCGGGGGGCGCCGGCGTGCGGGTCGACTCCGGCGTCTACGGAGGCTTCCGCGTCCCGGCCAGCTACGACTCGATGCTCGCCAAGCTCATCTGCCACGGGCGCACCCGCGCCGAGGCCATCCGCCGCATGGAGCGCGCCCTCGACGAGTTCATCGTCGGCGGCATCCGCACCAACATCACCCTCCACAAACGACTCCTCGCTGACCCGGACGTGCGCGCCGGTCGCATGTCGACCCGCACCATCGAGCGGCTCATCGCCAGGGAAATCGAGGGAAATCTCCCGTGAATCCTCGCCCTGTCCACGAGCGGAGTGCCTCCGTCGGCTCCCTCCACGCTCGCGTGTTCTCCCCGGAAGGTACCCCCAAGGGCGTGGTGGTCATGGTCCACGGCGCCTGCTCCTCGGGGCGCCTCTGGGCTCCCTGGGCCGAGCTCCTCGCCCAGCGCGGCCTCGAGGTCTGGTGCCCGGACCTCCGCGGCCACGGCCAGAGCGAAGGAAGAGACCGCGTCGCGCAGGCCCGCATCGAGGACTATACCGACGACGTCCTCTCCGTCCTCGAAGCCTCGGGGGGGCACGCCCTCGTGGGCCACGACATGGGCGGGATCGTCGCCCAGGTCGCCGCCTCCAGGACAACCCTCCGCGGCCTCGTGCTGGTCAACACCTTCGCCCCCCGCGGCATCGGCGGCCCCGGGAGCGTGCTCGATATCTGGCGCCAGGTCTTCCGACCGCGGTTCCTCAAGGTCATCCTCCGCGGCTCCACCTGGTCCTACACCCAGGAAGAACTCGCCGCCCTCTCCTCCTCCAAGCTCACCGGCGAGCAGTGCGCCGAGGTGGCCTCCTGGCTCGGCCCCGAGTCCGCCGTCGCCGCCCGGGAGATGGCCCTGACCGGCGTCCCCGTCGAGGAGCGCAAGATCACCTGCGCCGCCCTCGTCGTCGCCTCCACCTTCGACAGCCTCACCCCGCCCACCCGCCAGCGCCTCGTCGCCTCCCGCTACCGCGCCGATTACGTCGAATTCGCCCAGCACGCCCACTTCCCCATGCTGGAGCCCGGCTGGGAGCGCCCCGTCGCCGTCATCGGCCGCTGGCTCGAGGAGGCCGCTCGCCTCAACGGCGAGAGCCGCAGCTCCGTCAGCCGCCTGGTCGCCGCCCGCCGCTCCGCCTCCGGGACCCCCATCCCCGGCGCCTCCTCCCCCCTGCCGGGCCCCGCCCTGGCCTCGACTCCTCCGGAGGATGTGGAAAAAGACCCTCCCGAGATCAGCCGCCACAACCCGGCGATCCCCCACGCGACCGGCGCCCCCGAAGACAGCGGCGCCCCCAGGGGCTCCCGGCGAGATCGCCAGCGCAAGGGGTGACGGTCTGCGGTGTCACCCGGTTGACCGGGGGCTGGAGGGCTGCGCACAATTCAACGCACTACCCCTTGCGTCGCGGGAGGGTAGTGTCAAGAACTTCTCTACTGCCGTGGCCGCCATCAACGCTGGCGTGCGGTCCCCTCTCGACGGAGCAAGATGACGATGCAGCCACCCTTCGGCGGTCCCCCTGGCGGTAACTACGGCGGCTTCACGCCTCCCCCTGGCGGCTACGGGGGCTTTGGCGGCCCACCCCCCGGGGCCATCGTCCAGTACTCGGACAAAGACGCGGGCACTGCGTTCCTGCTCTCCTACTTCGTGGGGATCTTCGGCGTCGACCGGTTCTACGTGGGGCACACGGGCCTGGGGATCGCGAAGCTGCTGACCTGCGGCGGCCTCGGCATCTGGGCGATCATCGACGCGATCCTCTTCGGGATGGGCAAGGTCCGGGACGCCCAGGGGCTCGCGCTCCGGCGCGCTCCGGCGGTGGGGAACCCCACGGTCGACGGGGGAACGCTGATGCTGGTCTCCATGTTCCTGGGCTACCTCGGCATCGACCGCTTCATGCTGGGCCAGACGGGCCTGGGGATCGCGAAGCTGCTGACCTGCGGCGGCCTCGGCATCTGGGCGCTGGTCGACGTCATCCTCATCGGGACCAACTCGATCCGCGACGCCCAGGGAAACTCGCTGCGCTGGGATTGATTCAGCGCACCACGCCCTCCAGCGGGCTCGACGCGCTGGCGTAGAGCTTCCTCGGCATACGCCCCGCGAGGAACGCCTTGCGCCCCGCGATCACCGCGTCCCGCATCGCCTCCGCCATCAGGGTGGGCTTCTGCGCCAGGGCAATGGCGGTGTTCATCAGCACCCCGTGGCACCCCAGCTCCATGGCGACCGCGGCGTCGCTGGCGGTGCCCACGCCTGCGTCCACGATCACCGGCACGCGGGCCTGCTCCAGGATGATGGCGAGGTTGTGGGGGTTCCGGATGCCGAGGCCCGAGCCGATGGGGGCGGCCAGCGGCATGACGGCGGCGCAGCCGAGGTCCTCCAGCTTCCGGCAGACGATGGGGTCGTCGGTGCAGTAAGGGAGCACCGTGAAGCCCTCGCTCACCAGGATCTTCGCCGCCGCCAGCGTCTGCTCGTTGTCCGGGAACAGCGTCTTCTGGTCGCCGATCACCTCCAGCTTGACCAGGTCTGACAGCCCCAGCTCCCGGGCGAGGCGGCAGGTCCGCACCGCCTCGTCCACCGTGTAGCAGCCGGCGGTGTTGGGCAGCAGCGTCCAGCGCCGCTCCCTGTCCGTCAGCAGCCCCATCAGCGACCCTTCCCCTCGCTCCTTCAGGTTCACCCGCCGCAGCGCCACGGTGATCACCTCCGCGCCGCTGGCCAGGAGCGCCGCCCGGGTCTCCTCCACGTCCCGGTACTTCCCCGTGCCGATGAAGAGCCGCGAGCGGAACGTGTGGGAGCCGATGGTGAGCAGGTCTTCCATACCGCTCCGCCTAGCACGACCTCGCCCCCGCTTGCAGCCCGCTGGCGCCTCAGTGGCAGCTCTCCCCGCTCGCCAGCGCCCACCCCCGCGCCACCAGCGCTGCGGCCCCCAGCGCCAGCGCTGCCCGCTGTAGCCAGGGCGCCTTCGCCCCCCACCGGCTCCGCACCA
>CAZSDX010000597.1:0-4379 GCA_964605685.1 uncultured Polyangiaceae bacterium
CGCGCGGCGATCCGCCTCCACCTCCTGCCTCGGGGGGAGCTGGCGGTGTTGCTCCCGGTGGCCATCGTCGTGGTGCTGGTGCCGCTGGGGGTCGGCATCAAGCTCGGCTTCCGCGACGAGACGCCCCCCTCGCTCCGCGCCTACCGCCACGCCCTCCCTTGGAGCCGCTCCCCGACGGAGGAGCTCCTCGGCGCGGTGCTGGGCGGCGCCTTCTGGGCCGCCGTCGGCATGGGCCTCGGCGCCCTGCTGGATCGAACCATCCCGATCCTGGCCGCCGGGGCGATCTTCACCACCGTCTTCGGGCCCACCCTGGCGGCGGCGGCGCTCTGGAAAATCCACGGCCCTGTCTGGTCCACCTCCCGCACCCTGGCTTCCCTCTTCGGCGCCGTGCTGCTCCTGGCGGGGCCCCAGCTTGCCCTGGCTCCCCGGGGGCCCTTCGGCGCCCGCGAGGGCCTCTCCGTGCTGGCCCGCGAGTACACCGACGCCGCCGTCGCGTTCCCCGCCCACCCGGCCCTTGCCCAGCGCGCTCGTGAGCTCGCCGTCCAGGGGTGCGAGGCCGGACAGGCCCGTGCCTGCGTCCTCGCCTCTTTCGCTCTGGCAACCCACGAGGGCTCCCCGGAGGTCTCCGAGCTGTTCCTGCGCCGCGCCTGTGACCTCACCGCCTCCGACCTCGCCCTCTGCGCTCGCTTCATCGGTGACACCTTCTCCACCAGCGCCCCCTCGCCCTGCTCCGTCGAGGCCCGCTGCGCGGCCTCCTACGGCGTCGACTGCACCGCGGGGTTGCTGGGGTGCAAGATGACCCTGGGCGCCTCGGGGTTCACGCCGGTGTGCAGCCGCCGGGAGGCGAGCGGGTGGCGCGAGGTATGGTGCGCGATCCCGCGGTGAGCCTCGGAGGGCTCAGCGGTAGCGGTACTGGGGCTTGGGGCGGGGGACGGAGCCGGATTTCATGAGGATCGTCTTGGCCTCCTGCATCAGCAGGGGGTGGACCTTCTTCTGGAGGAAGACCCCGAGGTACTGGGGGTTCTCGGAGGACATCTGCCGGAGCACCTTGCGGACCTCCGTCATGTTGTTGAGGGCAGCGGCGGCGAAGGCCCTGGCCTTGAGGAGTTGGGGCTTGATCTCGGCGTACTCCGGGTCATCGGCCTTGTAAAGGTCGAGCAGCTCCATGGCCTTCCTGGCCTGGCCGGTCCGGGCCCAGGCCTCGGCGGTGACCCCGGCCATCACCGCGCGGGCCTTCTTGTCCTCGTGGCGCGACAGGTCGATGAGGTCGACGAGGGGGCGGGCCCGGTCCAGATCGCCTCGGGTCAGCAGGATCAACGCCTTCTGGAAGCGCACCTGGTCCGCCTCCGCCGGGAGGATCTTCCCGAGGTCCACGGTCTCCAGCTCTGCCAGGGCCTTGTCCGGGTCATCCTGCATGGTGAGCTGGGCCCGGGCCAGGGTGGCCGCCGTGTCGCTCTTGTCCATTCCCGAGGCGGCCAGCTTCTCCAGGGCCTCCTTGCGCCCTTCCTTGCTGGTCGGATCCACCGACTGGAGGATGTCGGCCACCTTGAGCGAGCGCTCGGTACGCCTCCAGCCCCAGAAGACCACGCCCGCGGCGGCCACCGTCAGCACTCCGGCCAGGGTGTACCCCCACCAGGCGTTGAAGAAGGCCGCGAAGAGCCACACGGCCAGCAGCGGCAGCCCCAGCCGCAGCGCCAGGTTCTTCAGGATCTGCTGCTGGACCGCCCGGGGATCGGTCTTCGGGGCTGCCTTGGCGGGGGTGGGGTCCTTGGACGGGCCTGGGGCGCCGGTCTTCTTGGAGGCGGGCCCCTTCTCGGAGTCCTGTTTCTTGGCGGTGGGTTGAGACGACTTCGCGGAGGCCACGGGTGCTGCGGGACCAGTACCAGATTTGCCGACGCGAGCCACCCCCGGCCACACTCACGGATCCCACACGGCCCCGACCCGCAGCCCGGCCCGGATGAAATCCTGCGGGGGGCGCCCGCCGCTCTGGAAATAATGCTCGTAGGCGAAGGCCGCCCCCGCCCACGGGATGAAGAACCGCGTCCGGAGCGCCGACACCCCCAGGGCGAACCCCACCCGGGTCCCGAAGCTGAAGCGGGTGTTGTCCGCCTGAAACAGCGACACCCCCGCCGCCTCGAAATCGTAGTGCCACGCCACCGAGTGCACCCGGAGCACCGCCGGGATCGCCGTGAAGTAGTTGATGACAAAGGAGGTCCGCTCCTCCCCGGGGCGGAGCATCGCCCCGCCGGCGAACTCCCCCCCGGCCAGCAGCGACACCTGCCGGCTCACCCCGTAGCCGGTCAGCAGCCGCCCCACCCCGCCTCCCCCGTAGGTCCAGTCCCCCAGGGTCCTGCGTAGCTGGAGCAACCCCCCGGACTCGAAGCTCAGGAACCACCGCTCCTGGTAGGTCTGCCGCCCGGAAAACCCCGCCACTGGCTGCACCCAGAAGGGACAATCCTTCCGCGCGCCCTCCGCGGACAGGCGCAGCAGATCCCGCTGCCTCCGGAGCGAGAGCGCCTCCGCCACCCGCCCCGTCACCTCGCCGTCCTGGGCGAAGAGCGCCCGCGGATCCCCCGCCTCCGCCGCCCGGCGCTCCGCCTCCACCAGCGCCTCCCGGCGGGCCTCCTCCGTGGCCCGGCACACCGTCTGGAGCATCGCCGGATACAGGCTGGTCTGGTGCGTCGTGTCCAGGAACCAGCCGGCGGACTCCTCCGCCTTCACCAGCCGCTCCAGGTCCACCAGGATCCCGCGTGCTCCCTGGGGGTCGGCGCCCTGCGCCAGGGCCTCTCGCCCCGCGAGCAGGCTCGCTGCCACCACCCCCAGCACCGCTCTTCGCGCCATCGCCACGACGCTAGCGCGCCTCGCCCCGGAAGCCGCCCCGGCGCGGTGAAGAAGTGTGCATCCACACGGACGGGCCTCGTGGACGTGGCTTACCCACGGAGGAGCGCATGGCGCCAGTGTGTCCGAGCGCGGCGCAGCCCAGCAAGGTGCAACGCGGACCCGGGGACGGGAGACCCGGGCCTCGGGGTGGCGTATCTTCTTGCCATGACCGCTGGTACCCACGGCTACAGCCTCGCCGTCGAGCTGACGCCGCACTGCAACCAGAAGTGCGACTACTGCTACAACGCCTGGCGCGACGACAACGGCGCCGAGCTGCGCCAGCCCTCCACCGCGGCGCTGCTGGGCCGTATCGGGAAATTCCTCGACGCCATCCCGGTCGAGCGGGTCACCCTCACCGGCGGCGAGCCCTTCACCCGCCACGACCTCTTCGAGATCCTCGATCTGCTCCGGGAGAGAGCCGTCCCCACCCAGATCATCTCCAACGGAGGCGTCGTCACCGACCTCCTCGCCCGGAGGCTCGCGCCCTACCAGGTCAGCTTCGTGCAGATCACCCTCAACGGACCCGACGCCGCGCTCCACGAGGAGCACGTCGGGGCGGGGCATTTTCCAAGAACGCTCGACGGGATCCGGGCGCTCCGGGGCCACGGGGTCGCGGTGGTCGGGTGCGTGGTGGTGACCCGGAAAAACGCCCGGCGGCTGGGGGAAATCCTGGAGCTGTGGTCCTCCCTCGGCGTGGAGCACATCGCCCTCAGCCGCTTCAGCCCCGCGGGCTACGCGGCCACCCACGCTGCGGCGCTGCTCCCGGGGCGCGGCGACCTGATCGCCGCCTTCGACCAGGCGCTCCCCCTGGCCCGTAGCGGTCGCCTCTCCGTCAGCGTCACCATGCCGGTGCCCCCCTGCATGCTCGACCTCGACGCCTACGCCCCCCTGCGCTTCGGCTTCTGCCCCGTCGGCACCGAGCTCCAGGAGTTCGCCCTGGGCCCCGACGGGCGCCTCCGGAACTGCACCCTCCACGGGGCGCCCCTCGTCGACGTGGATCTCCTCGACGACAAGGTCGATGTCCACGAGCTGCTCCGCTCCCCGGTGGTCACCGGCTACCGGAAGCAGCTCCCGGCCTTCTGCGAGGGGTGCCTGCACGCTTCCTCCTGCGGGGGGGGGTGCGGCGCGGCGGCCTCCTGGGTCCTCGGCTCCCGGGAGCGACCGGACCCGGTCCTCTGGCAGCACATCGACGACGACTTCGCCGCTCACCTGGAGCGGTTGCGCTCCGACGGCAAGCGCCACCTCACCACCCTGGTCGGTTGAGTTTCCCCCGGCGTACGATTTCTTCACGGATCCCGCCGCCCCCGGCCACCCACGAGCATGACCTCCTCTCGTGCCCTGGCGATCCTGGTGTCTTGCTCCTCCCTGGCCCTCTTCGGCGGGTGCTCCTCGTCGGAGACCGCCGACCCCGCGCCGTCCGGCCCGACCCCGACGGCCGGAGCAGGCGGCGCCCCAGGCGCAGGCGCCGGGGGAACGTCCGCAGGTTCCGGCGGTGGAGG
>CAZSDX010000598.1:0-4376 GCA_964605685.1 uncultured Polyangiaceae bacterium
CGTTGCCGGAGTTCGACAGCGCCCTGGCCAAGCGCATCGAGTTGTACGCTCGCGGACTCCGCGAGGCGCGACGCAACCAGCTCTCGCCCGAGTCCGTCGCCCGCCCCCTGGTCTGCCTCGTCACCCCCAGCCTGTCGCCCGACAAGAAGCGCACCTGTGGGGTGTCCGGGCGGGCCAAGGGCGGCGTCTACCCGCTGGTGGAGGCCCTTGGCGTCGTGCTCGTGGTCGTCGAGGAGCTGCCCGCCGGCAAGGAAACACTGTGGCTGCGGCTGCTGGGCAAGGGCAAGGTCCAGCGTCGCGCCATCGCCGAACTGCTCGCTCGCCTCAAGCACGAGCCCCTGGCGGATGCTACCCTCCAGCTCGTCGCCTCCTGGCGCGACAGCCTTCCACCTCCCCAAGACCAACTGCCCGAGGAGCAAGAACAGATGGAGAACTGGCAGAAAGCCTACGAACGCTGGGAAAAGCGCGTCAAAACCCAGGCCTGGCTCGAAGGAAAAGCCGAGGGCGAAGCCAAGGGCAAGGCCGAGGGCAAGGCCGAGGGCGAAGCCCGAGGGTTGGCCAAGGGCAGGGTCGAGGGCAAGGCCGAGGGCAAGGCCGAGGGCAGGGCGGAGGCGGTGGTGATGCTGCTGGAGAGCCGAGGGCTGCGGGTGACGAAAGCCCAGGCCACCCAGATCCTGGCGTGTTCCGACCTCAAGAAGCTGGACCGCTGGCTCGTCGGCGCGATCACCGCGGAGTCCACCGCGGCGTTGCTGGGCGCGGCGACAAAGCCCCGGCGATCTCGTCGTTGAGCCCCCGCGACGACGCGGGGACAACCCGCCGCTCCTGCTCCGGGCGAGTCCCCCCTGGGTCAAAAATCAGAGGAGGATGGTGCGACGCCCCTCGACGAGGACGCGGTGCTCCAGGTGGGCGCGGACGGCGCGGGCCAGGACGACCCGCTCGACGTCGCGGCCAACCCGGACCAGCTCGTCGGGGCTGTGCTGGTGGGTCACGCGGGCCACGTCCTGCTCGATGATGGGTCCCTGGTCGAGGTCCTTGGTGGCGTAGTGGGCGGTGGCGCCGATGAGCTTGACGCCACGGGCATGGGCCTGATGGTAAGGCTTGGCGCCCTGGAAGGCCGGGAGGAAGCCGTGGTGGATGTTGATGACCGGGGGAGCGGCCTGGAGGAAGCCGTCGGAGAGCACCTGCATGTAGCGGGCAAGGACCACAAGGTCGATGTGGTGCTGGCCAAGCAGCTCGAGGATCTGGGCCTCCTGCTGGGGCTTGGTGGCGGCGGTGACCGGGAGGCAGAAGAAGGGGATGCGGAAGCTCTCGGCCACGGGCTCCAGCGTGGGATGGTTGGAGATCACCAGGGGGATCTCGCAGGGGAGCTCGCCCTGGCGCTGGCGGAGCACCAGATCGTAGAGGCAGGCAGACTCCTTGGTGACCAGGACAGCGACCCGGGGGAGCACGTCGGTGTAGCGCACGAACCAGGCAGCGGAGAGCCGGGCGCAGAGGTCCTGGAAGGCGGCTTCGAGGGCCTTGCGGGAGGTGGACCCGCCGAGGCGCTGCTGGGCGGCGGGAGCGGCGAGGCCCGCCAGGTCGACGACCAGGCGCATGAAGAAGCGGGGGGTGCCGTCCTCCGGGGCGTCGGTGTGGTTGCTGGCGTCGACGATGTTGAGGGAGGCGTCGTAGAAGAAGCCGGCGAGGCGGGCGACGAGGCCCGGTTGATCCGGGGCGGAGACGAGGAAGATCGCGCAGGCAGAGGGCATGGCCCCCTCCTTACCCTAAACCGTGCCTGGTCTCGTAGGCGATGTGGAGGCGAGTCATCTTGCGCCAGAGGGTCGTGGGGGAGATCTGGAGGATCTCCGCGGCGCGCTCCCGGTTGCCGTCGTACTCGCGGAGCGCAGCGAGGATCGCCTGGCGCTCGGCCTCGTCGACGGCGGCCTCCAGCGAGCGCGGGGGCGGGTGTTGCAGGGAGCCCGGGGCCTCCGGCAGCAGGTCGTCGACGGAGATGACGCCGCCGCCGGAGAGGGCCACCGCCTGCTCGACCAGGTTCTCCAGCTCCCGCACGTTCCCCGGGAATTCGTAGCGCATCAGCGCCTCCATGGCCCCGTCGGAGATGCGCGCCTGGCGCTGCATCTTCTTGTTGTACTTGTCGAGGAAGAACTGGGCCAGCAGGGGGACATCCTCGCGGCGCTCCCGGAGAGGAGGAAGCTGGAAGCGAGCCACGTTGAGCCGGTAGTAGAGATCCTGCCGGAAGCGCTTTTCGGCGATGGCAGTGGTAAGGTCCTGGTTGGTGGCGGCGATGATCCGCACGTCGACCTTGGTGGCGCGGTTCTCGCCGATGCGACGCACTTCGCCCTCCTGGATGACCCGGAGTAGCTTCGCCTGAAAGGAGACCGGCGTCTCGGCGATCTCGTCGAAGAAGAAGGTGCCCCCGTCCGCCTCCTCGAAGAGGCCACGGCGCGCGGACACGGCGCCGGTGAAGGAGCCGCGGGCGTGGCCGAAGAGCTCGCTCTCCAGCAGCGTCTCCGTGATCGCCGCGCAGTTCACCGGGACGAAGGGCCGATCGCTCCGGCGGCTGTTGGCGTGGATCGCCTTGGCGACCATCTCCTTGCCGGTGCCGCTCTCGCCGGTGATCAGCACCGTCGCGTCGGTGGGGGCGATGCGCACGATCCGCGAGAGCACGTCCCGGATGGCCATGGACCGCCCGATGATGTTCTCGAAGCGGTACTTCTCCCGGAACTCGCTCGTCAGCAGCGAGACCTGCCCGTGGAGCCTGCGGCGCTCCAGCGCGCGCTCGATCTTCAGCGTGATCTCCTGCTCGCTGAACGGCTTCTGGATATAGTCAAAGGCCCCCAGCCGCATCGCCTCCACCGCGCTCTCGATGGTCCCGTAGGCGGTCATCACGATCACCTCCGTCGCCGGCTGCGTCTCCTTGATCGCCCGCAGCACGTCGATCCCCGTCACCGTCCCCAGCCGCAGATCCGTCAGCACCACGTCGTAAGCCCCCTTGCTCGCCGCCTCGATCGCCGATGGCCCGTCGCTGGCCTCGTCCGCCACGTGCCCACCTCCCTTGAGCATCATCAACAGCGTGGTCCGCATGTTCCGCTGATCGTCCACGACAAGGAGCTTCCCCATGATAAGGCTCAGGTGTCATACACCGTTCTCCCTGGCAAGATGCTCCTATCCAGCTTCGTGCATCCTCCCACCTCGCGCACCTTTCCCTTCCTCCCCGCTCGCGCCGCCAAGCTTCGCGTTTCCCTGAAAGGCAGGAGCCTCCCATGCAGGGCTTGCTCGCGCTGATCCCGCTGATCCTGGCCCCTCTGGGCCCCTCCGGGGTGACCTTGACGGATCCGCTGCTGGAGGTGTTCGGCCACGACCGCTTCCAGACCCCCCAGGCGGAGCGCCCGGCGGACCCTTACGCCTCGGGTCGCCTGGGCCCGGCGGGCTGGAGCCTGGTGGAGCCGCTGTCGCCGCCGCGCGTGGCGTACCCGCTGGCAGAGGTGGCGCTGCTGCTGGCCTCGGGGGAGGCGCCGTCGGCGCGCCTGGCCTTCGAGGCGTGGACCCCCCCGCGACCCCGGATCTGCCGCCGTCGCCCGGTGAACATCGTCCGCTTCGGGGGCGAGTCGGACGTGTTCCACCTGATGGACTGCGACGGAGCGATCCGCAACGACGGCCTGGAGCGGCTCAGCGTGCTGGCGAGGCCGCCGGGGGCCGAGCGCCCTGCCCTCCCCTTCCCGGAAGAACCCAGCGCCGCCACCCCCGGCGAGTGGATCGACCACATCCACCAGGTCCCGCCGAGGCTGGCGCTGGCGGTGCAGCGGATCGCCGAGGCCTTCCCCTACAAGCCGATCTACCTGATCAGCGGCTACCGACCGGGCTCCGGCCACGGCTTCCACGCCCAGGGCAACGCCCTCGATCTCTTCGTGATGAACGTCCCCAACGAGCGCGTCTACAGGCTCTGCCGCAGGATGAACGACATGGGGTGCGGGTATTACCCGAACAACAAATTCGTCCACATCGATGTCCGCCCCCCCGGCTCCGGCAAAGCCTACTGGATCGACACCTCCGCCCCCGGCGAACCCAGCCGCTACGTGGACTCCTGGCCCGGCGTCGAGAAGGGCGGCGCCGCGATCTGGATGGGTGGAGGTTTACCCCTCACCGCACCCGCGCCCCCCGGAGCACCACCGCCTCCAGCGGCGGCGACCCCCAGGGCTGCACCAGCGCGTCCTCGTGGGGGAGGTCCCAGAGCGCCAGGTCCGCCGAGGCCCCCGGCACCAGCGCCCCCACCTCCCCCGCCAGCCCCAGGCTCGCCGCGGCTAGCCGCGTCGCCCCAAGCAGGCACTCGGAGGGGCTCAGCCCGTAGAGCCGCGCCGCCAGCGCCAGCGCCAGCG
>CAZSDX010000599.1:0-4350 GCA_964605685.1 uncultured Polyangiaceae bacterium
CCCGGACGGCGAGGCGACGGGGAGGGCGGGGGCCGCGACGAGGGGCGCGGGCGGCGGGGACCGCGGGAGGAGGGCGCCCAGGAGCAACCCGGCGGAGAAGATCCCGAGGGCGCGCAGGACGGAAGGGAGCTCAGGGAGAGGCACGTCAAGAAGTGTTACGCCCCTTGGCGGCGAGGTGGGGCGTGTTAGCTGGTCGGGGTGGACACCTGGCGTTACCGGACGACCTCCGCGCTCCCCCAGAAACGGCTCTTTCGCCTGGGCCTGGCGGCCAACTACGGCATCGACGAGGCGGGCGTGCGCTACGGCATGGACCGGGGGATCAACTTTTTCTTTGTGACGCTGTTCCGGGACGAGAACCTGCGAGGACCGCTGCGGGAGGCGCTCCGGGGGCGCCGCGACGAGGTGGCGGTGGCGGGGGTGGCCTCGCCGGGCTGGTTCGGATGGAACGTGCGACGCAGCGCCGAGCGCACCCTCAAGGATCTGAAGATCGACACCCTCGATCTGATGCTCCTCGGGTGGCTGGGGGTCGGGTCCGCGTGGACCGCCGCCACCGAGCGGGAGCTGCTCCACCTCAAGGAGAGCGGCAAGGTAAAGGCCATCGGCGTCAGCATCCACGACCGCCCCCGGGCGGGGAAGCTCGCGGAATCCTCGCCCCTGGATCTGCTGATGATCCGCTACAACGCGGCGCACCCGGGGGCCGAGCGGGACATCTTCCCCCACCGACGCCAGGACGCTCCCTCCATCCTGGCCTACACCGCGACCGCCTGGCGCCGCCTGCTCAAGAAGCCTGGCTCCTGGACGGGCCCCGCCATGACCCCGGGGGACTGCTACCGCTTCCAGCTCTCCAGCCCCCACGTGGACCTGGCGCTCACGGGCCCCTCCAGCCGGCAGGAGCTGAAGGAGAACCTCGACGCCCTCGACCGCGGCCCCCTGTCGCCGGAGGAAGACCGCTGGATGCGCGACTTCGGTCGCGCCGTCCACGGGTGATCTACTTCGCGCCGAGGGCGATCAACGCCGCAGCGTACGCGGGGAAGCAGGCAGACGCCTCCGAGGCGCTGGCGAAGGGGAGGGAGCCGATCACCCGCTCCTTGGCGCTGGGGTCGAGGGCGCCGGAGAGATCCCTCGGGAGCTTGGCCAACACCACGTCAAATTCGTCGTTCTGGGCGGTCACCTCCCGGTGCGCCAGCGGGAACAGCGTGGTCGGCGTCTTCTCCACGACCCCCTGGAGCACCGCCACCGAGTCGTTGCACACGCCCAGCGTCCCGTAGCCCTGGAGCGGCAAGCTCGCCCCCTCCTCTTGCCACTTCTTCCGGAGCTTCCCCGCCTTGTCAAAGAACGCGATCACCCGCTCCTTGTCCTTCGCCCCGTCGAAGCTGGTCAGCACGCGCCCCCCCTGCCACGAGGCCCGCGGCAGCGAGCTCCACGCCCGGAACCTCGTCCCGCCGTCGGTCCCCAGGAAAAACTCGAGGTTCGCCTTCACCAGCGGCCCCTCCACCAGCACCGTGTAGCCCGCGTGGGGGGCCGGGATCTTCGCCGTCCCTCCCCCGGGCAACGCCACCCCCGTGTCGATCCACACCGACGCCGCCACGCTCTGCCCCTTGTAGTAGAGACCGAGAAAATCGGCGAAGAACACCTTCGACATCACCTGGATGCTGTGCCCCGAGGCCAGCAACGCCTCCGCCACCGACGCCGGCGTGGTGTACTCGGCGTCGCCGTCGACCACCTTCGAGCCGTTGCCAAGCGCCAGGTTGTTCAGCACGTCGGCCAGCGCCTGGGCCCGCGCTAGCGTGCAGTCCTCCACGCTCTCGTCCGGTAGCCCGCCCCGCTGCAGATCCGGGAACGACGGCGAGATCGGCGCCAGCGCGGGCTTCACCGGAGCGCACTGCTGCTGCAACGCCTTCAGATCGAACACCACCGGCCCCGGCGCCGGAGCCTCCGCATGCACCACCCCCTCGAAGATCCCCTGCGCCTTCCCCAGCAGCGACAGCGGCACCACCGGGAACGGCCCCGCCTTCTCCGGATCCGCCACGAACGCCGCCAGCTGGCCCCGCAGTAGCTCGCCCACCTCCGGCTCCGGAAACAGCTTGCTCACCCACCCGTCCAGCGCCTGCTGCACCGCGTTCTTCTCCTGATCCTTCAGGATCGCCGCCACCACCTTCCCCAGCGTCAGGCACTCCCCTCCCTCCTGCCCTGCGGCGCCCGCTCCCCCGCCGCTCCCTGCTCCCCCTCCCCCGCTCCCTGCTCCCCCGCTGGCCCCGCCTCCGCGGCCTCCCTTCCCCTCCGTCGCGTTGCTCTCCTGCGAGCTTGCCTCCTCGCCCGACGAAGAACACCCCAGCAGCACCACCAACCCAAGATAGAACCACGACTTCGCACGCATCACTTATCTATACCACATCCACATACACCTCGCTCGTTGTTTTGGAGCCCTGTTTCGGGGGGTGGGTCAGCAGCCGCAGCCGCTGCAGGTATCACAGGGGAACCAGTCGCAGGTGGTCTTGCTGCAGAACTGCCATTTCCCGCCGCCGCAGCACTGCCAGCTCGTGCCGTTCTTCCACTCGCACTTGCTGCTGGGCTTGAGCTGGCAGCCGCTCCAGGTGCAGGAGCTGGTGCAGGTCTGCTGGGAGCAACCGTCGCAGCCACCAGGCTGGGTTTCGCCGGGGGTGCAGACGCCCTGGCCCTGGCAGCTCCCGAAGCTGCCCCACTGGCAGGAGTCGTTGCAGGTGCGGGTCTGCTCGCCGCAGTTGCCGCAGCTTTGCTTGCTGGTCTGGCCCGGGGAGCAGGGCCCCTCCGAGCCGCAGTCGCCGAAGGGGCTCCAGGTGCAGGTGTTGGAGCAGGTGCGAACCCGGAGCCCGCACTTGCCGCAGGGCTCGCTCTCCTGGGCGCCCGGGGAGCACGTCCCTTCGGCTTCGCAGGTGGGTTCGCCCCAGGTTCCCGAGGGACCGCAGGTGCGGAGCTGCTGGCCGCACTTGCCGCAGACGCCGATCACCTCTTCCTGCCCCGGGGAGCACTCGGTGGAGGCCCCCCCGGTGCCTGCCTGGCCGGTGCCTCCGGTGCCTGCCTGGCCGGTGCCCCCGGTGCCCGCCTGGTTGGTGCCCGCGGTGCTCCCGCCAGAGCCAGCGGAGCTCCCACCGGAGCCTCCCTTGGGGAAGGTGGAGGAGCCTCCCTGGGGGAAGGTGGTGGTCTTGCTGCCGGCGCTGCCGCCCTCGCTGCCCTCGCCGCCCTCGCCCCCTTCACCGCCTCCGCCGGGGCGGGAGATCTCGACCTCGGGCTCGTCATCCGGGGCCGCCGCCGCGCAGGCCACGAGGGTCGTTGAAAGGAGCAAGAACAAGCCGCGCATGACCAGGGGAAGGATACACCAGAACCGGCGAGGCAAAGGAGCGGAACGATCCGAGGCTCCGGGTTCCGGCCTCCGGAAGTCGGCTCAGGGCTCGCGCAGCGCGCAGGACGAGGGGAACTCCGCCGGCAGCTTGCCGCCCAGGTAGGGGGAAGGCTCCCCTGCCCGGTGGGCCTTGAAGTACTGGACCATCAGCTTCTTGCTGAACTCCGGGTGAGGCTGGTGCCCGTTTTTGTGGGCGCAGTCGATGAAGCTGCGCTTGCTTGCCAGCAGGAAGGGGTCCGATTTCTGGGCGCACAGCTCGAAGTCGATGACCTTCTGCCCGCCGGCGCTGAAGGTGTCGCCGGGGCCGCCGTGGGTGAGGAGCACCATGCCCTGGGCGCTGGCCTCCGGGGCGAGCGCGTCCCAGGCGTAATCCACCGCGAAGCCCAGGGTGTTGATGGTCTTGGTCTGCTCCGGATCGCTGAACCAGGCGCCGGAGAAGGCGAGGGAGGCGGCGATCTTCCCCTGGTAGCGGGAGTAGAGCATGTTGGACAGGATCGCCCCGGCGCTGAAGCCCATGACGTAGACCCGCGAGGGATCCACGGTGTTCGCCGCCCCCAGGCACCCGAGGACCTCCTCGAAGAGGGCCCCCTCGATGTTCTCCTCGGAAGATTTCCCGGAGAACAGCGCCCAGTCGAGCCCCTGGGGATCCCCGAAGGGCTGGAGCCCCGTGTCGTCTGGCGTGATCAGCACGAAGGGAAAATCCGGGTCCGTGTCGGGACCAGGGCCGAAGTTCCGGAAGTTGGACGCGGAGTCGCCGTAGCCGTGGAAAAGAAAGACCACCGCCAACGGTTTGCCCGTTTCCTTGGGAAAATCCGCGTAGAACTGCCGGGCCTTCCCCCCCGCCTGCCAGCCCTTGTTCAGCCCGGGCTGGATCGCCTGCCCGCTGCTGCACGCAAAAACACCGCTCCCCGAGCCCCCGCCGGAGCCCGCGTCCGACCCGCCGCTGCCCGCATCCGAGCCGCCAGCCCCCG
>CAZSDX010000600.1:0-4321 GCA_964605685.1 uncultured Polyangiaceae bacterium
CTCCGGAGCCGCCTGTCCCGCCGGAGCCTGCCGTGTCGGAGCCGCCGCTCCCGCCGGAACCGCCGCCACCGCCGGAACCGCCGCTGCCCCCCGAACCACCGCTCCCGGCGGAGCCGACGGGAGAGAGGCGGACGGCGTCGAAGACGAGCTTGCGCTTGAGGGAGAGGGCTTCCCCGGTGTTGTCGTCGAGGCGCACCCACTGGTCACCTCCGGCGGCGAAGGCGAAGGAGCCGAGGGGCTGCCACCCGGTGCCCTGGGTCTGGTCGAGGACGACGGAGGACTCCTGGGAGGCGTGGCGGATCCGGTACTTCGCCTGGAGGCTCTGGGCGAAGGAGGGCACGGTGCTGACCTCGACGAGGAAGGTGCTCGCCTGCTGCGGGTGGATCTCCCAACGAGCCCAGTTATCGACGGCGTCGGCGGTGGCGTTGGTCCACCAGAGGTGGCCGTCGTGGCCCTGGCTGGCCTCGTACCAGTAGCTCGGGTTGCCGCTCTTGACGAAGCACGATCCCTTGTCGTCGAGGATGCCCCCGGCCAGCGGGAGGATCTGGCAGGGAGGCTTGGGGACCGAGGGGCTCCCGGAGACCATGACCATGTTCTTGGTCAGATCCTCGTAGCCCCCGATGGGCTCGGGGACGACCGCGCGCCCGCCGTAGGAGCCTCCGGTCCCGGAGCCTCCGATCTTCGAGTCCTGGTGGAGCGCCCAGTGCAGGTGCGGGGTGGAGAAGCTCCCGCAGGACAGCGCCCCCTGGCACGATCCGCCCAGGGTTCCGAGGGCCTGCCCAGCCTGGAGCTGGGCCCCCTCGCTCACCGACACCTGGTCGAGGTGGCAGTAGATCGAGTGGTAGACGTGCCCGTCGCCGAAGTCGTGCTTGACGATGACCCGCAGCCCGTAGTTGGCCCACCCTTCCGTGGCCCAGCCGGCCTTCACGACCGTCCCCGGGGCCACGGAGAGCACCGGCTGTCCCTTGCCCGACGCGGGGTAATCCGGGAGCACCAGGTCGAGGGCGTAGTGGTCGTTGGCCTTCGAGGAGAGGTCCGTGTCCTTGTGGAGGCTCGATCCCGCGGTCGGTCCGTAGCCGGAGAGCACCTTGACCTTCACGTCCTTCTCGAACGGCAGCGAGAGCGACACCCCCGGAGGGAGCGCCACCGCCCCGGAGATCGGCGGCGTCAGCGCCAGCGCCGCCCTCGGGGTGAGGCCAACCATCAGAAGGGAGGAGACAAGCAGCGCGCGGGGGAACATCGCCACCCAGGATACACCCATTCCCCCCGGAACCCACGCGCCGCCCCCGGACAGAGTCCCACTCCCTCCCCCTTGCCCTCAGCGGCCCCCTGGAACCTGTCCCACTCCCCCGGCGGTCCCTTGACAGCCCTCGGGGGGGAGTCCGATTCCCCCCGAGACGCCCCCGGCGGTTCCCGGGGGGGAGTCCGATTCCCTCCGGGACGCCTCCGGCGGCCCCCGAGGGGGAGTCCGATTCCCTCCGAGGCGCCCCGGCGGCCCCCGGGGAGGAACCCGAATTCCCCCCGGCGCGGGGCATGGCGGGCGTGGAGCTGGAGGCGCAGGCGGGGCAGCGGGCCGCAGGGCAGCCGGGGTCGGTGGCGGTCGTCCTGGCGGGGGTGTGTTAGGATGGATGGCATGGTGCCCTCCGAGCAGAATCGACTTCTCCAGCAGGCCATGCGGCTCACTTCGGCGGGGCACTCCCTCCCTGAAGATCTGCAAGCGGCACTCCTTGAATGGCTGGAGGATCAGGAGGACGAAGCCGCCGCGCTGCTGCACGAGCAGGCCATGCAAAGCGAGACGGTGGAGCTGGTGGAGCTGGCCTCTGTTTGTGAGCAGCGAGGCTGGCCTGTCGGTGGCTTATGCGGTCCAGCTCACCTCGGCGGCGGTGAAGCAGCTCGACGCCCTCCCCGACGACATCAGGACCAGGATCTTGCCGCAGCTCTGGGCGCTGGCAGAGGACCCCAGGCCCGCGGGGTGCAAGAAGCTCAAGGGAACCAGGCACAGCTACCGCATCCGGGTGGGAAATTACCGCGTGCTGTACGAGGTCCACGATGCAAGGGTCGTGGTGATCGTCTTCAAGATAGGACATCGGAGCGACGTTTACGGCTGAAGCGGAGGCTCCTGGCGCCCGCAGGCTCCCCGGACCCCTGGCGGTGAACCGCCGCCCGGTGGCCGCCGTTCCGCCACCTTGGGCGGTGACTTTTCCGGGAAAACCGGGGGGTCTCCTGCTGGCACACCCCCCGCAGGGAGCGGGGCATGGCGGACGCGGTGCTGGTGCTCGGGCTGGTGGTGCTGGCAGGGCAGCGGGCCGCGGTGCAGCCGGGGTCGGGAGTGTTCGTCCTGGCGGGTGTGTGTTAGAATGGAATAGCATGGTGTGCTTGTTCTTGTTCAGATCGCCGACCACCCTGCCGGTTGGCCAAGCCCCAGGCCCGGATGTGCTGGAGGACGAGGGCTTGTCGCACCTGACCACAAGCCAAGCCTGGCATGGCTTGTGGATAATGCTCCGTCACCTACGACTACGACTGACCCCCAGGAGGCCCCTTGAAGTCTTTCAACCTTCCCACCATCCTGTCCCTGGCACTCCTTGCCTGTAACCCAAAGGATCCGGTACAAAGTCAGCAAGAAAAATCAGCTCCTGAACCTTCTTCTTCCGCATCCACGGCGCCGAAACCTCAACCCTCCGCGAACCATGGATCCTTGCCCCTTCCGGTCGACTTTACCATCTCGTTGGGGTTCCGTAGCAAGACGACAAACCTGGATACGAGCCCGAAGTTCCTCTTCACGTTTCTCCCGGACCTGCCGGAAAAATTCCTCAAGATCAAGGACCAGGCCTTCATTTCGGATCGAAACGGGAATAGGATCCCTGTCGAGATCGAGGCATCCGTCACGAAGGACGAGCAACCCAAACCGATCCTGGTCCTGACACCGAAGCAACAACTCGCCGAGGATACCTGGTACAAGCTGGACCTCGATCTGGATGGTTCCATCAAGATCAAGACGGTAAAGCTGGGTACATCGATCTCGGTGGAGAAACACGCCGTGGAGTTCTTCACGGGGAGCGCGCCTCACCTGCTTGCCGTGGAATTCGCCTCGAAGGATCAGGAATACCTTCACCTCCACTTCAGCGAACCCATCGATCGTGGCTCTCTCCAGGGAAATATCCAGATCAAGGCCGGCGGGAAGATTCTCCCCTCCTGTGTTGTCGGAAACGGTCCCGGTGGTTGCATGAGCAAAGAAACGTGGATGAGCGAGTGGGCAGCCATCCGTGTGGAGGAGAAGATTCAAGGTCCGATCACGATCACGATAGGCGGGCAAGTGGTGGGTTCGGGAAGGGAGGTCGCAGACGGGGTGAAATTCCACGATGCTTCGATCGTTTCGGGAGACTCCCTCACCTACGCGATCTCCCAGTGGAGCCAGGAGGACTCCCAAGGAACACGCTGGTATAGCCCCATCCCCTGACCCCTGGCGGTGAACCGCCGCCCGGTGGCCGCCGTTCCGCCACCTTGGGCGGTGACTTTTCCGGGAAAACCGGGGGGTCTCCTGCTGGCACACCCCCCGCAGGGAGCGGGGCATGGCGGACGCGGTGCTGGTGCTCGGGCTGGTGGTGCTGGCGGGGCAGCGGGCCGTGGTGCAGCCGGGGTCGGTGGCGGTCGTCCTGGCGGGGGCAGGGCTGCTCCTGGGGCGGAGGCTCCCCGGGTGGCTGGCGGGGCTGGCGCTCCTCGCCGCGGGGCTCTCCTGGGCCCGCTCCTGGCACGCCTTGCGGCAATTCGACCAGCAGGTCGAAGCCGCCCGGAGCTGGCTCGGCGCCCCGGCCCGGTGCTCGGCGCGGGTGCGGGTGACCTCGTCGCCCGCACGTAAGGGAGACGCGCTCCGGTGGCTGGGCGAGGTCGAGGCCCTGGATTGCGACGGAAGAGAGGCCCCCGCCGGATGGACCGCGCGGCTCTACGGCGGCCCCCCGGAGCTGGCCCGGGGCGACCGGGTGGAGGCGGCGATCAGCGTGGGCGCGCTCCAGCTCTTTCACAACCTGGACCTGGCCGATCCGAGGGCCGGAGCGGCGCGCTCCGGAGCCGTGCTCAGCGGCTCGATCCTCGACGCGGAGGTGCTGGAGCGCGGACGCGGCCCCGGGGCGTGGATCGATCGCGCCCGGACCCACGTCCGCGCCCGGATCGAGGCGACCTACCCGGCCGCCGCCGCACCCCTGGGCCGGGCGCTGGTGCTGGGCGAGGAAGACCTGGAGCCGGAAGAAGGCGAGGCGTTCCGCCGGAGCGGCCTGTCGCACCTGCTGGCGGTCTCCGGGACCCACCTGGTGCTGGTGGTGGCGGG
>CAZSDX010000601.1:0-4317 GCA_964605685.1 uncultured Polyangiaceae bacterium
TCGCCCCGCGCCCCGCCCTGCCCCCGAGCAGGCCCCGCCCCGCCCGGGACGTCCGCTCAAGAAGCCGCCGCTGACGCCCCAGGTGACCACGCTCTGGGATTACCCCTCCCAGCACTACGGCGACGAGGAGCAGGGGAGCCAGCGGTTCAAGGGCGCCACCCCCTCCTACGTGATCTGGAACGTGCTCCAGCGCCACTCGGAACCAGGAGAGGTCGTCGTTGACCCCTTCTGCGGCAGCGGTACCACGCTGGATGTCTGCCGCGATCTGGAGCGGAAGGGGCTGGGGTTTGACGTGGCGCCGACGCGACCGGACATCCAGCAGGCGGACGCGCGCAGCCTCCCGCTGAAGCAGCGGAGCGCCGATCTGATCTTCATGGACCCGCCCTACGCGGACAACCTGGAGTACTCGGACGACCCGCGGTGCATCGGGAAGCTGAAGCCGAACGGGCAGTACCAGCGGGCGATGAGGCTGGTGCTGCGGGAGTGCGCCCGGGTGCTGCGGGATGGCCGGGTGCTGGCGATCTACGTGTGCGATGTGTTCCAGAAGGATCGCGGGTTCTTCCCGCTGGGGTTCGAGCTGTTCGAGATGGCGAGGCCCCACTTCACGCCCCTCGATCATGTGGCGGTGGTGCGCCACAACCGCACGCTGGAGATGGGAAACTACCGGAAGGCCGCCGACGAGGGAGGATTCCTCCTCCGCGGCTTCAACCACCTGCTCCTCTTCCGCCGCAACGCGCACCCCTTTGACCGCGAGTGACGTGACCGAGGATGCCCTGCTGGGTGGCCGTGTTCGCTACCGGCAGCCGGCCCGCGGCTACCGGGTGAGCCTGGAGGCCCCGCTGCTCTCGGCCTTCGCGCTGCCGCCAGGGCGCAGGCCCCCGCGTGTGGTCGTGGACCTTGCCTCGGGGCCGGGGGCGGTGGGGCTGTGCCTGGCGTTGCGGCTCCCCCGGGCGCGGTTGCTTCTGGTGGAGCGGGACGCCACCCACGCGGCGCTGGCCCGGGAGAACCTGGCGCTCAACGGGCTGGAGGGCCGGGGCGAGGTCCACGAGGGGGACGCGCGTCGCTGCGAGGAGGCGCTGGGGCGCGGCGTCGCGGACCTGGTGGTGAGCAACCCGCCCTGGTTCGACCGGAGCGGGGGGCAGCCAGAAGCCCTGGGGACCACCCGGGAGGCGTCCCGGGGGCTGGATGCGCGGGGGTTCGTCCCCTTCTGCCGGGCGGCGAGGCAGCTCCTCGGGCGCGGGGGGCGCTTCTGCATGACGGCGCCCACCTCGGCGCTGGCGGCGGCGCTGGCGGCGCTGGAGGAGGCGGGGCTGGTGGCCAAGCGACTCCGGTGGCTCCACGCCCGGAGCGGGGCCCCGGCGCAGGGATTCTTCGTCGAGGCGCTGGCGGGGAAGCCGGGGGGCCTGGTGGTGGAGGCGCCCTGGTGCGTCCGGGGAGACGGCGAGGAGTACACCCCGGAGGTACGCGCCCTGCTCTGGGGAGAAGAAGGGTAACGTTGGGGCGGGACGGCGCGAGGGTCAGCGGCCGATGCGCTTGTGGATGGTGTCGCGGACGTCGGCAGGCAGGTTGGTGAAGGCTTCGTCAGGAAGCAGCTTGAGCAGGTGGTCGGGCAGCGCAAGCAGGGCATGGTCTCCGAGCACACGGCCCACCTGTTCCGGAGCGAAGCGGGGCAACACCTCCTCCGGCGCCAGCCCCGCGAGCCGCTGCTCCGGCGCCAGCCCCGCCAGCCGCTGCTCGGCGGGAAGGGCTTCCGCAATCTCTCCCACAAGCTCCGGCGTCTTCTCTGCCACGCTCTTCGCTAGCTGCGCCGCCAGCCACGCTCGGTTTCTCTCCACCTCCGGGTCTCGGATCTCGTCCAGCCTCGCCCACAGCTCTGCCTTCTGCACCTCGGTCATCGTCACAAACTCTAGCATGCGCATCATCCACGCCACCGGTCGCCGCTCCACCACCCACCGGGCAAACTCCGCCAAGGGCTCTCCGGAACGGGTGATCAGCAACGGGATCAGCGCCTCGTGCAAGGGCAGCTCGTTGCTCGCCACCCACAGGATGTGCCACCAGCCTGCCGGGATCTCGTAGCAGCCCGGCGAGCGCCGTACAGGAGGTGGTGTCTTCTGCGTCAGCCATCCGGGAAGCCGGTCGGCGACGTACCAGAGACCGATCGGGTGGGGCCAGGCGTTCCTGGTGCGGTTGAGGTGGTGGATCAGGCGAGCTTGACGGCGAAGAAGGGCACGTTCGAGAGAAGAAGGATCGAGATGGTCACCGGGCATCTTGAGCTCGGTGACGATCTCGGGGAAAGGGAGAGCGAGGGGCCAGGGGTCCGGGAGGTCGAGGAACGAGGCGGTCTCGGAACGGACAAGGATGCCGTCGAGGCGAACTTCGGCGAGGCTGTGCTCGACGGCATCGAGCCAGGAGAAGGCGCCGTGGGTGATGGCGGAGGTTTCCGCAGCAAAGAGGGTCTTCTTCGGCATCCAGAACAAGGAGGAAGAACCCAGCGGCCCGCCAGTGCCCTTCAACCTGGGGACGTTTGTGGCGGCTGGAGGGAACGAGAACCGGTTGTACCCGTGGGGGAACACGGCACCCAACGAGGCCACTGCGGTCTTTGGTTGCCTGGCGAGCGGGTTGCCGGACAACAAGTGTACCTCCGAGGATCTCCTTCCTGTGGGCTCGCTCCAGGCCGGGGTGGGTCGCTTTGGTCAGTTTGATCTGGGCGGGAGCATGTGGGAGTGGGCCTTCGATTACTTCCAGGCCGACTGGTATTCGAAGGGCGGAGCTTCTTGCATAAACTGTGCCAATGCTAGCTCTTCTAACCAGTACCGCGTGCTTCGTGGCGGCGCGTTCGACGACAGCGCGTCGTCGCTGCGCGCGGCCGACCGCGCCAGCGGCGCGCCGTCGTCTCGCAACAGCGGCAGCGGCTTCCGTTGCGCGAGGGACTTATCGGGTGGCATGGATTTTGCATATGGAATCTCCCTATGCCTGATCCCTGATCCCTGAACCCCTGATCTTCTCCCTGGACCCGGAACGATGGCCAACGAACCGAAGAAGAAGCCGAGACCCGCCGCGTCTCCCTCCGGCGGGGTGACTGCGCGGGACGCGCAGGGCTCCCCGCCGGCCGTCGCGGCGTTGCGCATGGAAGCGCTGACGCTCTGGGTGATCCAGCGGAGCGACGATTTCCCCAAAAAACTCCGGTTCACCGTGGCCGACCGGTGGATCGACACCTGCATCGAGGTGCAGACCGATCTGGTGGAAGCCTCCTTCCTGCGAGACCGGCGCCCCCTGCTGCTGCGAGCCTCCCGGGGGCAAGCGTCGAGCAGGAGGGCCGGGCGTGAGCCATCCGCAGTACGCGTCTCTCGTCCCCGTCCCCGTCCGCGGTTCACGTCCCCGTCCCCGTGCTCGTCGGCGTGGACGTGGCCGTGGACGTGGCCGTGGACGTCCCCGTGCCTTTCCCTCCCGTCATCACCGAAAGCATCTCGATCACCCGATCCAGCAACTCCTTTCCCTTCTGCGCCTCCCCCGCGGGAAGCAATCCCATCGCCAGTGCCACGTCCACCAGCGCGACGCACTCCATGGCAGAGCCCCGCGCCACGGTGTAGTGGTAGATGCGATCCTTCCCTCGTCGTCCCGATCCTTCCGCAATGTTCAGGGGGATGGACGGGGCGGCTCGGCGAAGTTGCTCTGCCAGTTCCTTGTGGGGGGCCAGGGCGGGGAGCAAGGCAGCAGCAAGGCGCGTGAAGTCGAGGGCACAGCGGTAGACATCAAGGCGTTCAAAGTCGGCCATGGGCACTCTTTCGACGAGGATGGAGCGCAGTTGCGTGGCAGAGACGGAATCGGCCACGGCCGCGGGCACGGCTACGTCCACGGGCACGGCCACGTCCACGGCCACGCCGACGGGGACGGGGGACGGGGACGGGGGACGGGGACGTCCACGTCCACGGCCACGCCGACGGGGACGAGGACGGGGGACGGGGACGGGGACGGGAGACGGGGACGCGGATGGGGACGGTGCTGCTCCGGTAGCACGCCAGCGCCCACGGCGAGCGCCGTGGGCCCCCCGCACGCCGAGGCGCCTCTGTTCACGCAAGCGCCCGGCGTCGGGGCTTTGGTCAGCGACCGATGCGCTTGCGGATGGCGTCGCGAACGTCGGCAGGCAGGTTGCTGAAGGCTTCATCGGGCAGCATCTTCAGCAGGCGGTCGGGCATCGCCAGGATCGCCCGGTCGCCCAGATCCGCCAAGCGTTGCTCCGGCGCCAGCCCCGCGAGCCGCTGCTCCGGCGCCAGCCCCGCGAGCCGCTGCTCCGGCGCCAGCCCCGCCAGCCGCTGC
>CAZSDX010000602.1:0-4317 GCA_964605685.1 uncultured Polyangiaceae bacterium
TCGGCGGCGGCCTCGATCACCGGCCGGGGGGCGTCCCGTAGCTGCTCGATCTGGGGCCGGGACCAGCGGGCCACGGCCTCGCTGGCCCCGGGTCGGGGGGCGCCGGGCAGCCCCAGGAGCCGGGGAACAGGCTCCGTCGGGACGGGACGAGGCGCCTCGCTGCACACGAAGGCCAGGCCGCCGCAGAGCCGGGGGCCGGCCCCGTGGGCTGTCGCCGGCAGCAGCGCGACCAGCAGCGTGCAGAGCACCCGCATCGCCCCACCTATACGCCGCCCGAGGCGCGGACAGAACGGGCGCGCGGGCAGGGAGGTCTGCTATAAGGGCGGGGATGCGGCGCTGGTTGCTTCTCCTGGGGTTCGTCCTCGCGCACTCGGGCTGCGCCGAGCTGCACCACGTGGCTTACGGCGAGCTGGAGGCCGCCCGGGGCCGTCCCTTCGAGATCATGGTGAGCGAGACCGGGATCAACCTGGAAGAGGCGGCCTCGGTGGCCCGCGCGCTGAGCGCGACCCGGCAGGGAAAGCAGCAAGTGAGCTCCGCCGAGAGCATCATCGCCCTCTTCCAGACCGGACCCAAGACGGGCAACACGGTCTTCAACGATACCTACGCGGATCGCCTCTTCGAGGATCTGACCCGGGCCTGCCCGTCCCTGCGCATCCACCACCTGATCGTGACCCGCGAGAGCAACAAGTACCCGGTGGTCAGCGGAGAGATCGTGCGCATCAAGGGCGAATGCCTGTAAACGCCAGGCGCTGCGGTCCGTGGTACAAGCCCGCCCATGAGCGAGCCTCGTTACCCATTCGTCCGCGTGGACGTCCCCGCCGAGCTGTCCGAGGAGGCCAGCGCCGAGCTGTTTGACCTGGGAGCCCTCGGCGTCGAGGAGCGCGACGCCACCACCCTCCACCGGGGCGCCGAGGGAAAGGTCACCCTGGTGGCGTCGTTCCCGGACCACGAGGCGGCCCACGAGGCCATCGGTTCCCTCGACCCAACCTGGTCTCCCGCCCTCGAAGAGATCGTGGGGGATGGGTGGCGAGACGCCTGGAAGGAGCACTTCCATCCCTTCTCCCTCACCCCGAGCCTGACCGTCCGCCCTCCCTGGGAGCCCTACACCCCCCAGCGCCCCGACGAGCTGGTGCTCGAGCTGGAGCCGGGCCGCGCCTTCGGGACCGGGCTCCACGCCACCACCTCGCTGGTGGCCCGCACCCTCGACCGGGAGCGCTCTCGCCTGCAGGGGGCCCGCGTCCTCGACGTGGGCACCGGCAGCGGCATCCTGGCGCTGGCGGCCCTGGCGCTGGGGGCCTCCTCCGTGGTCGCCACCGACAACGACCCGGAGGTGATCGGCGTCGTCCTGGAGAACGCGGCCCGCAACGGGATGAGTGACCGCATCGCCGTGTCCACCACGGAGCTGGATGCCCTGGACGAGCGCTTCCCGGTGGTGGTCGCCAACATCGAGGCGCGGGTGCTGATCCCCCTGGCGGACGCGCTGGCGAGCAAGGTCCAGCCGGGGGGGCTGCTGGCGCTCTCCGGCATCCTGGCCGGACAGGAGGACGACGTGCTCGCGGCGTACCACCCCCTGCGCCCCGCCCGCACCGAGCGCGAGGGCGACTGGGTGTGCCTGGTGCTGGAACGTCCTTGCCAAACCTAATCTTTTTGCGATATTGGCAGCCATGAGCCTACCGCCCTTGGTTGTCGCACAAGCGGAAAATCATCCCTGCTTCTCGGGGGTTTATACCAGTGGAAACCAAATTGTCACGTCGGTAGGTCCGCAAGGAGTTTTGCACAACATCATCGATGTCCAGTGTAATGATTGCCTCTTCTTTCGCCTTGGAATCGATACAACGCTCTTGCCGCCTGGAACATCTACTTACCAGGTTGCCCGTGAACTCAGCGCCCACATGCGCACGCACCGCGGCTATGACTTCTCGTTGAGCGGGTACCATACGCAAGGTTCTGGCTTCTGGCTCAGCGCAGCCTACTGGGCCAGGTATGGTCTGTTTTTTCTTGGCAATACGCGAGGTTCATCCAACGGTAAACCTCCCTTGGATGTGCTGTTCGAGGCCATCCAGACGGGTCTGGTCGCCAACTTGCACCCGAACTTGACGGATCGGAGCCAGTACATCTGCCACGATGTCTACATCTCTGTTGTCCCGCCACCAGCTCCTATGCCGATGGCTGCTCTCCTCAATTCTTGCCATGTATCCTCGCAAAAAAAGACCAATTACGTCCCTGTAACACTGGCAGAGTTTCAACCTATCGCCACCCAAAATTCCACCACACAGCCTGCTGTGGCCCTTTCACCTCCCCCCGGGCCATCCCCGGCCATCCCCGCCTGTTCTCCTCCTCCTCCTCTTCCTGCTCCTCTTGCTTCCTCAACGCAAGTCTCCCCCAAGGCATCGCCCCAGAAGCCACGGCAACCAGGGACCACCTGCGAAGTCTGCGGAGAAGTCATCGGCGAACGCTGGCTCTTCTCCTCCACCTACATCGGTTGCAAGTGCGGATAATCCACCGGGCGGCACCGTTCGCCGATCGATCCGCAGGTAGCCGTGGTCAAGGATGCGGAACACCTCCTCAACAATCCGCTCCCGCTCCTGCTCGTCGACCGGGGCCCGTTGACACGTGTCGAGCAGCAGGCTCTTCATGCCGCCCAGGGTGAAGATCGCCAGGATCTTCGGGTCCCCCTGGCCCACGATCCCCAGCGCCTGCCCGTCGGAGAGCGCCTCCTCCAGGATCGCCAGCAGCACCCCCTCCACCGCGCGGACCTTCTGGACAAATTCCGGGTCGAGCCCCGCCGCGTAGGAGAAGAAGATCGTCGTCAGCGCCGGGTCCGTGAGGAAGGCCCCCAGCACCGAGCGGATGTTCTGCCGCACCTGCTCCGCCACGTCCCCCGTGAGATCGACCCGCAGGATCGACTGCTCCAGCTGCTGCGCCACGTCGTCCGCCAGCGCCTCGAAGATCGACCGCTTATCGGGGAAGTACAGGTAAAACGTCCCCTTGCTGACGTTCGCCTCGGCCACGATGTCGTCCACCTTCGCGTCGTGGTAGCCGCGGCGGGCGAACACGTTCCGGGCTGCTGCCAGCAGATCGCGCCGCCGCTGCGTCTTGTCGATGGCCATGAGGTCGCCCCTTGTAGAACCTTTGCAGCCCCGTTTCAAACGGATGGCGCTCCCCCCGGGGAAGCGGAGATCTATCCTGGCCCGCCATGAAGACCTGGATCGCACGCCCCCACTCCGCCGACACCCAGAAGATCGCGGCCTTCACCGGGGAGGGGGCTTACCACGGCTCCACCAGGCCGCGCCCCACGCCCCCTGGCGCCGCGCCCCCGGCGGTCCCCGAGGCGATGGCCACCACCCTCGACCGCTACGAGCGGGAAGGGCGAACGAAGATCGAGGATTTCAGCGCGCACTTCCCGAACGAGTACCGGCTCCTGGAGCAATTGCCGGAGCCGACCCAGGAGGAGATCCAGGGCGACGAGGTCACCTTCTGCTGGTGCCCGCTGGACACGGCCCGCAAGGAGGCCGGCCCGCTGACCCGCCGGGTGCTGGAGGCGATGAGCCGCCACGTCACCGGCCGGAAGCGTCACGCCTACATCGACTCGAAGATCCAGTACTTTCACGCCGGCGACCTGCCGGTGGACAGCCGGCTCTGGCACGTGGACGGGAGCATCGCCGTGCGCGACCACCGGGTGCAGCGGCTGGGGCACAGGATCCTCCACGATCTGCGGGCCCGCCAGGAGCACGACGACCCGCCGCGGTACCTGGCGTACCAGTCCTCGACCCACTGCGCGACGCAGTTCCTCGACCGACCGATGACCCTCCGCCTGCCGGAGCTGATCCCCGACTTCGACGGCCTGGACGCGGCGGTGCGCGCGGCGAATCCTCCCGCGATCGCCCAGCCTCCCGCTTCCCTCGTGGCCTTCGACGGGCTCTCCCTGCACCGGGCCGTCCCCGCCTCGGCGCCCGGCTGGCGCCTGTGGATACGCTGCACGGAGACGGACCGGGAAATCCGCATCGATGCGTCCATCCTCGACTGCTACGGCACGGTCTTCCGCGGGGGCGCTCCCCGGGACGTGGGCTGAGGAACCGCGAGGCCCCCCGGCACAGCTCCGGCAGAGGTAGCCCGTTTCGCTTGCGGGTCCGGGGCGCCTGGGCTCTCCTTACCCGGGTGAACGACGACCGACGGGCGATCCTCCAGCGCAGGGCCCGGCTGGTGGCTGCGGCCCTTGCCGGGGCGGGCCTCGGCGCCGAGGCCACCCACTGCGCACGGCCCCAGCCGGACCCTTCCCCCACGGCCACCAGTGCCTCCGCGCACGAGGCCGCCCAA
>CAZSDX010000603.1:0-4311 GCA_964605685.1 uncultured Polyangiaceae bacterium
GGGGGCGGGCGGCGCTGGAGCGGGCGCCGGGGGAGAAGACGGCGGAGAGCGGGGAGATCCGGCTGGAGGAGGGGGTGGAGCCGGGGGGGGCGGGGGGGAGGGAGCTGGCGCTGCGGGGGCTGGGGTGGAGGCTGGGAAAAACGCTGGCGATGCGAGTCTGGGGGGAGGGAGAGACCCTTGCGGGGCGGATGTGGTAGGCTCCCCCCCCATGATCACGGTCGGATGCGCTGGTTTCCCCGTGCCAGCTACGCGGTACTTCAAGGAGTTCCTGTTCGTCGAGGTGCAGGAGACCCACGTCGCACCGCCGGGATCCGGCACGGTGCGGCGGTGGCGGCGAGAGGCTCCCGAGGGTTTTCGTTTCGCGATGGTGGGCCCCCGGGAGATCGGCCAGGAAGGGTTCCGCGACGGCATGGTGGTGGAGACCGCGCTCAAGACCCTGGAGACCGTCGGCAAGGAGCTGTCGGCGGAGACCGTGGTGCTGGTAGCACCGCCGGATTTCCCGGCGACGCGGGCCAACAAGGGCGCCGTCAAGGAGCTGCTCGGCATCGTGCGCCAGCGCTTCGCCCGGGTGGTGTTCGATCCGGCCTCCGGGTGGGATCCGGACGAGACCGAGGCGATGGCCATCGACGTGGGGGCGCTGGCGGCGCGCGACCCGCTGACCGCCGGGATCTCGAAGCGCAAGGAGGCGTACTACCGGCTCCCCGGGCCCGCGGGCCACAAGTCCCGCTACGAGGACCCGGCCATCGACCGGCTGGGCGAGCTGGCGCGCTCGGTCCAGGACCAGGACGCGACCTACGTCTTCACCAACGTCGACATGTTCGCCGACGCCAAGCGGCTGAAGAAGGTATTGAAGCTCTTATCCATCGGCAAATTCTGGGGGGAATCGCTCGGGTGTGCTACCAAGAGGGCCTGGATGGGAGCCTGCTCGCAGTGCCAGTCTGAGGTGCCAGCCGGCGCGGCGACGTGCCCTCGCTGCGGGACAGCGCAGGTGAGCGCGTTCGACGTCCCGGACCTTGACCTCCCGGCCCCGCCGCCAGCCCAGCCCAAAGCCCACGCCAGGCCGAAGAGCAGCCCGGCGAAGCTGGAGCTTGGCCTCGACACCTCCGGGCAACGCGCCCCATCGGAGCCTCCCGCGGCCTTCCAGCAGCCGTCGCCTCCGGGCCTGGAGGACGACGACGAGATGAACACCTCGGGGCTGGAGCTGGCGGCCGCGCCGGTGCGGCCGGCCTCGATGCGCCCTGCCCCCGCGCATGCTCACCGGGAGAGCCCCCCTCGCGGGACGTCGTCGGGGCGCGTCTCGGTCCCGCCGCCTCCGGGGCGACGAGCCTCGCTCCCGCCCCCCGCCGGCGCCCCGTCTTCCCCGGATCTGTACGAGGTGCAGCAGGTCGCTCGCTTCGGTCCTTCCCCCGAGTTCCCCTGGGAGTCGGTGGTGTACACGCTCCGGGTCTTCTCCCGGCTGCGGGAGCTGAAGCAGGAGATCGCCCGGGCCACCGAGGAGCAGAGGGCCCAGGAGAAGGCCGCGGACGACGCGGTGGTCGCCTTCCTGGATCGCGCCTACGCCGAGCTGATCCAGGACGGCTCCTTCGCCCGGATGTTCGAGCCGGTGCAGGAGATGCAGGCGCGGTTCCTGGAGCGCCAGGCGGAGATCGACGCGCTCGATCAGGAGGGCCAGCGGGAGCTGGCGGCCATCGACGAGGAGCTCCATCAGTGCGAGCGCATCGCGCAGGAAGGGCGCTCGACGAAGGAGGGCCTGGCGTCGGAGGCGGCGCGCCTCTACGAGTCCTCCCAGGCCGGCGACGTGCTGGCGGGGCAATTCCTCGGGTCGATCCGGGCGCAGATGCACAAGGCCGAGGAGGAGGCCACCCAGGCGGTCGGGCTGATGAACGACCTCCGGAGGCGCCGCCGCGAGGTCGAGCAGGCCTACATCACCAGGATCCGCGAGCGAGAGGAGGCGCTGGCTGGCTCCGACGGCCCTCGCCGGGCCGCGATGCTGGAGATCGGCCGCGGCCTGCTGGAGGGGAGGACGTCCCTCCCTCACGAGGGCTTCCACGCCGTGGAGATCGCCCGCAAGCGCACCCGGGAGGTGACCCACCGCAGGGCGCTTCTGGAGGCAGCGCTCACCGCCTACGATCTGAAGAAGGTCAAGGAGGGCGCGCTCTACCTGGCGGGGGCGCTGCTCTTGCTGCTGGGCGGGGTGATCCTGGGGATCCTGCGCATGAATCAGGAGCTGAGCGCCCCGCCCCCGGTCTTGCCCCCCGAGTGATCGTGGTACAACGCCGCCCATGGGACCCTGGCTCTACGCGGCGCTCTGCGTGGTGATCCCGGCGCTCTGGGCGCTGCTGATGTTCTGGCTGGTGACCGCCCTGGAGCACCGCGCCGCGCCGCCCGACTCCACCCGCGACTCGCTCCCTCCACCGGATTACTCGATCTGATGCCGACGCTGCTGGTCGAGGGGCAACCGGTCTCGCTGCTGGCGCTGCTCGTCCTGGGCGCCGTGGTCGGCTACATCGCCGGGATCTTCGGGGTGGGAGGAGGGTTTCTTTTGACCCCTATGCTCACGGTGTTTCTGGGGATCCCTCCGGCCATCGCGGTCGGCTCGGGGCTCTGCCAGATGATCGGGACCGCGATGGTGACCTTCCTCCGACGCCGGAGCGCGCGCCAGGGGGAGCCCCGCTTCGATCTCTTCATGATGGGGGGGAGCCTGCTGGGGGTGGACGCGGGTTCGCGGCTGCTGGCGGCGCTCTCGAAGGCGGGCTCGGTCGTGTTCCTGGGGCGCCCTCGTCCGCTGGTGGTGCTGGTGGCCGAGGGGCTCTTCGCGGCGGTGCTGCTGGGGGTGGCGGCGCTGTTCTGGTGGCAAGGCGGGGCGGATGGGTCCGGCGCGGACCCGGAGCCGCGCCCTGGCCCGCTGGCCCGCCTCTCCCTGCCGCTGCGGATCGCGCTGCCCTCGGTGGGGTTCTCGGTGTCGGCCCTGGCGATGGCCTACACCGGGCTGTTCCTGGGGCTGATGAGCGGGCTGCTGGGGGTAGGGGGCGGGGTGCTGCTTCTACCGGTGCTTGTCCATGGGTTTGGATTTTCCATACGGCACGCGGCGGGCACGGGGATCGTGGTGCTGCTGGCGTCCTCGTGCCTGGGGACGTTCCTGAACGCGCTCCGGGGGAGCGTGCACCTGGGGGTGGTGCTGCCGTTGCTGGTGGCATCGTCGCTGAGCGCGCAGCTCGGGGCGAGGCTGTCCCGGAGGCTTCCGGCCCGGGCGATGCGGCGAGGCTTCGCGCTGCTCTGCCTGGCGACGGTGGCGGTGCTGCTGTGGCACCTGCTGGGCTGAACCCCGCTACCGGAGCGAGACGGCCCTCTTGTGGCTGACGCACCGCAGCCGGGTCAGGCTCATTTCGTCGACCTGTTGCTTGCCCATGGTCTCGGAGAACAGGATGCCGAAGGGCACCTCGCACCCTCCGACGGAGAGCGAGCCGCCGCCGCACCAGAGCTTCGCCCCCCAGCCGCCCTTCATGCTGGAGGGCAGATCCACCTGGATCCGGGACGCCCGGGAGAGCTGCTCCAGCGCCAGGCGCGTCTCGGGCGTGTGGTGCGGCTCGAAGCGAGGCGGCTTCCCCCGCTGCTGCTCCAGGAAGGTCTGCATGGCGGATTTTCCCGCGACGCAGCCACGTATCCCGAAGGCAGCGCCGCAGAGCGGGCCGAGGAGGCCCAGGGCGAGGAGGGGCACCAGGCACCCGAGCAACTTGCTCCTCGCCGCGCTGGGCCTTGCTTCCTCCTCCATGCGGCGATCTTACCCGGCCCCCGGCCGCCGGGTAAGGGGTTCACCGGGCGGGGCTCGACATCCTGCGGCTCGCTGCCCGCAGGACCACCACGAAGATCACCGCCGCCAGGACGAGCGC
This sequence comes from uncultured Polyangiaceae bacterium, assembly GCA_964605685.1. GTDB lineage: Bacteria > Myxococcota_A > Polyangia > Polyangiales > Polyangiaceae > JANWXX01. The sequence goes on from CAZSDX010000603.1 coordinate 3,891, forward strand.
CAGCCCGACCGGCGCGAGGATGACCCCCACGGTGACGAGCCCCAGGTCCTTGTCGTGGACGGTCTTCTTGCCGGCGGCGTCCGTGCAGGTGAGCCGCGGGACGAAGCCCCGCTGGTTGTAGCGGCTGCCGACCTCGCCGACGGCGGTGCTGGTGCGCTCCCGCTTCACCGCGCGGGGGCACAGGATGCGATCCGAGAAGAACCCGGAGGTCGCCTCGATCACCGCCACCGCCGGGGCCCCCACCCCCGCGATCCCCGCGAACACCTTGATCGAGAGGATCAGCGCCCCCGCGAAGGGGAGCATGCGCCGGAGCGGGTCCATGCCCGGGAAGGTACCAGCGGCAGGCGCGACGGACAGAAGGCGCTTTTCACCCGCCCCGGGCGCCTCCCGCCCCACGCCGACGCCGCCCGCGCAGCGCCGC
>CAZSDX010000604.1:0-4310 GCA_964605685.1 uncultured Polyangiaceae bacterium
CGGGCGAACAGCAGGCGCAGGTAGTGGTGGATCCCGGTGACGGCGCCGCCTGGAAGGTTCTTCCTGGCGGGGCTGGCCGCAGGCCAGGACACCGCGGTCGCCTTCGTGGGGGACGGCGGGTCCATGGCCGGCGAGGTGGTGCGCTACACCCTGACGGAGAGCGGGCGGGTGGTGGGCCCGGTGACCGTGGCGAAGCTCCCCGACTGGATGCCCGTGGGCCAGGATTGCACCCACATGCCCTCGCTCTCCCAGGTGGGCCCCACGACGCTGTGGCTCGACGTGGCCTCCGTCTGCCAGAAGGGCGCTCGCTCGCCCAACCGCTACCTGGCGGCCATCTCCTTCAAGGGCGACTCGCCCGGCGTGAAGCTTGACCTGCGGACGAGCGATCCGGCCCCCGGCGAGCGGCTGGCCTTCGACGCCGACGCAGGCGACATCGACAGGGACGGCAGCGATGACCTGTTGCTCCAGGTCGCCCTCGAAGGCGCTCCCTCCCCGCTGACCGCCGCCACCCGGGCCGCAGTGGCGCTCCGGTTCCTGGCGCGCCCGGCGGGGATGTCCCGGGACACGCAGGAGCCCGCCCAGAGCTTCCGGAACCTGGGCCCCTGGTACGCGGCGCAGGCGAGCAAGCGGGAGGGCGCCGAGCAGGCGCTGGGGCAGGCGAGGCAGGCCCGCAGGCTCCAGGTGCTCCTCTGCTCGGAGTTGGGCGGCCCGGTGGTGACGCTGGGCGACGGGTCTCCGATCTCCTGCGGGGAGACCCAGGCCGCCGACGATTTCCGCTTCGTCGAGGCAAGGTCCATGGCAACCCAGGGAAACCTGGCGGCGGCGTTCTCCATCGCGGCGGCCCAGCGGGAGCTGAAGGCACGCCCCCGGCGCCTGGCGGAGCTGGACGCGGCCATCGAGGCGGCGGCGCCTCCGAAAAAGGTCAACGGGAAGCCGCTCAAGGTGACGCCGGTGGCGAGCCGGGTGGCGCTGCCCATCGCCTTCGACGACAAGGGGACGCTGCTGGTGCTCTCCGACGAGGGGGTGGTGGCGGTGGACCCGGCGACCGGCGCCGAGAGCCCCTCGCAGGCGCCCCGGTGGAACCCCCAGGCAGAGCTGGTGGGGGACATGAAGGTGCAAGGGGGCGGGGATGACTGCAAGGGGGGGTTCCAGTGGGTGCAGCTCCAGAGCGGCGGCGGCGCGCAGAAGCTGGCGACGACGATCCCCGGCAACCTGGGGGCGACCTGCGTCAACACGGTCCGGCTGCTGCCGCTCCTGGATCGCACCGCCGACGGGCTGACAGTGGCGCTCCAGGGGGAGCCGGTGTTCATCCCGAAGGAAGGCGACAAGGCCCAGGGGGTCGCCTGGCCCACGACCCCGGGAGGCCAGGGGACGGCGCGCTCCCCCGATGGCCGCTGGGCAGCCCTCAACAGCACCGATCACCTCCTGCTCCGGGGCCCCGACCGGAGCGAGGTATGGAAGCCTGCTACACGTTTTTACCTCACCGCCTGCACCGTGGCGAACGACGGGAAGGCAGCAGCCTGCCTGCTGGAGCGCGGCGTGGTGCTCCTGACACCTTGAACAGAGTCCAGGAGCAAAGAAGGCGTCCCAATCCGCGGAAGAAACCCTGGTGACAACGTCGAGAGAATTCCTCTTGCTACGACCGCTCCGCAACTCTCCGGGCTTGGTACTCTTCGTCGTGTTCGACCGGACGGGAGCCATCCTTGGCCTTGCACGGACGCAGGTTGCAAAGCTCGCTGAGAATTTTCACCCTGACCTGTCTTCCGGTTCTGGGAGCGGTTGAGAGTCCAGGAGCCAGGTTGAACCCCGGCTGCCCGGACGCTCTCGCCTCCCGCTCCAGGTGAAGCCCCGCTCACAGCTTGGTGATGTCCGCAGCGTTGCGGGGTAGCACCTTGTTGTTGCTGAAGCTGAAGTGGAGCACCCCGGCCAGGAAGGGGAAGGTGTCGCCCAGCTTGAAGGAATTTTGCGGGTAGGCGAAGAGCAGATCATCCACGCGCAGGTTCCCGGTGACGGCGATCTCGTTGAAGTTGCCGCCGGGGGCGTCCGGGTTCTCGTTGACGACGGAGACGTTGTTCACCCGGACCAGCATGCCGCGGTAACGGAGCGCGTTGGAGCCCCCGGTGGCGATGGAGGCGGGATCCGCCACGACGATGGGCTGGATGGGATCGCAGGTACCAACCTTGGTGACCTGGGGGTTGATCAGCTCCAGGAGCCCCTGGAAGTTCTCCACCTTGCCGGTGATGTCCACCCGATCAAGCACCGCCACCGTGGGCTGGGTCGAGCCGAGGAAGATGAAGATCCCACCGAACTCGTCAAGCGTCGGGTCCTGCACCCAGAAGCTGTTGCTGCTGGGCCCCGGGTTGCGGATCGCCGTCACGCACACCCCCGAGATCGCTGCCTCGGCCCCCACCGGCACCGTCCCGTCGAGGATCTTGTTGATCTGTACCTGCTGCGCCGGGCAAGGCGTGGCGCCGGGGTTGGCATCGTTCGGACACAGGTCGCAGGCGTCGCCCTTGCCGTCGCTGTCCGAGTCCTTCTGGTCCGCGTTGGCAACCGCCGGGCAGTTGTCCTTGGCGTCGGCGAGGCCGTCTCCGTCGAGGTCCCCCTGCACCAGCGGGCAATCCGTGGAGTTCGCCTTCAGCGGGCACGGATCGCAGGCGTCCCCCACCCCGTCGCCGTCGGCGTCGCTCTGCTTGCTCTGATCGATGGGGCGGACGGCGCTGAACATCTGGGGGCAGAGATCCTGGGCGTCGGGGATCCCGTCGCCGTCGGCGTCGCCCGCCGCAGGCAGCCCGGTGAACGTGTTCGGCCGGAAGGGCACGCAGGAGGGCTCGTCCGGCGGGGCCCCGCAGAAGAACAGGTCGTAGAGCTCCTTCGTCCCGTTCGCCGACACCGAGTCCTGGAGCTGCTTGATCGTCTTGCCCGTCTCCCGCTGGACGCAGATCTTCTTGCTCGACCCACACACGTCCAGGCTCTCGCAGCCCGCCCCGCCGTCCGGCGAGAGCGCGTCCACCAGCGCCGGCTCCCCGTGGAGCACCAGCCCCGCGCGGAGCACCAGCGCCACGTCCTGCGTCTTGGCCCGGATCACCGCCGACAGCGGCTCCTTGTCCTTCCCGTTCCACACGGTGATGTCGGCGAAGAGCCCCGGCTTGAGCGTGCCGATCTTGTCGCCGCTGGCGATCAGGTCTGCGGCGTCCACCGTCACCATCCGGTAGAGCTGGTAGTCGCTGAAGAACCCGCCCAGGTTCCGCTGGTTGTACTCGTCCGCACACGCCAGTTCCCGCAGCATGTTCATGCTGCCCGACGCCGTCCAGTCCGTCCCCAGCGCGATCTGCACCCCCAGCCGCGAGGCCGTCGCCACGTCCGCCGTGAAGCCGTAGAGATCGATGTTCGACCTCGGCGACCAGATCAGCCCCGTGCCGTCGTTGGCCATCGCCGCGTAGCTCGACGCGAACAGGCCGACCCCGTGGATCAACGCCGTCTGCGGCTGCAGGTAGTCCACCTGCGCGTCCACCCCGTCGGTGCAGTCAAACTCGTTGTGCGCCGGCGCGCTCACGCCCTCCGCGATGTGCGGGAGGTACGCGATCTGGTTGTTCACCGTCGTCTGGCTGGTGAAGTTCGTGTACGTGCAGCTCGTCTTCAGCGACCCGTTGCTGTCCCCCAGCGGAAAGGTGTCGAGATCGACCTGCTTGGAGAGCCCCAGCCCTTCCTGGAAGGTCGCGGCCCGATCTACGTTCCGCAGCAGCCCCTTGACCTCGCCAGCCCCCGCCGTCGAGGTGGCCCCGCCAAGCAGGAAGCGCACCTCCCCGATGGCCACCGTGTCTCCCACCGGCGACCCCGCCGACGTGGTGATCTTCGGCTTGTTGTTGGCCCCCGTGCGCCACTCGTGGCGGTGGTCGTAGCGGGTGGTCCCGTGGGCGCGCGGCTTGAGCTGGGCGAAGGTGATGTGATCGTGGGTGTTGATCAGCGCCGGAGATACCACCCCATCCGGGCAGGTGATCACCGTGGCGTCCGCGTACCCGGCGGTCGCCGAGCAGTCACAGCCCACGCACTGGAGGATCCCTGCCCCGTTGACCACCACCTCCCCGGCCTCGTACACCGCGTCGGCGCCGATCACCCGGCCCCGGATCACCTTCGCCGTCCCGCTCCCCTTCTGCACGCTGCACACGCCGCTCCCCGGCGCAGGCAACGACCCGCCGCACTGCTGCACCGGGAAATCGTTCCCCCCCCCCGCCGAGCCCCCCTGCCCGCCCCCTCCGGTCCCCGCCGCGCTCCCGCCGCTGCCGCCGGAGCCCGCATCGGAGCCCCCC
>CAZSDX010000605.1:0-4283 GCA_964605685.1 uncultured Polyangiaceae bacterium
GGAGCCGCCGGCGCCCGCCGCGGAGCCCCCGGAGCCGCCAGATCCCCCGGAGCCGGCCTGTCCGGAGCCTCCCGACCCGCCGCCGCCCTGCTGGGGAGGGGGCAGGACCGACTCGTCGAAGTGGGCGCCGCAGGCGGGGTCAGAGGGCTCGGTGCGGGCGGCGAGGGCGAGGATGTAAGCGCCGGCGCCGAAGCCGAGCATGGGGGAGTTGAACTTGTAGGTGCCGGTGTTCTCGTCGTAGGTCTCGGCGACTTCGAGGTAGTTGGCGAGGGACTGGTTGGTGGTCCAATCGACGAGCTTCTTGGCGCGGGCGGCGTCGCCGCCGTGCTGGGCGGCGACGGCGCCGCGGAGGTTGGTGATGACCCACTCGGCGCTGTCGTAGTGTCCGCCCCAGTCGCTCAGGTCGAGCTTGCCGGGGTGGTCGAAGCGGTCATCGTTGCGGGACCAGCCGGCGCCGGCGGCGACGGAGATGTGGGCGTCGAGGTCGGCGAAGGTGGCCTTGGCCAGCACGCCCTTGGGGTCGAAGAGCTCCATGGCGATGGCGTCGAAGACGGCGGCGTCCCGGTAGCCGTCGCCGGACTGGAGCTCTTCGAGGTTGGAGGCCAGCGCGCGCTTCTTGTCGGTGAGCTTGGTGGCGATGGCGGCGCGCAGCGCCTCGGCCTGGTCCTTGTAGGTCTTGGTGCGGGCGGCGTCCTTGAGGCGGTCGGCGAATTTCACCGCGTCGCAGAGGCCGCGGGCGGCGGTCAGGCTGGTGTAGGTCCAGTACCGCTCGCGGCCGTTCCAGTGGGTCTCCCAGATGGAAGAATCCTTGCGGATCAGCCCGTTGGCCGGGTCCACCAGGGCGACCAGGGCGTCGGCGATCTTCTGGGAGATGACCGGCCAGTAGGCGTCCACCAGCGTCGTGTCCCCGGTGTGTTTCTCGTACTGCCCCAGCGCCCAGAGCATCAGCCCGAAGCCGTCGAACTCCAGGTTGGGGCCGTAGTCGTTGAAGTCCGTCTCCTCGACGCCGAAGCCGTGGTAGCGCACCAGGGTGATCTGGTACGGCGGCATCTTGTAGGGCTTCAGCTCGTCCCAGTTCTGGAACAGCCCTGCCTCCGCGGTCAGGTAGTACTCCAGCGCCATGCGGGCCTCGTCCTTCATGCCGGCGGTGGCCATCGCCACGATGGCGTAGGCGCTGTCCCGGGCCCAGGAGACCGTCCACTCGCCCGGCGGCAGGCTCGCCAGGATCGCCCCCTTGCCCCGGTGCTTTACCGTCGCCGGGAGCTTGGCCGGGGCGCTCCCTCCGGCGGTGGAGGGGAAGCGCGTGAAACGAGGCTCCCCGTCCTGCGTATGGAATTCCCGGAGGTAGTACTCCTCTTCGCGGGACTGGCCCATGTGGAGCATGGCCGCCGAGTGGCGGTAGAGGGCCTCCTCGTCCGGGGAGAGCCCGGCGGGCACCTTGATCTTCTGCTGGAAGGCGGCCCACCCGGCCACCTCCGCGTCGAAGAGCTGCTTGGCGTCCTTGCCGCCGACGTAGTCGTCGAGCCACTTCTGGACGGCGGCGCCGGCGAAGGGGTCGCCGTGGTGGGCGAAGGCGACGCCGGTCCAGGCCTCGGCGCCGGGGTCGAGGTCGCCGAGGGCGAGCTGGAAGGCGCTGACGGATCCGTCGCCGGTGGGGGCCTGGCCGTCGAGGTCCGGCAGGTCGGTGGTCCCTCCCTTGGCGACGATCTCGTAGCCGCTCTGCGCCGCGGACGCCCCGGAGGACCAGGCCGCGTGGTGGACCACGGGCCCCAGCGCCCTCCCCACCACCACCCCGGCGAAGGCCCGCTCCAGGAAGTCTTTCCTGTCCTTGTCGTAGGCGATGGTCTCGCCTTGCTCTCCGATGTCATCCATGACACCAGGCCGACCGAAGCCCAGGTGGAAGTTGTGGAGCGAGAACGCCTGGAGGCCGGTGAGCTTGCTGGACCCCTTGTTCCTGAGGCGCAGGGCCATGACGAAGCCGTTGTGGTCGAGGCCCTGGGGCATGAAGAAGAAGGAGGTGGCCTCCAGGTCGCCGTCGGTCTGGACCAGCGCGGCGATGCCGGTGCCGCCCTTCTTGCCGGGGCTCGACGGGGCGTAGCCGCTGGCGTCCAGGTCCACCGGGAGGGTCGTCAGCCACTTCTGCTGCCCCTTGGCCCGGACGCCGAAGTAGGCGTCGTAGAGCAGATCGCGGGAGCGCACCGCCTGGGGCTGGTTGCCGGACCAGACCTCGTGGCCCTGGCTGTCGAGGAGGGGCTCCTCGGAGGCGAAGAGGTGCTCGCGGAAGTGGTGGAGCCGGGCCGATTTCAGGTCGAGGAGGATGGCGCCGTGGCCGTTGGCGGCGGGGAGCCAGTGGACCGTCCGCTGCACGGGGACCTCGGCGGAGGCGGGCGCGGCGAGGAGCGACGCCGCGAGGGCGCCCAGGCAAGAGAAGCGAAGCCGCCTTCGCGGCGCAGGGGAGGAGGGCAGGGACGTCACGGCGCCCCAGTGTAGCCCCACTCGGCTCGTTTCTTCGAGGCTTCCGGGGCTGGTTGCGAGCGCGTCAGGAGCGGAGAATCTGGCACGTAAGATGCTTGTCAAGACGAAATCCAAGGAGGCCACCATGGCCACCCCGCAGCACCCGCTCTCCTCCGAAGAACACTCTGATCGTTGCTCTTGCGCCCCTCACGAGGCGATTTCCCGGCGTCCTGGGGCTTCCTCGGGGGCGGCGGCGTGGCTGCTCGGGGGGGCGCTGGCGATCCTCTTCGGGGGGACCACCTTGCAGGCCGTATGGCGCGGCGATCAGGGGGGTCAAGATCGCGTGCTTGGCAGCAACACCGAGCCCTCCGCCACCACGCCGACGGCCAGGCCCGACAGGGCTCCTCCGGGGGCGAAGCTCCCCGGGGAGCGCGAGGAGGACGAGGCGCTGCCGGCGGCGCTCCCCTTTGACGAGTACGTGGCGCGCAAGGCGCTGGAGCTGAGGATGAGGGGGTTCAAGTGCGGCCACCGGGGTCGGGTGGAGCTACGGGTGTCCTTTGCTCCGTCCGGCGCCAGCACCCGGGCCGAGCTGGTGGAGCCCCGGGTTCCGGCGAGGGTGGCCCAGTGCGTGGTGACCCGGCTGGAGCGGACGGCGATCCCGGCCTTCCGGGGGAGCGAGGAGCGGTCGGTGCAGGTCTCGCTGGCGATGCGCTGAGGCGCGAGCGGGGCTGGTCCGCGGCGGGAGGGGCGCTACACTCCACGGACCATGATCGAGCTGGCGTTCCTCGTGATCCTGGTGCTGCTGATGATCGTGCCGACGGTGCTCTACCAGGCGCTGAGCGAGCAGCCAGAGCGGCCCTTCCTGGTGCTCCGTCGCGTCGAGCTGGCGGGGGGGCCTTACCGGGGTCAATCGGCCCAGATCCCCGAGTCCTTCGAGCTACCGACCCGGGCGCGGGGGGCCGTGGCGCTCAGCTTTCTGTTCTCGGTGCTGGGGTTGTTGCTGGGGATGCCGATCCTGATCGGCATCCTGAGCCAGTGGGCCGGCGCCTGGGTGGTGGGGCTGCCGGGGCTGGCGCTGGCGATGGCCGCGACCATCGCCGGGATCAAGGTGCTCCGGCAGGGGCCCAGGGCGGCGGGGCTCGCCGGGGTGGTGGGGCTCGGCCAGCTCCTCTTCGGCGGGTGGCTCCTGGCCATCGTGGTGACCGTCACCGACGCCCAGTACGGGCCCGCCTCCGGGCTGATCGAGGAGGGCGTCGCCCGGGCGCTCTACCTGGTGGGCGGCCAGCTCCGGAGCAACACCTGGGCCTTGCCCTTCTCCGTGGCGGGCGGCTTCGGCCTTCTCCCGGTGCTCTACGGTACGGCCTCCCTGCTCCACGGGATCCTGCTGCTCTCCTCCGCCCGGCTGCTAGCCCGGGTCCGCCTCGTCGGTTGAGCGCCGCCCACGGGTCGCGCGCTCCAGGAGGGCCACGCCGCGGGCGAAGGAGAGGGTGGCGAAGCCGTGGGAAAGGACCGCGATGGGCGGGGGGGTCTCGCCAGACCAGTAGGTCCAGCACCCGCGGGAGGTGCCCCAGTACTCCAGCGGGATGCCCACCAGCGTCCCGGCGGCGAAGCGCATCAGATCCCCGCGGCGCCCGGGGGCATCCCCGGAGAAGGCGGTGAGGAGCACGCAACCCCAGGCGATCCAGGTGAGGGGGTGGCCCCAGCCGGGGCGGGTCCAGGCGGCGAGGGCGGCGGCGAAGGCGAGGAGCGCCGCGGCGTAGAGCGGCGCCCAGGGGATCGGGAGGCGAACGGGCGCCTTGCGGTCCAGCGCCCGGACGACCCGCTCGGTG
>CAZSDX010000606.1:0-4281 GCA_964605685.1 uncultured Polyangiaceae bacterium
ACCGCGTCGATCTCGTCGATGAAGACGATGCAGGGGGCGTGGCGCTTGGCCTGCTCGAAGAGGTCACGAACCCGGCTGGCGCCGACGCCCACGAACATCTCCACGAAGTCGGAGCCGGAGATGCTGAAGAAGGGGACGCCCGCCTCGCCGGCGATGGCCCGGGCCAGCAGGGTCTTGCCGGTGCCAGGCGGGCCGACGCAGAGCACGCCCTTGGGGATGCGGCCCCCGAGGCGCTGGAACTTCTTCGGATCCTTGAGGAAGGCGATGATCTCCTCGACCTCGTCCTTGGCCTCGTCGATCCCGGCCACGTCGGCGAAGGTGACCTTGTTCTGCGACTCGTTGAGCAGCTTGGCCTTGGAGCGGCCGAAGTTCATCGCCTTGCCGCCGCCCGCCTGGAGCTGCCGCATGAAAAAGTAGAACATCAGCAGCAGGAACACCATCGGCAGGATGGTCACCAGGGCGGTCATCCAGAGGGAGTTTCCGTCCTCCTTCTGGTAGCGCACGGTGACGTTGTGCTCGATGAGATCCTTGGCCACCGCGTCGCCCGCCGGACCCAGCGTCTTGAACTGGCGCTTGGTCTTGTCGGTCGGGTCGTAAACCGTGTAGGTGTACTCCCGGTCCTTGATCTCGACCGACTCGACATGCTTCTCGTCGGGCTTGGCGCGCACGAGCGACATGAACTGGCTGAATGGGGTGGTCTCCGGACGCGCGCCGTCTGGCGCCACAAACTGCCAGATGAGCACGAACATCAGGATCAGAACCACCCACAACAGAAGCGTCTTTGGCTGTTGCTTCACGACCTTACCTTCGCTGGCCCGACCGATCCTTCGCCCGTCGAGCGTGCCGTCCCTGCAAGCTTGCCACCCCCCCGCCCCGCCGTCGACGACCTTTCACCGTCGTCCACGCCAGAAAGGGGGGTGGTCTCCTGGTCTCTAAGCATGGCTTGCCCCTGCGCCACGGCCACCCACTCCTCGCTCCCCCCGGCCACCCGCAGCCGCACCCCCTGCCGCCCCGCTCGCCTCGCCCCCTCGATCTGCCGCCGCTGCCCGCGCCCTCGCTCCGCCATCTCCCCGGGGATCTCCAGGGAAATCAGGTCGTCGGCCAGGGCGTTCAGGTGGGTCACCACCGCCGGGGAAAGCCCCTCCAGCAGCGGCAGGACTTCCCCCCGGACCCGGGCCCTGAAGAAACGTGAATTCGTGTTCGATGGGTCCTGGGCAGCCTCGATCCGGTGGCGGAGCAGGTGGGCCACCACATCCTGGCGCCTCGCCCTCAGGAAAGGACGGATCAGCTCGCCCTGGCGGGCCGGCAAGCACCCCAGTCCCCGCAGCCCCGACCCCTGGAGCAGCCGCATCAGCACCGTCTCGGCCCGGTCGTCCGCGTGGTGCCCGGTGGCGATCCGCTCGGCCCCCGCAGCCCGAGCCGCCTCCCGAAGCGCCCGGTAACGTGCTTCCCGGGCCCGGGCCTGCAGGTTCCCCCCGGGGAGCACCTCCACGCGCGTCGTCTCCATTGGCACTCCGAGTCTCTGGGCCAGCGCCCGGGCCTGTTCAAGCTCCCCCGGGGCCTCCGGTCGCAGGCCATGATCGACCCCGTGCGCCGCCAGCCGCACCCCGAGCTTCGGGCTCAACCTCGCCAGGACATGCAGCAGCGCCATCGAATCCGGGCCGCCGGAGACCGCCACCAGCACGGTCATCCCGGGAGTCACCAGGGCCTCCTCCCGCAGAAGCCGGAGCGCTAGGGTCTCGAGGGTCGGAGGGTGGGTTCGACGGGTGGCCACGATCAACAACGCCTCAGATGCGCCACCACCTCCAGATGGCTCGTCTGAGGGAAGAGATCGTAGCCGTGGAGCGAGCACACCTCGTAGCGGTTGTCCGCCAGGATCGAGAGATCCCGCGCGAGCGTCGCCGGATCGCAGGAGACGTAGAGCACCTCCGCGACCGACGAGGACGCCAGCGCCTCCATCACGGCGCGCGCGCCGGTCCGGGGGGGGTCCAGGATCACCAGCGAGGTCCTCGGCGGGATCTTCCACGCCGACGCGTCCGCTTGCTGGACTCGCGCGTGACCCAGCCCCCGGCGCTCCAGGTTCCTCCGGGCGGCCTCGCAGGAGGCCTGGCTCTCCTCCACCGCGACGTACGACGGGTTCCCCGGGGCCAGGAGCACCGTGAAGGTGCCGGCGCCCGCGAAGAGCTCCACCACCGACGGGCGCCCCTGCCCCGCCAGCCCCCGGAGGTGCTCCCCGATCTGGGCGGCGACCCCCGGGTGGGCCTGGGCGAAGGCGGGGGCTTCCAGCGGTTCCCCGTCGGCTCCCTCGGTCCAGGCCGTCGGATCGCCCACCACCGCCGGGCTCCGGGCCCCTTCGCTCCACACCGAGGCCCCTGCCAACTCTCCCTTGCGCACCGCCTTCTCCAGGGACGCGAAAAGCGAGGCCGGCGGCTCTCCTCGGGTCCATTCCAGCCCGATCACCGGTCTCCCCTGGCGCCCGAGGGCCAGCGAGAGTTCGCCTTCCCCCCGGGTGTCCTTCAGCCAGACCCTGAGCTGGCCCAGCAGCGATTCCAGCGTCGGCGCCAGCACCAGGCAGTGGCTCACCGGCTCGATCTGGTGCGAACGGGGTCTTCGGTAACCCACTGCCAAGCCACGCTTCCCGGAGAAGGCGAGGCGAGCGCGGGTCCGGTAGTGTTCTCGCGAGGGGGCCTCGTGAAGCGTGACCTCCCTGGGTGACCGGCTGCCGAGGGCGCGGAGCACGGTGACCTCCAGGAGGTGCTCCCGGGCACGGCGCTGGCCCTCGTCGTCGAGGAACATCCAGGGGCAGCCACCGCAGTCGGTCGCGTGGGGGCAGGGGGGGACGCGGCGGGAACCGGAGGTGGTCAGCACAGACACCACCTGGCCGCGAGCGGGGGAGGAGGAGAGGTCGACGCGAGCCTCGACGCGTTCCCCCGGGGCAACCTGGGGGAGGAAGACGGCGCGCTGGATCCCCTGGAAGGATGCGTGAGCGACGCCGTCACCGCCGACCGCGAGGGAGGTGACGTCGAGGGTGAGGGAGGCGGAGCGAGGCGGGGTTACTCGCACTTGAGGATGGCGACGCCGCCGGCGGAGGGGCCGCCGTTGTTGTGGGTCCAGGCAACGACGACCCGGCCCGATGCGGCAGCGGCGGCGATCTGCTTGCCGTCGAAGTTCGCGAGGGGGGGGAGATCCGATTTGGTGAGGTCTCTGGCGGGGATGGGGTTAGGAGAGCCGGTGGAGAGGCCAGAGAAGGAGAAGAGACGGAAACCTTCCTGGCGGCCGACGGCGAAGAAGGCCCGGTCGTTGGTGGAGGCCAGGGCGAAGCCTCCGCTGGTGGCTTCGAGGAGGTTGTTCTGGTTGGGCTCGGCGGGGGAGAGCTGGGTGCCGTCGTCGGAGAGGAGGGTCCAGCCGATTTCGTTGGCGGGGGATCGGCTGGCCAGCAGGATCTGGTTGCCGAGCAGGACGATCCCCATCTCGGCGGAGGCGGGCCTGGGGACGTATTTGACGTCGCCCTTGGAGATGCGGAGCACCGCGGTCTTGGTGCCGTCGAGGTCGCCGCTGGCGGCCTGGACCGCGAGGGTACCGGCCCGTGCCTGGATCACGAAGTCGGGGCTCGTGAGGGGTAGCTCGGGGGCCTTTTCGAAGAAGTTGTCGACGCTGGCGGCGTTGGTACCCACGCCCAGCGTGGGGAACGACTGCGTGACACCGTTCTGCACGTAGATCAGGCGGAATTCTTCCGTGTTGAGCCCGGCGGACATCGAGTACTGCTGGGCGAACTTCAGCGAGGGGAAGCCGGGGTCGTTGCTGTCGATGGTGCCGGACTCCTTGAGCTTGCCGGCGCTGTCGATGCTGACCAGGCCGATGCCTGCGCCGCGGTTCTTCTCGGGGCAAGGGCGGCGGCTGAAGCCGAGGATGCCACTGTTGAGGGTGGGGTTCCAGGCGCCGCCGAGGGAGGCCTCGAAGTTCGTGAAGGACTGGCCCGGACACTCGTCGAAGGTGGCCTCGCCCATGGCGCTGTTGCAGCCGTCGGCCCCCACGGGGATCACCCGGACGAAGCGCTTGGAGCCGTCGGAGGAGATCTCGTGGTAGGCCACGGAGAATCCGCTGCTGGTCTGGATGACGCTGGGGCTACCCACCTTGCTGCCGGGGGCAGGGGCGGGGAGGGTGCCGTGGCCCATGACCTCCAGGGCGCAGGAGGTGGGGCCCGCGGGGGTCTTCTTGCACTCGAAATCCTTGAGGACCGGCGAGGCGCCTCCGGAGCCGCCCGCGCCGCCCGCGCCGCCC
>CAZSDX010000607.1:0-4277 GCA_964605685.1 uncultured Polyangiaceae bacterium
AGGCGGCGCGGGGGCAGGCGGCGCGGGGGCAGGCGGCGCGGCGGGGAACGCGGGCGCCACCATGGCGCCCTGCACCAAGGACGAGGAGTGCGCGGTGGGGGCGCTGTGCGTGACCGGGGTCTGCGAGGGGGGAAAGTGCGCCTCCAAACCAGCACCCAAGGGGACCGCCTGCGGGGGGCAATTCGCCTGCGACGGCGAGGGAAACTGCGTGGCGGACAAGGGGTACGAGGCGAGGCCCGCGAACAAGACCTGCCTGGCCTTCGAGCGCCCGGCGACGGACGCGTCGGTCAAGCTGGAGAACTTCGCGCCCAAGCTCAGCTTCCCGAACCTGCTGTGGATGCTCCAGGCCCCGGGGGACAAGGATCGCTTCTTCGTCGTGGAGAAGGGGGGAGGGATCCGCTCCTTCGTCGGGGCGGATCCGTCGTCGGCCTCCACGGTCGCCGACCTCAAGAGTCGGATCAACGCGGGCCCCAACGAGGCGGGGCTCCTGGGGATGGCCTTCCACCCGAAATTCCTGGAGAACGGGTACGTCTTCCTGTCCTTCACCGACGACGGGCCCAAGGGGCTCCGCTCCGTCGTCGCCCGGTACACCAGCCCCGACGGTGGCCAGACCCTCCCGCTGGCCACCGAGAAGATCATCCTCACCCAGGATCAACCCTACGGAAACCACAACGGAGGCATGATCGCCTTCGGACCCGACGGGTTCCTCTACTATGGCCTGGGCGACGGGGGAGCCGCGGGGGATCCGCTCAACGCCGGGCAGACGCTCACCACGTTGCTGGGCAAGATGATCCGCATCGACGTGGACGGTGGCGACCCCTACGCCATCCCCCAGGACAACCCCTTCGCCAAGGGAGGCGGGCTGCCGGAGATCTTCGCCTGGGGGCTGCGCAACCCGTGGCGCTTCAGCTTCGACCGCGCCACCGGCGACCTGTGGGCCGGCGACGTGGGCCAGGGCAAGCTCGAGGAGATCGACCTCATCAAGCTCGGCGGAAACTACGGCTGGAAGGTCATGGAGGGGACCTCCTGCTACAGCCCCGCCACCAACTGCGACAAGACGGGCCTGATCCTGCCGGTGGTCGAGTACCCCCACAGCCAGGGCGTCTCGGTCACCGGGGGCTACGTCTACCGCGGCTCAGCCATCCCGGGGCTTGTCGGGCGCTACGTCTACGGCGACTTCGGCTCCGGGAGGATCTGGGCCATCCGGGAGGATCCGGTCACCGGCCAGCCCACAGGCCAGGAGCTCCTCCAGAGCGGGCTGAACATCTCCTCCTTCGCCGAGGACAACGCCGGCGAGCTCTACGTGCTCCACTACACCGGCGGGACGATCCGAAAGCTGGTCGCCGCCGGAGCCCCCAAGCCCTCGAACTTCCCGGAAAAACTCGGCGCCACCGGCTGCTTCGACGCCGCCGACCCGACGAAGCCCACCGAGGGGATGATCCCCTACGAGGTCAACGCTCCCTTCTGGTCCGACGGCGCCCAGAAGAAGCGCTGGTTCGCCATCCCGGACGGCTCCACCATCGCCTTCAACGCCGCCGGTGACCTCGACCTGCCGGTGGGCTCCGTCGTCGCCAAGGAATTCACCCTCGGCGGCAAGCGCATCGAGACCCGCCTCTTCGTCCGCCACCAGGACGGCGACTGGGCCGGCTACTCCTACGAGTGGAACGACGCCCAGACCGACGCCACCTACGTCCCCGGCGGCAAGACCAGGACCATCGCCGGCCAGTCCTGGCTCTACCCGAGCAGCGCCCAGTGCCTCCGGTGCCACACGGAAAAAGCCGGACGCACCCTGGGGCTGGAGCTGGCCCAGCTCAACCGCACCGGCCTCTACCCCTCCGGCGTCACCGCCCACCAGATCACCACCCTCGACAAGATCGGCATGCTCGCGGCGCCGCTCCCCGCCCCGGTGGATCAGCTCCCCCGGCTGCCGGACCCCTTCGGCGCGGACCCCCTCCCCGAGCGCGCCAGGAGCTACCTCCACACCAACTGCTCTTTCTGCCACCTCCCCGGCGGCACTGGCCTGGGCGACGCGGATTACCGCTACACCACCCCCTTCACCTCCATGAAGGTCTGCGGGGTCACCCCGACCCAGGATGACTTCGGCCTGGCGGGAGCCCAGGTCATCGCCCCCGGCAAGCCGGAGCTCTCGGTGCTGTCGCTCCGGGTCAAATCCCTCGATCTCCGCCGGATGCCGCCGCTGGGCTCCAGCGTGGTCGACGCCCAGGGAGCCGCCCTGCTCGACGCTTTCATCGCCTCCCTCACGGGCTGCAACCCCTGAGCCGCCCGCTCCGTTGCGGGGAGGCAACGCTACGTCCCGGGTCACGAGCCTTGTTCCCGCGGCCTGGACCTCTACCCTCGGAGGTCATGGACCGCCGCACGCTCCTTGGCGCCCTCGCCTCCACCCCCGCCCTCGCGGCCTGCAGCCGGAGTACCCCCACCATGACCCAACCTGAACCCACGCTGGCCACCGCAGAAGAAGCGATCCGCAACGTCCGCCCGCTGGGCTTTGTCTGGGAGACGCTCGACCCGTTCCTCTTCTGCGTCCACCACGACGACGCTTACCCGGCGGGCAACGAGCGCATGGGCCCCGCCGCCTCGCTGGCGGGCCGGAACATCGGCAGCGACTTCGAGATCCGCGACGGCTGGCGCATGTACCACGGCGACGTGGTGCCGGGCTTCCCCCAGCACCCGCACCGGGGCTTCGAGACGGTTACGGTGGTGCGCCGTGGGCTGGTCGATCACTCGGATTCCCTGGGCGCCGGCGCCCGCTACGGCGGCGGGGATACCCAGTGGCTCACTGCGGGCAAGGGCATTGTCCATGCGGAGATGTTCCCCCTGCTCAACTCCACCGGACCCAATCCCCTGGAGCTCTTCCAGATCTGGCTCAACCTGCCCCGGGCCAGCAAGTTCGCCGAGCCTCATTTCTCCATGTTCTGGCGCGACCAGATCCCCCGGGTCACCTTCCAGGATGCCGCCGGAAAGACCATCGAGGTCACCGTGGTCGCCGGGCGCCTAGGCGAGCACGTTCCCCCGGCTCCTCCCCCGGACTCCTGGGCCTCGCGCCCCGACAGCGACGTGGCCATCTGGACCCTCAAGATGGCCCCCGGCGCCCGCTGGGTCCTCCCCCGCGGCAACGCCGGCTCCAACCGGATGCTCTACTTCTTCCAGGGCGCAGCCCTGCGGGTGGCGGGGCGCGAGCTGACCCAGCACCGCGCCGTCTCCCTCCGCCCCGACGTCGACGTGCTGCTGGAGGCCGGGCAGGACGGGGTCGAGCTGCTGATGCTCCAGGGCAAGCCCATCGGCGAGCCGGTGGTCCAGCGCGGACCCTTCGTGATGAACACCCCCGGGGAGATCCAGCAGGCTTTTTACGACTACCAGCGGACCCGCTTCGGCGGCTGGCCCTGGAAGAGCGACGGCCCCGTCCACGGACGCGAGGATCGCTTCGCCCGCCACGCCGACGGCCGCGTCGAGCGCGCCACCTGATCTGATCCACCACCTCAACCGCACCAGGAACGCCTGGCCTCACCCGATCGGTCTCTGGTACGTCGCCGACCGGCTTCCTGGGTGGCTGACGCAGAAGACACCACCTCCTGTACGGCGATGCCCGACCACCTGCTCAAGCTGTTGCCTGACGAGGCCTTCACCACCCTGCCCCCGGACGTTCGCGACGCCATCCGCAAGCGCATCGGTCGCTGAAACGTTCCGCGCTGGGCTCTCCCGTTGTAGCTTCGCCCCCATGCCCACAAAGGAGCCCGACCCTGCCCCACGGGAAGGTCGCACCGCCTGGCACGTCCTGCTCACCCGCCTCCTTCAGCAGCGCGCTCCCCCTTCCTTCCGCGTCCTGGCCGAAGTCCCTCTCGGTAAACATCCTCCCCGCCTCGACCTCCTCCTGATTCGTCGCGAAGGCGCCTCCGACGACTCGGGTGCTGCCGTCCTGCGTGATCTCTGGCGCCGCATCCTTCGCCTCGCCCTGCTGGAGTACAAGAGCCCGTCGAAGCCTCTTCGCCAGGGCGAGCTCGCCAAGGTCCTGAGCTACGCCTTCCTCTACGCCGCCGACCATGCGGAGGAGGTCCAGCGTCGAGAGGATCTGCTCGTGGCGCTGGTGCTACCCTCGCTCACCCCGACGCTCCACAGCGAGCTGGCCTTCTTTGGCTGGACGCTGCGGCGGGATGAGCGGGGCTACCACGAGGTGCAAGGAGCGCCCTGGCCGCTGCTCGTGATCGAGCTGGATGTGGTGTCGCAGGCCGAGCGCGACGAGTTGCTGGGGGTATTCGGCC
>CAZSDX010000608.1:0-4256 GCA_964605685.1 uncultured Polyangiaceae bacterium
CCCCTCGCCCGCGACCTGCTCCGCCGCCGCGCCGCCCTGGGCCGCCGCCTCGGGCTGGCGGGCGGCTACCACGGCTCGCTCCTGGAGCTCCGCGGGGTCTCCTTCGACCGGCTTCGGGTGCTCCTTGGTCAGCTCGACGAGCGGACGAGGCCCGCCTTCATCGACGCGCTGGTCGAGGTCCGCAAGGCGAGCGGGTCGGAAGTGACCATGATCGACGCCGACTGGCTGGGGAAGAAGCTGAACCCCCCGCAGGAGGGCGCCTTCCCGGCGGACGGAGCGCTCTCCTTTGCCCGGGGCCTCTGGTCCTCTCTCGGGGTGGATCTGGAAAAACCGAGGATCCGGGTGGACGTCCGCGACTTCGCCTTCGCCGGGCAGACCATCAGCGTCCGGGTGCCGGACGACGTGCGGGCGGTGGTGCGCCCCGCCGCGGGGGTCCGCTTCTACGCGACGTTGATGCACGAGCTGGGGCATGCCTTCGCTGCCACCCGCAACCGGGAGGAGCGCCCGGTGTTCAAGGGCTACGAGTGGATCCCCGGGCTGACCGAGCCGGGCTACGACGAGGGCGTGGCGGAGGTGTTCGGTCGCCTCTTGGACGAGCCCGAGGTGCTGGCGGACCGGGTGCCGGCGCTCTCCTCGGGCGAGCGCGCCGAGCTGCTCCGGGCGCGGGCGCGGGGGGAGCTGGTAACGCTCCGTGCCCGGCTGATCTCCGTGGCTTTCGAGCGGGCGGCACTGGACGATCCGGAGCAGGATCTGGATGCCCTCTGGAAGCGCCTGCACCGCGACCTCCTCGGCCTCGAAGGCCCCGCCGACGCGGAGGTCACCTGGGCGACCTCGCCTTTCCTGGCCACCTACCCGGTCTACACCCAGTCGTACCTGCTGGCGGCGATGTTCTCCTGCCAGGTCCGCGCCGCGCTCCGCGCTCGCTTCGGTCCCGCCTGGGTCTCGCCGGCCGCGGGCGATCTGCTGGCCTCCCAGCTCGTCGCCGACGGAGCCCGGGGGCGCATGGACGACAAGCTCCGCCGCCTCACCGGCTCCTCCCTGTCACCGGACGCCTACGCCGCCTGGTTGACCGGGGGCTGAAGGGCGACGCGGCATCAGCGCCCGGGGCCGACCTGCGCCCAGCTCAGCCCGAAGCGCGCCAGGTACTTCCGGAGCCGGTCCGCGTCGTTGGGCGCCGCCTTGCGCGCCCGCGAGGACGCAAACAGCACGCGCCCCGCCGCCGACAGGCTAGGCGCGCTCCGACAGACCCGGAGCACCTCCGCGAGCTGCGCCCGGTCGAAGCGATCCAGCTCCGCGGCCTGCTCCTCGCCCAGCGCCGCCGCCACCAGATCCCCCGGGGCCGTCGCCGGCGCAGACTGCGGCGAGACGGAGGACTCCTCGGCCGCCAGGGTCGTCCAGCTCGCCCTCAGCCGCTCGATCTCCTCCCCCACCTCGTCCGCCCCGATCCGCCCCCCGCGGGCCAGCGTCGCCATCCGGAGCACCGAGGCGTTGAGATCCCGGAAGTTGGCGCTCCAGCGCGAGGAAGGGTCGGCGGCGAAGGCCAGGTACAGCTCCCTCGCCTCCCGGTTCATCGTCACTTGCACCCCGAGCTGCTGCCCCGCCTTCTCCAGCTCGTAGCGCAGGTTCGGCTCGATGTCCTCCGGTCGCTCCCGCAGCCCGGGTAGCCGGAACTTCCACAGGTGAATCCGCGCCAGGAGATCCTCCCGGAATTTCCCCTGAGCGACCCGGGCCGTGAGATCCCGGTTGGTCCCCGCCAGCAGCAGGAAGTCGCTCTTGACCTCCCGATCCGAGCCCACCGGGTAGAACACTTTTTCCTCGATGGCCCGCAGCAGCATTGCCTGCTCGTCCAGGCCCAGCTCCCCGATCTCGTCCAGGAAGAGCACGCCCCCGTCCGCCTTCCGGAGCAGCCCCTGGCGCTCGGCGGTGGCCCCGGTGAAGGCGCCCCTCGTGTGGCCGAACAGGGTGGCCATGGTGGTGTCACCCCGGAGCGTGGCGCAGTTGACGTCCACCAGCTCCCCCTGCACCTGGCGCCGCGCCCTCTTCAGCTCGAAGATGCGCCGGGCGAGCTGGCTCTTGCCGGCGCCGGTGGGCCCCTCCAGAAGGATGGGGGCCTTCGACGCCCCGGCGACCACCTCGATCCGCTCGATCAGCCGGTTGAACGCCTCGTTGCGGGTGTCGATGCCCGACTTGAGGAAGGCGAGGTTGTCCCGCCTCTCCGCCTGGAAGCGGGAGGCCAGCCGATCGTAGCGGGAGAGATCCAGGTCGATGACGGCGTAGGTGCCGGGGCTGCCCGGCCTGTCTCGGCGGGGCGGCGAGGTCTGGAGCAGCTTGGCCGGAAAATGGCGGGACTCCGTGAGCAGGAACAGGCAGATCTGGGCGACGTGGGTGCCGGTGGTGATGTGCACCAGGTACTCCTCCCGCTCTGGCGCGAAGGGATACGCCCGCGCCACGTCGTGAAGCACCCCGTAGACCTCCTCGAAATCCCAGGGATCCTTCAGGTCGACGGGGTGCAGGTTCACCTCGGTCTCCGGCGATAGGTGCCGCACGTCGTCCGCCACCAGCCGCGCCAGGTCGAGGAAGGAGGGCTGGTAGAGCAGCTCCAGGCGTCGCAGCAGCAGGTCCTCGTGGCGCGCCAGGGCCACGGTGGGGCGCCAGCGCTCCCAGCGGGCGACGCCCTTGCCCTGGTCGAGGTTGGGTCCGAGGATGCTGAAGGCCACCCGGGGGAGGCGGGGTTGTCCCATGGCGGCGCAGGATAACGCCCCTCGCCCCCGCGGGAGGCTCCCCCGCGTCACTGGCGGACGACGGTGCACTCCCCCTCGCCCCGGAAGTGCCCCACGGTGCGGGTCAGCTCGGAGAGGAATTCCTTCATGTTGGCCACGCTGAAGCCGGACGGGTCGTAGCCCGCCGCCAGGTCGATGGGGGCCTTGGCCAGCTCGTCCAGGGTGACCACGCCGTCCTTGTTGCCGTCTCCCTCGTCGTCGGCGCGGGCGATGGCCTCGAAGCGCAGGTTGGTGGGGATCTTCCCCGTCGGATTCGCCTGGAGGCGGTCGTAGAAGAAGTGATCGCCGTGGATGGTCAGCTCCGTGGTGTCGGTGCCGCCGCTGGTGACCACGATCCCGACGGTCTCCTTGCCGTCCTGCTCCGCCTTGCAGTCGATGT
Organism: uncultured Polyangiaceae bacterium; assembly: GCA_964605685.1. Taxonomy (GTDB): domain Bacteria; phylum Myxococcota_A; class Polyangia; order Polyangiales; family Polyangiaceae; genus JANWXX01. The sequence continues at coordinate 3,160 of CAZSDX010000608.1, forward strand.
AGCGTGTTGTTTGCGAGAACCCCCACTTGAACGTCTTGCTCACCTGGTCCTTGGTGGCGGTCCCCTCGACGTAGAGCGCGTACTTGTTCTGGACCATGAAATCCTTGTCGGCGGCGTCGGCCCCCAGCAGCTCCGTCTGGGCGTCCGCCGGCAGGATCTCGTAGCCCACCTTCTCGTAAGCCTGCGCCGGCAGCTCCGGGAAGCTGATCACCACCTTCTGACCCTTCTTCACGTGGTCGATGAGGCGGCTGCCGCTCATCCTCGCGGCCTCCTTCCCCCCGGCGTCCGCCACGGTGATGTTCCCGATCACCACCAGGAACTTCGAGAACTTCACCGACCACCCATCCACCAGGCCCTCCTCTCCCCCCGCGGGGATGCCCTCCTCGATGTACTCCTCCCCCCAGGTGGTGAAGGCCGCGGTCCCCTTGCCGCCGGAGGTCGGATCCGCGCCGCTGTCGTCGTCCCCGCACGCCAGCGCCGCGACCGAGGCCAGCATCATCACGCAGAATTTTTTCTTCCACATCGTTCTCTTTCCTTTCAAGGTACAAAGCGAAACCGGTACGCGGAGAGCTGCGAAAGCCCCACCAGGAAGCCCAGGTGCGCGCTCTCGCCGGCTTGAAGCGTCGTCGGCGCCTCCGCCGTCCCCGGGGCGACCCCGGCGAAATCGACCAGGTTGAACCAGACGCTCGGCCGGACCTCCACCTCCACCGTGCCGTCCCCCTGCACGTCCACCTCCTCGAAGACGCAGCCGTCGATGCGCCCCTCCGGCGCCCGGGTCGACAGCGTCGCCAGGTCCGCCGCCACGCGGAAATGTACCGTCGTCCCGTCCTTCTCCGCCACCCCCTCCGCGACGGCGACGTTCCCCCCCAGCGCCCCCGCCGCGGGCCCCCCCGAGGGCGCGGCGAAGCTGAAGCGCCCCGACCGGAACACCCCGGTGATCCCGTCGCCCGCGGGCAGATCGGTGGAGCCCGCGAAGAGATCCGCGCTCCAGCCCTGGAGCACCTGGCCCCGGGCGTTCCCCGGGACGTAGTGCCCCGGGTGCGCCCACGCCACCGAGGGCCCCAGCCACCGCGCCAGCGCGCCCCGCCGGGGCCGCC
>CAZSDX010000609.1:0-4251 GCA_964605685.1 uncultured Polyangiaceae bacterium
TACACTCTTTCCTGACAGTTCCTCCCTTGAGCTTGCTCGGCGGCGCTGGCGGGGCTGGAGCGGCTGGCGGCCTCGGTGCAGGTCCCGGCGGAGCGGGTTCCCCGAGATCGCCTGGAAAAACTGGCCCGCGGGGTGCTCCACCAGGGCGCCGCCGCGGAGGCGCCCGAGCTGGCGTTGATGCCCCTGGATACGCTGGCGGAGCGACCCCTGGTGCTGGCGCTGGACGAGCTGCAAGACCCGCGCGACTTCGGCGCCGTGGTCCGCTCCGCGGTGGCCATCGCCGACGCCCCCGTGCTCTGGCCCGAGCATGCGTCCGCGCCCCTGTCGCCGGCGATGTTCCGGGCGTCGGCGGGGGCCATCGAGCATGCGAGGCTGGTGCGGGTCGGGTCGCTGCGGGGCGCGCTGGGCGAGCTGGCGGCGCAGGGGTTCCAGGTGCTCGGCCTGGACGGGCAGGCGGAGCGGCCCCTGCATAAGTTTGATCTGACCCGCCCGACGGTGCTGGTGCTGGGCTCCGAGGGGTCGGGGCTGCGCCGCGGGATCAAGGGGGCGACCACGGCGCTGGCGAGGCTGCCGATGACGGGTCGCTTCGATAGCCTGAACGCGTCGACGGCGGCGGCGATCGCGCTGTACGAGTGGAGGCGGCAGCAGCCCGTGTCGGCGTAACGCGAGGCGCTCGGCGAGGCCGGAGAAGCGCTCGATGGGCTGCCGAACGCCGACCTCCAAGAGTACCCGCTGGCCGACGATGACCACGGAGGTCTTGCTGCGGGTGACGGCGGTGTAGAGGACTTCGCGGGTGAGCAGGGCCATGTTGGCGCCCGGGAGCACGAGGGCCACGTGGTCGAACTCGGAGCCCTGGGCCTTGTGGACCGTCATGGCGAAGGAGAGCTGGAGCTGGGATCGGAGCGACTCCAGGCGGAAGACCGCGTGGCGCCCGGCGCTCCGGCGGAAGACCGCCGCCAGCCGCGTCCCGTCCTCGTCGGAGACCCGCAGGACGATGCCCTGGTCGCCGTTGAACAGCTCCCGCTCGTAGTCGTTGTGGAGCATCATCACCGGGGCGCCCGGGCAGAGGTCGCCGACCACGAGGCCCAGGGCGCGCGCCAGGCCCGCGTGGAGGTGGGCGTTGATGGTGTCGGCGCCGGTCCCCTCGACCTCGGCGCGGGTCACGCAGAGGATCTTCGACCGCTCGTAGTGGTCAAAGAGCCGCTCGACGCGCCCGAGCTCCGCCTCGTCGATGCGCCCCTCCCGGAGCGGGATGGGGCGCTTCACCTGGGCCGCGAAGTCGTCGAGGGAGAGCACCCGCCGGTCGAGCCACAGGTCCAGGAAGGCGCCGAGCTGCCCCGGGGCGTCCAGGAGGTCAACCCCGCGGAAGGAGACCTCCTCGGGGGCGTAGCAGGGCCGGATGAAGTCGCCGTCGGCGGCCTCGTCTTCCTCCTGGAAGAGGGCGTCCGCGTGGCCGGCGTTGATGCGCCCGGCGACCAGCAGGATGCGGCGTCCCTCGGGGCGACTGGCGTCCATGCGGTAGCTGCGGGACAGGCGGACGGCGGCCTTCCAGCGGGGGTCTCCGGAGACCACAGGCGGCGGCAGCGCGGCGTGCAGCTCGGGTCGGAGCAGCGCGCGCCAGGGGGAAGCCCCGGAGCCGGAGCCCGGCGGGACCAGGCTGCGGAAGACCGCGCCGGCCTCCACCGAGGGGAGCTGCTCCGCGTCGCCGAGCAGCACCAGCCTGGCGTCGTCGCGCACCGCGTGCACCAGCCGGTCCATCAGGTGAAGGTCGATCATGGAGCACTCGTCGACGATCACCACCTCCTCGGGGAGCCGGTGGAGGGCGTGGTGGCGGAAGCGGTCCGTCTCCGGCGAGTAGCCCAGCAGCCGGTGGAGCGTCCTGGGCTCCGGGACCGACGCCACCCGCAGGTCCTCGGGGCTCGGGTCGGCCAGGGCCGCCAGACTCGCGGCGATGGAGGCCTTCATCCGGTAGGCGGCCTTGCCGGTGGGGGCCGCCAGCGCCACGGAGGCCATGGGCAGCCCCAGGCGCGCCAGCACCCGGAGGATCGCCACCACGATGGAGGTCTTCCCGGTGCCGGGCCCTCCGGTGATGACCGTGAGCGGCGAGCAGACGGCGGTGAGCACCGCGTACTGCTGCTCCGCGGACAGGCGCCCCCCCGCCACCACCCCGAGGATCTGCTGCGCCAGCGCCAGGTCCACGGGCAGCGGCGGCGCCGAGAGCCTGCGGCCCAGCGCCTTGCCCAGCCTGTCCTCGAAGTGGAGCGTGCGCTGGTGGTAGAGGTAGTCGCCGTCGAGGAGGAGCGGGCGGTAGTCGCCGGGGCGGCCCAGCACCGGATCGAGCCTCGGGTCCGCGAGGAGCGAGGGGACCCGCGGGAGCGCCTCGATGCCGCCCAGTTTTTCCAGGAGCCGGGCCAGGTACCCGACCCCCGCGCCGCGCACCGGCAGCCGGGTGCTCCCCTCGTGGAGGTTGACGATGGAGGCGAGCACCAGGAAGAAGAGCGCTCGCTCCTCGGTGGGGTGGAGCCCGGAGGCGCAGCGGACGATCTCCCAGGCGAGGTAGGCGGCCTCTTCCCCCAGGTTGAACTCCCGCAACCCCGCCACCGAGGCCTGCGTGTAGTGGGGCTCGCTGCCCAGGGAGACCAGCAGCCGTTCGCGGGCCGTACCAAGGGGGGTGAGGGCGGTTCGCTTCATCGTCGTCGCGCGGGCAGCCTAGCCCGGCGGCGTCTCGGTCAGAACTGGAAGTAGATGAAGGGGACCACCGCGCTGCTGGTGGCCTCCCGGAGCACGTAGGCAGCGGCCAGCAGGCAGAGCGCCTGGGCGGGGGCGGGCAGGTCGATGAAGCGCGCCTTGATCCGGTCGTAGAGGTCGTGGGGAAGCAGGTGGGTGGCGAACCCCAGGGCCATGATCCCCAGCAGCTTCGGCGGGAGGTTGGGGTGGAAGGTGGTCAGCGTGCCGATCTGCTTGAGCACCGCCAGCGCCTTGCCGAAGGTCGGAGCGCGGAAGAAGATCCAGGCGAAGCAGACGAAGTGGAAGGTCAGGAGACCCCAGGCGACCCGCTGCCAGAGCGGCTCGAAGGCGCCGGCGGCGACCCCCCGAGCCCGCTGCCACGCCCTGCCGACCGCCTGCGCCGCCCCGTGGAGGAAGCCCCAGAACACGAAGGTCCAGGAGGCCCCGTGCCACAGCCCGCCGAGCAGCATGGTGATCATCATGTTGCGGTAGGTGTGCCAGGGAGACCCGCGGCTGCCCCCGAGGGGGATGTAGAGGTAATCCCGGAGCCAGGTGGAGAGCGAGATGTGCCAGCGCTGCCAGAACTCTTGCAGGTTGGTCGCCTGGTAGGGGCTGCGGAAGTTCTCGTTGATCCGGATACCGAGCAGCAGCGCGCTGCCGATGGCCACGTCGGTGTAGCCGCTGAAGTCGCAGTAGATCTGGAGCGCGTACCCGTAGACGCCGGCGAGGGTCTCCAGGGCCGAGAAGCTGCTGGTGCGGTCGAAGACGCGATCCACCAGGTTGATCGCCAGGTAATCCCCGATCACCACCTTCTTCAGCAGGCCAGCGGCCACCAGGAACAGCCCCTCGCTGCCTTCCCTCGGGTCGAGGCGAGGCTCCGCGTCGAACTGCGGCAGGAGCTGCCCCGGGCGCACGATGGGCCCCGCCACCAGGTGCGGGAAGAAGGCGACGAACAGCAGGTACCGCAGGTAGCTCCGGCACACCGGCAGCTCGCGCCGGTAGACGTCGATGACGTAGCTCATCGACTCGAAGGTGAAGAAGGAGATCCCCACCGGTAGGGCGAAGCCGAGCATCCAGCCGCGCAGGTCCGGCCCCGGCCCCCCCCGGAAGAAGCCAAGCACGCTCTGCGCCGTCTCCAGGCTGAAGTTCCAGTACTTGAAGAACCCCAGCATCCCCAGGTTCACCACCACCGTGAGCACCAGCCAGCGCCGCCGCCGCGCCGGGTCGTCCAGGCTGTCGATCTTCAGCGCCAGGAGGTAGTCGATGGTCGACGACGCGAAGATCAGCGGGAGGTATTGCCACTTCCAGCCCGCGTAGAAAACGTAGCTCGCCCCGAGCAGCAGCGCGAGCCTCGCCACGCGGAACCGCGCCAGGAGCCAGCTCGCCAGGAACACCACCGCGAAGAAGCGCGCGTAGGCCAGGGTGTTGAACAGCACCGTTGCCGGGTACTTCGTTTCTCGCTAGGTCGCTACCTGCTCCATGCCTCGCCGCCCCCGGCTGCTCCTCGCCCCCCTGCTCGCGCTG
>CAZSDX010000610.1:0-4248 GCA_964605685.1 uncultured Polyangiaceae bacterium
CGGGCGGCTCCGGCGGAGCAGGCGGCAGCGCCGGGACGGGAGGCTCTGGCGGAGCGGGCGGCTCCGGCGGGAGCGGAGGCGGCGAGCCCTTCGGCGGAAACAGCGGAAGCGGCGGGAGCGGTGGTTCCGGTGGAAGCAGCGGAAGCGGCGGAAGCGGCGGAAGCAGCGGCTGCAACGGGCCAGACTCGCTGCTTTGCGACGGGAGCTGTTGCTTCATCCCGCCCATCCTGCCGCCCGGGACGCTCCCCGAGCTGTGTTGCCCCTCGGGAGGCGGCTGCGGGCTCAAGCTGCTCGGCGGGATCATCTGTTTCAAGACCGACGGGTTAGCGGGTGCTCCGGGCGTTCCTGGGGGGGCTTTATGGTCAGGTTCTGCTGGCCATCGGGGCGGGGGTGTTGCTGGGGCACCTGAGCCCGGAGCTCGGGGTGAAGATGAAGCCGCTCGGGGACGGCTTTCTCAAGCTGATCAAGATGCTGATCGCTCCGCTGATCTTCGCCACCATCGTGGGGGGCGTGGCGGGGATGGGGGATCTGAAAAAAGTCAGCCGGGTGGGGGCCAAGGCGCTGCTGTACTTCGAGGCGGTGACGACGCTGGCCCTGCTGATCGGGCTCGGGGTGGTGAAGGTGCTGCGGCCCGGCGAGGGGCTGCACATCGACCCGAGGCAGCTCGATGGCAAGGCGGTGGAGGGCTACACGCAGGCCGCCCGGGGGCAGTCCACGGTCGATTTCTTGCTGAACGTGATCCCGTCGAACGCGGTCGACGCCTTTGCCCGCGGAGAGATCCTCCAGGTGCTGCTGTTCTCGGTGCTCTTCGGCGCCGCGGCCTCGGCCCTGGGCGGCGAGGCCAGGCCCCTGGTGGACGTGATCGACCGGCTGGCGAAGGTGCTCTTCCGGATCGTGATGATGGTCATGCGCCTGGCCCCGGTCGGCGCCTTCGGGGCCATGGCCTACACCGTGGGCAAGCACGGCCTCGCGGCGCTGGCGGGCCTCGGGAAGCTGATGGTCGCCTTCTACGCCACCAGCTTGCTGTTCGTGCTGGGGGTGCTCGGGCTGATCCTCAGGGCGATGGGGCTCCGGATCACCCGGCTGCTCCGCTACCTGAGGGACGAGCTCCTGATCGTGCTGGGGACGTCGTCGAGCGAGGCGGCGCTCCCGCGGCTCATCGAGAAGCTCACAGGGCTCGGCTGCTCCCGGGCGGTCGTGGGTCTCGTCGTACCCACGGGGTACTCCTTCAACCTGGACGGCACATCCCTTTATCTGACCATGGCGGCGCTCTTCGTGGCGCAGGCCACCGACACGCACCTGACGCTGGGCCAGGAGCTCGGGATCTTGCTGGTGCTGCTCCTCACCTCCAAGGGCGCCGCCGCGGTCACCGGGGGGGGCTTCATCACGCTGGCGGCCACGCTGGCTTCGACCGGGACGATTCCGGTCGCGGGGCTCGCCCTGCTCCTCGGCATCGATCGCTTCATGAGCGAGGCCCGGGCCCTCACCAACCTCGTCGGCAACGCCGTCGCGACGCTGGTCGTCGCCCGCTGGGAGCGCGAGCTTGACCTGGAGCGAGCCCGGCGTGTCCTCGACGGGATGGAGCCTCCCCCGGATCCGTGACCCTGCGCGGGCCTCGTGGGAGGATCACTCGCCGGGCGTTGGCTCCGCGAAGCGGCGCACACCGTACTGGAAATAGGTCGGATCCACCTCGGCTCCGAAGGCGCGGCGCCCGAGCTGGTGGGCCGCCAGCGCCCCGGTGAACAGGCCGCCGAAGGGCTCCCAGATCACGTCCCCCGGATCGGTCGACGCATGGATGATCCTCGCCATCAGATCCAGGGGCTTCTGGTTGAGGTGCACCGCCCGGCCGCTCGTGGTCTTCACCCGCTCTTCTCCTCGTATCGGCGGTCGATCCCAGACGTTGGTGACCCCGTGAGGGCAGGAGAACTTCGCCCGCATGTTCTCCCACTGCGCGGCGGTCACCGGGCTCCGGCCGTCCAGGGAGAAATAGGGACGCCCCTCCGGCGCTCCGTGGGTGTTGGCGTAGTCGCTCAGGCACTGCATCGCCGGCGACGGCGGGAAGTACCACAGGTGCCCCTGGTCGAAGTACTTGCGCACCGCCGCGTCTCGGAGCCCGCACGCCTCGTTGGCCCGCTGCAGCGGTAGCCCCGAGCGCTTCCACTCCGCGAGCAGCCACTGCTTCAGCGTCATCCCCTGGACGCGCGCCTCGAAGACGTACTGGACGCAGACCTCCGTCACCACCGGGAACCTCCGGATCTTCCGGGTGTTCACGTTCCCTGCGAGGTGGCGTATTCCCTTGTTCCAGACGTTGCAGTTGACGTACCTCCAGCCGTGGCGCTCCAGCACCGGATGCGCTGCGGCCCAGCCGATCTCCGAGTTCCAGAACCAGAGCGTCGTCCTCGGCTGCGCCGCCTCCGCCCACGCCCGGGCGTGGGGCTCGTACCAGGCCGGTACGTCCAGGTGATCCGACGTGTCCCCCTCGAAGCCCAGCACCCCGTAGGCCCCGTCGGACAGGATCGCCGTGGGGCGCTCCCACGCCGCGTAATGCTCCAGGCTGTCTCCGTGGTGGAGCTGCACGCCGTCTTTCCGGAAAACAGGCGACGCCGGGGACTGGGGCAGCAAGACCGCCTTGCCTCGACCGACGGTGCTGGCCGGGACAGGGCGCAAGGTATCTTTCATCCCGGCATTTACCCACGGACAGGCGTCTCCTCGCCAACAGGTATCGTTTGACCCTGAAAGGCTCGCATCCACCCCCGAGCCAGGCGCCGTCAACAGCAAAATCACCCCTCCGCCTGGACCCGGAAGATTCTTCACTCCGTCGCTGGGGGGGGTCAGAGCCAGGCGTAGGCGTGGCGCATCGCCTCTCGACCTCCCTGGTCGAGCATCGCCCCGTGGGAGAGGATCACCCGGTCGAACCCCCAGGCGAGGATCCGGTCCGCCTGGCGTCGGGCGAGCCTCCGGTCCCGGATCATCAGCGGCTCGATGTAGCCGGTGCCGGGGGCGTCGTTGCCCATCAGCCAGGCCACCGCGCGGGTCGAGGCGAGGGGGTGCTTCGACAGGTTCAGGAGCGCGTCGGCGCAGATCATCAGCCCCCGCCGCTCCAGGTGGAAGACCACCTCGTTCTCCCGCCGCGCGGAGAAGTACACCTGCCCCAGATCCCCGGACCAGATCGGGTGCGGTTGATCCCCGAGGATGGAGGAAAATTCCAGGTCAGGACGCTTCCATTCCAGGCCCGGGCAGGCGGCGAAATGGGCCTTCGGGTAGGCGTCCATCCAGGCCCGCACGTGCAGGTGGTGGAAGAGGCTCGGCGCCACCACCGCCCTCACCTCGCCCAGCGCGTCCACCTCCCGCCGGGTCTCCCCGTCCAGCGCCGCCGGCGAGTGGACGAAGAGTCCACCCTCCGAGAGGCGCACCACCGTCATCCGGCTTCCCGTCTCGACCCCGAAGAACCGGGTCTCCCGGGTGTCCGTCCACACGTCTTCAGCAAAGGGGACCAGCATGGTCCGGCCTCTTAGGGCAACCCCACGCGCCTGACCAGAGCGGAGGGGCGACCGGTTGCCTCCGGCGTCGGTTGCTGCAAGACCCCGCGCATGTTCCCCGAGGAAGAGCTGCCCGTGACCCTCCGCCCCCTGCTTCCGCTGGCCGAGCGGGAGGCCATCCTGGCCGAGCTGAAGGACGAGCCGACCCCGGAGCCCGCCGCCGGGCGGCAGCCGGTCCATGTGGTGTACGGCGGGGGGCACCTGTTCCGCGCCTCCACGGCGGGCAAGCTGGGGAAGCTGGCGGCGCAGATGGTGGCCGCCCACGCGCCGGACGAGGGCTCCTTCGCCGCAGCGATGGGGCTTCCGGGGGGCGCGGGGCTCCGGGACCGTGTGCTCCGGAAGCTGGAACTGGAGCCGGTGGAGGACTACCGCATCGACTTCGAGGACGGCTACGGTCAGCGCGGAGACGGCGAGGAGGACGAGCATGCGGGCGCCGCCGCGAGGGAGGTGGCCCGGGGGCTGCGGGAGGGGTCGCTCCCTCCCTGGCTGGGGCTCCGGTGCAAGGCGCTGGGGCCGGAGACCCGGGGGCGGGCGCTGCGCACGCTGGACCGCTTCTTCTCGTCGCTCCGGGCGGAGGGCGAGGCTCCCCCCGAGGGCTTCGTGGTGACGCTGCCCAAGGTGAGCGCCGCGGCGCAGGTGGCGGCGCTGGTGGCGGCGCTGGAGCGGATCGAGCGGGCCACCCGGCGGAGGGATCGGCGTCGAGCTGATG